>JANNMJ010000070.1:0-22004 GCA_031397815.1 Hymenobacteraceae bacterium
TAAGAGGCTGTTTAAGTTAACAGTAGGATTCGGCGAATATTAGCGATGTAGATCCAAGCAGCGGCGTGACGGGTGGAGCGTTCGTAGTCTCGGGCCAGGCGGCGGTGGGCCGTCGTCCAGGCAATAGTTCGCTCCACCACCCAGCGCCGTACGTGGATGCAAAAAGGACCTTTGTTGACGGCCACTTCGCTTGGCGTACAGACCGTTAGCTGATGTTTCGGCAGCGCCGCCTGCATCCGCGAGCGGAACGTGTTGTCCACGTAGAGCAGGCGTAAGTCGGCCAGCAGTTCGTTGCGTAACACCAGCCCGTCCCACCACAACACCGCCGTCGTGCCGTCGTGGCAGGCCGCCGACGTTACCCACGCCGCCAGCAGATTCCCCTGCGTATCGACGACGAAAAACCGCTTGCGCCCCTTGATGCGCTTGCCCGCATCGTAGCCCACATGGGCGGTGCTGGTGACCGTATTCTTTACGCTTTGCGAGTCGAGGGCACCGGCCGTGGGACAGGCTTTTTTTGGGCGCTTTCCCGCGCATCCACCGTCAGGCAACCGCTTACCCGCTCCCACGTGCCATCCGCACTCCACTTGGCAAAATAGGAGTACACCGTCGCATAGGGCGGAAAATCGCGCGGCACGTCGCGCCAGCCGCTGCCGTTTTTGAGCACATACAGAATCGCATTCACCACTTCCCGCAGGGGCCATTTACTGCGCCGCTGAAAGTGGATGAGCGAGGCCAGATGCTCCCATTGTCGATCTGTCAAATCGGAGGTGTAACGCCGTGCGACCATCCCCCAAAGGTACCGACCCCGCTAACTTAAACAGCCTCTTAGACCGCCCCGCTGACCTTTTGGTTGGCGGGGCGGTCTTTTTGGTACCAACGCCAGTCTGACGCTGATTCTGCTGACCGGATGCACCTTTATAGGCTTTCTTTAGATACTTTCGGGCGGCGGGCCGTTGGCTTAGCTATAGCATAGGTTAGATATGATGGGTATGAGGCACCGTTTTCTACTCATCGGGTGTTTTTTGATGCTTATCGCGCCGTGGAAGGAGGTTGAGGGGCGGGCTTCGGCGCCTGATAGCTTGCGGGCGGTGTTGCGGCAGCGGGATTTGCCGGTTAGTCGGCGGGTGGTGGCGTTGGAGGGGCTTTGTCGGTTGTATGGGACGCCGGGCTTGGATGCGGATTCGGCGCTGCTTTATGGCGAGCAGGCGGCGGCGCTGGCGTGGCGTACGGCCGGTGTGAGGCCGCAGCTGCTGTTGGATGTGCTCAATACCCTCGGCACCCTCCTCGATAACCTGCTCAACTGGGGGCGGGCGCAGGCCGGGCAGGTGATGAATCATCCGACGGCCGTGGAAGCGGCGCAAATCGCGGCCACCGCTCTCGCCTTGCACCGCCCCACGGCGACGAACCGCCGGATACAGCTCGTCGCGGAGCTGCCGCCGGGCTTGCCGCCCGTGTGGGTCGACCCGGCGCTTCTCGGTACGGTGCTGCGGAATCTGGTGGGGAACGCGGTGAAGTTTACGCCCGCTGGCGGCGCGGTTACGGTGCGGCTAACGGCTGATTTGCCGGGTTTTCTGCGTTTTACGGTGACGGATACGGGCGTTGGTATCGCTCCGGAGCAGCTCGCCACGTTGTTTGAGCCGGGGCGAGCGCGCTCGACTTCGGACGCCACTACCGGCGAAGTGGGGACGGGCTTGGGCCTCGCCGTATGCCGGTCGTTCGTGCGACTGCTGGGCGGCGAGCTGCGCGCGAGCAGTAGGCCCGGTCAGTGGGCGGCGTTCACATTCGATGTGCCCGTGGCGCAAGGGTGAGCTATAACACCTATGATCAGATCAGGATAGGTCAAAATAAATTGCGGAAAAATCCCACAAAAAAGTAACGATAGCCCTTTTCGCTACGTCTGGCGCCCCGCACTTAGCCCGTAGGCACGAACTTCGCCTTGCCGCTCGAAACGACCTAACGGCGCTGCGCTGCGCACGCTACTCATTCCCCACCACTTGCTGATTATATGAGCAATTATTACCCTGCTTCCCGCCGTTCGTGGTGGCGAGGCCTTCTGGCTATTGGTTTATTGATGGGCGGCAGTAGGGCCGCTTCCGCTCAATGGACGGTGCAGAACTCCAATTTCTCGCAGGCGAGCGTCGGCATCTCCTCGATTTCCATCGTTGATGCCAACACGGCGTGGGCGCCGGGCTACGATGGTACCGCGCCGCTCAACGGCTACAACGGGTTCACCCGCACCACCAACGGCGGCACCACCTGGACGTCGGGCTTCGTGACGCCCGCGCAAGGCCTCAACGCAGTCGGGTTTGCGGCGGTCAGCACGCAGACGGCTTGGGCGGCCTATTCTAATTTCAACACCGGCGGCGGCGGCGGCTTCATTTTCCGCACCACCAACGGCGGCACCACCTGGACGACGCTGACGCCCGCCGGAGCCTTTCCGGCGGCGCAAGGCGGCTTCCTCGACGGTGTAATTGCCTTCGATGCGAACACGGTTCTCGCCATCGGCGACCCTGTGGGTGGTTTCTGGGAGATGTACCGCTCCGTCAATGCCGGGGTTTCGTGGTCGCGCATCAGCTCCACGTCGCTGCCGTTGCCACAGGCCGGGGAATACGCTATCGTGGGCACGACGCAGCGGAGCGGCAACAACGTCTGGATTGCGACCAATTTCGGGAACGTGCTTTACTCCAATGACCAAGGCTTGAGCTGGGGGACGAGTAATACCGGGCTGGCCACCATCACGCAGCTGGCGTTCAGCTCGGCCACGCAGGGCATTGCGTATGATGCAGCTAACCCGAACATTATCTCCCGCACGTTCGATGGCGGGCTGAGCTGGGCGGCGCTTGTGGTGTCTGGCCCAGTGTTTACGGCGGATGTGGCCGGGGTGCCCGGCTCGCCGGGGACGTATGTGAGTGTGGGTGCAAGCACGGCCGGGCAAGGCTCGTCGTACTCCACCGACGGCGGCTTTACGTGGACGGCGATTGACGCGCTCGCGCACAACTCGGTCGCGTTCCTGAATTCTTCGGTGGGCTATGCGGGCGGGTTCAACACGAACTTCGCTGGCGGCATTTACCGGGGGAGCTTGCCTACCAGCGGCGGCTCTTACTGCACCGCCAACCTCGGCGGCACGAGCTGCGACATTACGCAGCTCTCGATTTTCGGCACTACCCTCAACACCGTACCCAATGGGTGCGCGCAGGTGAACGGGTCGCAGTACTCGATTTACCCCGCTAGCGGCAATACCACTGCCACGCTGGCGCAATCGCAAGTCTACACGTTCGGGGTCACGACCAATGCGACTTCCATCATTTCGGTATGGGCCGACTGGGACCAAAGCGGCACGTTCGACGCCTCAGAATGGACGCAGGTCACGACGGCCTCGGTGCCCGGTACGGTCGATTTGGTCTCACTCGCGGTGCCGGCCAACGCCACGCTCGGCCAGACCCGTCTGCGGGTTCGGACGCGCGCTTCCGGCTCAATCAACGGTTCTACGGATGCGTGTACGCAGTTTTTCTCCGGCGAAACCGAGGATTACATCATCAGCATTCAGGGTGGCACGAGTAACACGTCGGACCCGACGCCTTACTGCGCGGCTTCACAGCCGGTGGGTTGCGTTGGCCCGAACATCACGTCGGTAACGCTGGTCGGCACGACGCTCGTCAACGCGTCTACCTGTGCGACCAACGTCGTCGGCGATACCTACACGCGGTACCCCGCCACCGGCACCACCACCGCGACCGTGCAGCGCGGCCAGACCTACAGCCTCAACCTCACCACCGACAACGACGCGATCACGAGCGTTTGGGTCGACTGGAATCAGAACCTCTTTTTCGATGCCAATGAGTGGACGCAGGTGTACACTGCCGGCCTCGGCGGCACAGTGGGCCTGACGGTTCCGGCCTCCGCCGTCCTCGGTCAGACCCGGATGCGAGTTCGCTCGCGGGTGAACGGCTCGCCAAACGGCTCAACAGATGCGTGTACGCAATTCGGCTCCGGCGAGGGCGAAGATTACACGATTACCGTGCAGGCCGGCACCACCAACGCTTACTGCGAGCCGGGCAACTTCACGTCGGGCTGCTCCAACGGCACCATCACGAACGTGCGCCTGACGGGCACCAACCTCAACAATACCACTACCTGCCAGCTCAGCGGCACGGGCAATGCCTACACGATTTTCCCGGCGAGCGGCGTCACTACGGGGTCGGTGCAGCGCACCAATACGTACGCGCTCAACGTCACCACCGACCTTAACTCCATCGTGAGCGTGTGGGTCGATTGGAACCAGAACCAGCTCTTCGATACGAATGAGTGGACGCAGATCGCCACCGCCACCACGCCGGGAACGCCAGCGACGGCCGGGCTGCTGATTCCCGCCAACGCCACGCTCGGCCAGACGCGGATGCGGATCCGGACGCGCGCGGCAGGTTCGTCTAACGGTTCCAACGATGCGTGCTCAGCGTTCGGCTCCGGCGAATCGGAAGATTACACGATTACGGTCCTCGCCGCCCCTAACCCGGGCAATGTGACCTGCACGCCGGGCAACTTCGCGGCCGGGTGCGGTGGCGGCACGATTACGCGTGTTGAAGTCGCCGGCACGACGCTCAATTCCGTCTCGACCTGCCAGCTCAACTCCTTCGGGAACGCCTACACCGTGTTCCCGGCTTCGGGCACCACCACGGGATCCGTGACGCCGGGCACCACGTACGCCCTGCGCGTCACCACCAGCCAAAGCGCCATCATCAGCGCCTGGGCCGACTGGAATCAGAACAACTCCTTCGATACAAACGAATGGGTGCAGGTCACGACGGCCTCCACGGCGGGCACGGCGGCCATCGTCGGCTGGCTGGTTCCGGCCTCGGCTCAGCCCGGCGCTACGTGGGTGCGCATCCGGACCCGCGCGGCGGGTTCGTCGAACGGCCCCGGCGATGCTTGCTCGAACTTCGCCTCTGGCGAAACCGAAGACTATCAAATCAACGTCGGCAACTGCACGCTGACCGCGCCGGTGATCGTCGGGTCCACGGGCTTGTGCGCCGGTAGCACGCTGGTGCTGGCCGCCACGGGCGTACCCGCCAACTCGACCTACGCGTGGGCCGGGCCGAACAACTTCACCTCGGCCCTCTCGGCGCCCCTGATTCCGAACGTAACCACCGCCAATGCGGGCGCTTACACGCTCACCATCACGCGGGCGGGCTGCACGGGCACGGCGCAGCCGTTCACGGTGGCCGTGAACGCGGCGCCAGCGGCCGTCACCCCAACCGGCGCGCAGCGTTGCGGCGCGGGTACCCTCACCCTGACCGCCACCGGCGCTCCCGCGGGCGGCGCTTACCGCTGGTACACCGTCCAGACGGGCGGCACCGCCATCGTCGGCGCCACTGGCGCGAGCTTCACCACGCCGAGCCTCAGCACCACCACCACGTATTACGTGAGCGCCGTGGGCGCCGGTAGCTGCGAAGGCCCCCGCACGGCCGTGGTAGCCGCAATTGGCACTGCCCCAACGGCGGCCATCTCGGCCGGTGGACCGATCTCGTTCTGCGCGGGCGGCTCCGTGACGCTCACCGCCAACGGTGGCTCCGCGAACGCCACCTACCAGTGGACGCTCGGCGGCCAGTCGATTCCCAACGCCGATTCGCGGACGTATGCCGCCACGCAGGCCGGGGTTTACTCGGTGACCGTGAGCAACAGCAGCGGCACGGGTTGCTCGGCTACTTCAGCCCCCGTGACCGTCACGGTGAACCCTGCGCAATCGGCGGCTTTTGCTTACGCGAACAGCACGTATTGCCTCAGCGGCGGCGGTAACGCCACCCCGAGCCTCACCGGCACGCCCGGCGGCACGTTCACCGCGCAACCCGCCGGTCTGGCCCTGACGGCCGGTACGGGCGTCATCAATCTCTCGAACAGCACCGCTGGTACCTACGTGGTGACCTACACCTCGCCCGGCCCGTGCGCCGCCTCGACCACGCAAACCCTCACCCTCACCAACGCGCCGCTCGCCACGTTCTCGTTCGCTACGCCGAGCGTGTGCGCCGGTAGCGTCGCCACGGTGCAACCCACGCTCGGCGCGGGTGCCGGGACGGGCACGTTCAGCGCCCAGCCTGTTGGGTTGTCTATCGACCCATTTTCGGGGGTGATCAATGTGACGGCTTCGGCGGTCGGGACGTACACCGTCACCAACGCCATCGCGGCCAGCGGAAGCTGCGCGGCGGCTTCGGCCCAAGCGCTCTTCACCATTACGGCCGCGCCAACGGCAACCGCCACTGCCGGTGGCCCGACGACCTTCTGTGCGGGCGGCTCCGTGACTCTGACTGCTACTGGCACGGGTAACTTCCTGTGGAGCAACGGCGCTACCACGTCGTCCATCAACGTCACGCAAAGCGGCACTTACACGGTGACTGTCACAAACGCCAGCCAGTGCGCCGCCACTTCGGCCCCAGTAACCGTGACCGTGAACCCGACGCCTGCGACGCCAACCATCAGCGCAACGCCGCAAACTGGCGGCGGCATCCTGCTCACCAGCAGCGCCGGAGTGGGCAACCAGTGGTATCTGGGCGGCCAGCCGATTCCCGGCGCGACAGGTACCGCCTACCTCGTGGCCACGTCCGCGCAGAACGGCACGTACACGGTCGTGGCAACGGGCCTCGGCGGCTGTGAATCGGCGCCGTCGCTCGGCCTGCCGGTAGTGATTACGGGTACTATGGAAGAAACCGCCGCCGCCGCGGGCTTCAGCCTCTGGCCGAACCCCACTGCCGACGGTCGCCTCTTCCTGACGCTGCCCGCCACCACCGCACCCACGCCGGTCACCATCCTCGACGCTACGGGCCGGGTAGTCTACGCCGCTGAGCACCGCGCTACGGCGGGTCAGCCGGTGGAGCTACGCCTGACGCTGCCGGTGGGCGTGTACTCGGTACGCGTCGCCACGACGAACGGGCCGCTGGTGCGCCGTCTGGTGCGGCAGTAGAGGTTGAGTGATTCCTTCTGAAGCCTGTCGGTTTTGGGGGGAAGAGGAATGATAATCGCCCCGTCGAGCAAAGCTCGGCGGGGCGATTTGGTTTTTGGTGGGGGGGAAGCACGCACCCGGGGTAGCCCACACTTCGCTTTGGGCAACCCCGGGCTTTGGAGAAGAACCCCGTTGGGGTACTTTGAATGGTTTACTGGGTCGATTTATCAGAACGCGGTTGACGCGGGGCTCCAGCCCCGTGTCGCCTATTCGCGGGGCTCTGGCCCCGCCATTCCAATCGGCGCATTCCGACGTACCCGGCACCGGGACGGTGCCGGTGGTTGGGGACTAATTGGCTTGAGCAGCTCCGGCACCGAGACGGTGCCGGGTACGTAGGCTGGCAGGTCAAGAGACCTGCGAATACCCGACACGGGGCTGGAGCCCCGCGTCAAGCCAGGGGCGGGTACCCCAAAAGGCGCCCCTTCCAAAGTTGGGAATCAGCCCTTAGCCTGCCGCATCTTTGTAGAGGTATCACCGCCACCCGTTTTTTACTTCCATGAAATCTCCTTCTACCTTCTTTGACAGGCGTTTTGCGCGCCGGGCAAGCGGGCTGACCGCTTTGCTTCTCGCGCTCGTCTGGCGTGCCGCGACGGCGCAAACCATCCCGCTCTACACCTTTTCAACGACCAGCGGAACGTATGTGCCGCTGACGACGGGGACACCCTTCGCGGCCAATTCCGGCGGGGGCACCGTGGACGACGGGTACTCGGCACCGCTGCCGCTGCCGTTCAGCTTCCAGCTTGGTACGAATGCGTTTACCTCGGTCACGGTGAGCACGAACGGCTACATCGGGCTGGGAACGCACACAGTTTCGGACAATTACAACGTGCTGCGCGGGACGGAAGACAACGTCATCGCCTTCACCAACATCGATCTGGAACCCGCTACGGGCGGCTCCACCTACCGGACGCTCGTGGATGGCGCGGCGCCGAACCGGGTGTTCAAGATTGAAGCGGCCGACTTTCAGCGGTACAGCGGCGTTGGGGGACCGGGGAAGACCGGCTCGGCGCAGGTGTGGCTTTTTGAGGGGTCGAACGATATTGAGATCCATTACGGCGCGTATGGCGGCGTGTGGGGAAACGACCAGTTTCAGGGCCGATTCGACTCGGTGCGGGTGGGGTTGCGCGGCGTCGGCCGGACTGACCTTGCCACCACCAACGGCCCGTGGAGCGCCCCGGTGAAGGTGAACAGTGCCCGCGCCGGAATGGAAATGAGCGACCCGAACAATAATCTACCGAGCAACGGTCAGATTCTGCGGTTCGCTTTCCCCGCCGGGCAAGACCTTACGCCGCCGACCATCGGCGCCATCACGCTTACGCCGCCCGCCCCGGCTTGCGCCCCGGCCGCGCACGTCGTGAGCCTCGCGCCGACGGATGCTTCGGGCATTGCGAGCGTCCGGCTGACGTACTCGGTTGGCGGTGCCGCCCCGACGCAGGTGGCCCTCACCAACAGCGGCGGCACTTGGAGCGGCACCATTCCCGCGCAAGGCACGGCGCAGGTGACGTGGTTCGTGACCGTGACCGACGCCAGTCCGCAGGCGAACCAGAGCGCGAGCGCGCCGTTTTCCTACACCGACGGTACCATCACGGTGAATGCCGGGCCGGATCAGACGGTGAACGTCGGGAGCACGTCGGTTTTGCAGGCGAGCGGTAGCCCGCGCACGGCCCTCAAGATTGCCGAGTTCACGTTCAACAACGCCGGTACGGGCGGCACCAGTCCGGTCCCGACGTACCTCGGCTTCGATGATGATTTCGTTGAGATTGCCAACATCGGCCCCGTCGCGGTCAGTCTCAACGGGTATCAGCTTGAAGTAAAAGCCGCGGGTGCGGGTGTGGCGCGGCTCTACACGTTCCCGGCCGCCGCCGCCATTGCGCCGCGCGGCGTGGTGGTGGTTCACCTCGGCCCCGGAACCGATCAGCCCGCCAATAACTACTACCATACGGGCGGCAACGAAGTCTTGGGCTCAGGGGCCGATTTGGGCTTCCTGCTGATCGCGCCCGGCGGCACCGTCATCGACGGCGTGGCGGTCAATAACTATTCGGCCACCGCCAACTTCCCCGCCGGTGTGTGGAGCGGCCTCGGCGCGAGCAGCCCGAGCGGGATTGCCGGTACGGCCCTCACCGCGACCGATACCGACTCGAACGTCGGCTGGACGACGGCTTCCGCCGCCGCCCGCCAAACCATCGGCACCTACAACGCCGGACTGACCAATCAGCCTCTCCCCGCCGTCACCTGGACGGGCGGCGTGCTGAGCGGCCCCACGCCCGGCAACCCCCTCACCACGCCCGTTTACACCACGCCCGGCAGCTACACCTACACGGCGATTCTCGACCAGAACGGCTGTACCGTGACCGACCAAGTGACTGTAACGGCCGTGACGCCGGTGGTGCCGGTGGCCGAATTCATCGCCTCCACCACCACCCCGACGACGACGACCATCGTCACGCTCACCGACCAATCGACCAACCTGCCCGACAATTGGGTCTGGACGTTCTCCCCGAATACCGTCACCTACGTGAACGGCACCACGTCGAGCAGCCAGAATCCGCAGGTGATTTTCACCATTGGCGGCTGCTATACCGTGACGCTCACGGCGACCAACTCGGCCGGGCCTAGCACGCGCACCAAGCCGAGCTACATCTGCGTGAATCTGGCGTATTGCGCCACGAACCTGCAAGGCTCACCGTGCAGCTCGTTCAATGGGCAAATCAACAACGTCAGCATCGCCACCACCACGCTGAGCAACCTCAACTCGGGCTGCACATCGGGCAACGGACAAGCGTACACCATCTTCCCCGCTTCGGGGAGCACCACCGCCACCCTCACCGCCGGGCAGTCGTACTCGCTGACGGTGCAGTCGTCGAGCACCGGTTCCATCGGCGCGTGGCTCGATACGAACGCCAACGGCATCTTCGAAAGCAGCGAGTTCATCCTCGTCGCGAGCTTCGGGCAGCCGCCGACGCCTTCCTCATCTACCGTCTCGTTCTCGGTGCCGACGGCGGCCGTCGGCGGGTTGGTGGGCTTCCGGGTTCGGAACAGCGTATCTGTCAACTCCATCAATGCTGGTGATGCCTGCGCCACGCGTTTCAGCGGCGAAACCGAGGATTACTTCGTGACGCTCGTGCCGATTTGCGCCCTTGCGGCGCCGACGCTCAGCAGCAACGGCCCGCTGTGCGCCGGTTCTACCCTGACGTTGCGCGCCACCGCGCAGCCCGCCAACACCACCTACGCGTGGACCGGCCCGAACGGCTTCACCAGCGCCTCCGATATGCCGATTCTCACCAACGTGACAACGGCGGCGGCGGGGACGTATTCCTTGGTGATCTCACGCGGTGGTTGCTCGGCGCCCGCTGCCACGCTCAACGTGGTGGTCAATGCCGCCCCTAATGCTCCGGCGCCCTTCACCGTAAGCCGCTGCGGCACTGGCACGGTACGTCTGGAGATCACGACGGTCCCACCCGGCGTGACCTACCGCTGGTACGCCGCCAGCACGGGCGGCACTCCGCTGACTACCGCCGCCAGCTACCTGACGCCTTCCCTGACGGCCTCCACCACGTATTACGTGAGCGCCGTTGCGACGGGCTGCGAGAGCGGCCGGACGCCTGTAGTGGCGCAAATCAACCCGTTGCCAGTCGCCACGCTCACCGCCGACGGCCCAACTACCTTCTGCACCGGCGGCTCCGTGACCCTGACGGCTGGGGGCGGCGATACCGGCGCTACGTATGTTTTCAAGCGAAACAACGTCGTGATTCCAAGCGTGGGCAACATGGCTACGGCGTCGTTGGCGGGGCTGTACACGGTCACGATTACGAACTCGACCACCTGCGTCGGCACTTCGGCGGCGCTCACCATCACGCTCACGGCGCAGGCTTCGGCGGCTTTTGCTTACGCGAACGCCACGCTCTGCCGGTCGGCTACGCAGGCGGTGCTGCCGGGCATTACGGGCACGCGCGGCGGGGTGTTCTCGGTGGTTCCGGCCACTGGGCTTTCCCTCACGACCACCACCGGCGCCATCGTGCCCGCCACTTCTACGGCGGGCAGCTATGTGGTGACGTACACCGTCGGCACGGCGCCTTGCGATGCCACGCAGAGTCAGACCATCACCATCACCGACGCCCCGACGGCGGGCTTCTCGTACGCGCCGGTTGGGCCGGTTTGCGCAGGTAGCGCCGATACACTCACGGCGGTTTTCGTGGCGAATGCCTCAGCCGGAACCTTCGGCGCCACCCCGGCAGGCCTGACGCTGACGGCCGGAACCGGTCGGATTGTGCTCGCTACATCGCAGCCCGGCACCTACACCATCACCAACACCATCGCCGCGAACGGCGCGTGCGCGGCGGCTTCGGCCACCACCACCCTCACCGTCCTCGCCGCCCCGACGGCCGCCATCACCGCGTCTGGCCCACTGACTTTCTGCACGGGAGGCTCCGTGACGCTCACCGCCACCGGCGGCACCACCTACCGCTGGAGCACCGGCGCCACCACCCCGACGATCACCGTCGGCCAGAGCGGCGCTTACACCGTGACCGCCGCTAACGCCGCCGGGTGCGAAACCACCTCCGCGCCGACCAACGTCACCGTGAATCCGGTGGCCTCGGCGGCGTTTGCTTACAGCGCTTCGGCGTACTGCCAAGGCAGCGCGACGCCCGCCACCGTAACCGTGACGGGCACGACGGGCGGCGTCTTCTCGGCCACGCCTGCCGGACTGACGCTGAGCGCCGCGACCGGCGAAATCGACCTCGCCAGCTCCCTCTCCGGCACCTATCAGGTGACGTATGCGGTCGGCGGCCAGTGCCCGGCGTCGAGCACCCAAACCGTGAGCTTGGCGCCCGCGCCGTCGTCGGCGTTCGCGTATGCTAGTCCGAATGGCTGCGCGGGTTCCTCGGCTACTCTCTCAGTGCAACCAGCGCCCGGCGCTTCGCTTGGCACGTTCAGCGTTGTTCCGGCTACGGGCCTGACGCTGAACGCCACCACCGGCGAAATCAGCTTCAGCACCAGTCTGCCCGGCGTTTACACCGTGACCAACACCGTGGCGGGCGGGGGCGGCTGCGCGGCGAACTCGTCGGATTTCACCATCACCCTTGCGCCTCTCCCGACGCTCGCGATTACCAGTCTCGCGACCGCCTTTTGCAGCAACGACGCGGCCGTGCAGCTCACCGGCACCGTCGATGGTGTGGCCGGGGTTGGCACGTTCAGCGTGAACGGGGTGCCCGCCACGCAATTCAGCCCGGCGGCGCTCGGGGCGGGGACGTTTACGGTGACGCTCGCGGGATCCAACGGCGCAGGTTGCAGCACCACCACCACGCAGCAAGTCATCATTACGGCTTCGCCGACGCAGCCGACGGTTACGTCCGCGCCGCAATCCTCTGGGGTGGTATTGCTGACTTCTTCCGCCGCTACCGGCAACCAGTGGTTCCTCAACGGTGGGCCTATCGCGGGCGCCACAGGGGCGACGTATTCGGTCGGTTCGAGCGCGCAGAACGGCAATTACACGGTGGTCAGCACGGTGGGCGGTTGCGCTTCCACCCCATCGGCCGCCGTCAACGTGACCGTGACGGGTGTGGCGGCTGATCTGGCCGCCGCCATCAGCTTCCAGCTCTACCCGAACCCCACCACCGACGGACAGGTGGTCCTCGAAACCGCCGCCCGCACGGGCAAGGTGCTGGTGATGGATGCGCTCGGTCGCGAAGTCTACCGGACGGAATGGCACGAGTCCACCGCTCCGCACGCGCTCGACCTCCGCTCGCTGCCAAGCGGCATCTACTCCGTCCGCCTCACGACGGTCGGCGCGGGTGCTATCCGGCGGTTGGTGCGCGAGTAGTGCGCGATTAGTGCGCTAGTAGGGGAATCTCCTTCGGGATTTCCTTCGAAATAAAACCGCCCGGCTGCGCTTGATGCGCGGCCGGGCGGTTTTGGTTTTTGGGGGGAAGAGGTAGGTTTGCGGACTCCTAAACTGCTCGGATAAGGCCGAATGCGGGCTTTGGGACGAATAAGCCATAACCAGATCGCGCCCGTCGTGCCTACCTTTCCGGTCGGGTTGCGGCTCGTTCGCCGCGCTTCTTCTAGCCCGCTCCTCTCTCGCTCATCGCCTCCAGCCGCGTTTCGCCATGATTCAGTTTGTTGCCAACTACGACGACCTCTCGACCGACAAAGGCTACCAGTTTCGCTTCCATTGCGACAAGTGCGGCAACGGCCATATGTCGCTCTACAAAACCAGCAAGCTCGGGTTGGCCGGCAGCCTGCTGAGCGCGGCGAGCAGCATCTTCGGCGGGGCATTCCATCAGGCCGAAAACGCCGCCTATCAGATGCAGCGGGCGGTGGGCGGCAAGGCCCACGACGAAGCATTAGAGGAAGCCGTGGTCGAGGGAAAAACCTATTTCAAGCAATGCACCCGCTGCGGGCATTGGGTCTGCCCGGATATCTGCTGGAACTCCAAAGCCGGTCTCTGCGAAACCTGCGCCCCCGATGAGCACGAAGAGCTTTCGGCCCAACAGGCGCAAGCCGCGAGCGAGCAGATTCGCACCAAAACCCGCGAAATAGATTACACGAAAGACCTCGACTTTCAGAACCGCGCGAAGGTGGCGCAATGCCCCAACTGCCACGCCAACGTGACGCCCGGCCAGAAATTCTGCGCGTCCTGCGGCACCGCTACGGCCGCCGTCGCCCCCCGCGCCGCCTTCTGCGCCGATTGCGGCGCAGCCGTCACGCCGGAGCAAAAGTTTTGCGGCGGTTGCGGGGCGAAGCAGGGGTAGGGGAGAGTGGCGGCGCGCCGATGTTCTCGGCAGCCCCGTTAGGGGCTACCTTCCGGTAGAAACCAATAGCAAATAAGGTCTGGCAGCCCCGTTAGGGGCTACCCTTACGGCAGCTACGGCGCGGCAAAAAGGTGGGTAGTCCCTACGGGACTGCCGGTTTCGCCGGTCGGGGTAGATGCTACCGGAAGATAGCCCCTAGCGGGGCTGCCCGTTTCGCTTATTGACTTGTCGGCCCGGCAGGTACGCCTATTTCTTCTTCTTCCCCTCTTTCCCCCCACCCGCCTTCACCACCGTCACCGCCTTACGCGGTAGCATCTGGTCGCGCATGGCGGTTTGGTAGACGAAGACGGCCATGACGGTGGCGGCTTGCTTGAGGTCGTCGGCGGGGGCGCGGTCGTAGACGTCTTGGGTGGAGTGGTGGGTCCGGCTGAAATACTCCAGCTCGTCCTGGATGAACTGGAAGCCGGGGAGACCGATCTCATCGAACGAGACGTGGTCGGTGGAGCCGGTGTTTTCGAGGGTGAGGGTGGTGGCGCCGAGGTCTTTGAGCGGGGCGAGCCACTGGCGGAAAATCGGCCGCACGGCGTCGTTGCCCTGCATGTAAATGCCGCGAATCTTGCCCGCGCCGTTATCGAGGTTGAAGTACGCCGAGAGGTTCGCGTATTCGGGCTTGACCACCACGCGCGGCGGCGTACCGGGCGCGGGCTTGGTGCCGTTATCAGGCGCTTTCTCGCCGAAATGCTGCTTCACGTAGGCTTCGGAACCGTAAATACCCTGCTCTTCACCCGTCCAGAGCGCCACGCGAATGGTCCGACGCGGCTGCAAGCCGAGGGTTTTGAGGATACGCACGGCTTCCATCGCCACGGCCACCCCGGCGGCGTTGTCGGTGGCGCCGGTGCCGCCCTGCCACGAGTCCAAGTGCCCGCCGAGCATCACTACTTCGGCGGCTTTATCGGTGCCGGGAATCTCGGCGATGGTGTTGTACTGCATCGGGTCTTGGTCGAGGAACTCGACGGCGGTTTTCACATTGACCCGCACCGGCTCGTTGGCTTGCAGCATCCGGCAGAGGCGGTTGTACTGCTCGATACTGACGGCGGCTTGCGGCAGCACGGTCGGCGGCTCCTTGTCCCAGACCTTCTTGCCGGAGCTGTAAAGCGTTTCCATCGAAGTCGTATCAACCGCCGACGCCCCCGACGCCTGTTGCACGAAGATGTTGCCGCCATCGCCCGCCCGGCTCGGGTCGAGGATGAGCGACACACCCTCGCTCACGTAGAACTGGGCGCGAGCGGCGGCCGTGGCGTAGCGCAGCTTGGTGGCGCTTTGCCGGGCGCGGTTCGGACCGGTGTAGCCGGTGCGCAGCTCGTTCGGGTCGGGCGCGTCGGCGAGGTCGAGGAGCTCTTTATCGGTGGTGCGGGTGGCTTCCGGCTCGAAGTGCGCTTTCACGTCGCGCATCGGTCCGGAGAGCACCACTTTGCCTTTCAGCTTCCCCCGGTACTTCTCCAAATCAGCCACGGAAGTGGCGTTTACCCACACTACTTCGGCGTTTTGCAGGTTGCAGCCGGGCGCCCACGCCTTCGGGTACGCTAGCAGCGGCTGCACTTGCGGCGTGAGCACTTCACCCTGAAAGCTCGTCAGCGTCCAGCCGCGCCCAAACGGCCCCCACGCTTCGAGCTTCCCGTTTTGCAGGCCGTAGCGCGTCATTTCATCGCGCGTCCACTCGTTGGCGCGCTTGAGGGCGGGCGAGCCGGTGAGGCGCGGCCCGAAATTGTCGGTCAGGGTCGAAAGCGTTTCCATTACTTTCGAGCGGTTCATCCCCTCGTCTTTGATCCGCGCAATCGGGTCGGCCGACGCGTCGACGGGTTTGGCGGGCTTGGCAGCGGGTGCCTGCGCGAGCGCCGCAAGCGGCAGCAGCAGCGCCACGACCGCCGCACGGTAAAAGGATGCCATCATCATCTTAAAAAAAGCAAAAAACAAGTAGGTTCGACAGAAACCGAAAGGTCAGCACCGAGCCTCAAAGGTTGCCGACCAGCCGCAGTTTCACCTCAACCCGAAGCCACACCAAGCATCCACCCCCCCAAACCGCCCCCTCAGCCGCCAACGCACCCGCAAAGCTTATTTTCGGGACGCCCGATTCTCCCTTCAAATCCCCCCAAACCTCTCCTCAAATGGAAGCCGCCGCTAAAGCCAAAATCACCACCGTCGCCGCGTATCTGGCGGATGTTCCGGAAGCCCGTCGGCCGCACGTCGAAGCCCTGCGGCAGGCGGTACTGGCCGTCGCGCCGCAAGCCACCGAGACCATCAGCTACCAGATGCCCACCTTCCAGCTTCACGGCGCGTTGGTGTATTACGCGGTCTGCAAAAACCACCTCGGTTTTTATCCCACGTCTACCATCACCGCCGCCCTGAAAGCCGAGCTAGCCGCGTACAAAACCACCAAAGGCTCCATTCATTTCCCCTTCGATAAACCGATTCCGGTGGAGCTGGTGCAGAAAATCGTACGGATTCGGATGGGGGAGAATGAGGAGAAAGCGGCCTTGAAAGCCGGTAAGATGGGTTCTTGACCGGTTAAGCGTCGTTGCATAGCCGCTATGCGTCGAGTGATAGCGGCTATGGGTGGAGTGATAGCCGCTATGTGTCGAATGATAGCGGCTATGGGTGGAGTGATAGCGGCTATGGGTGGAGTGATAGCGGCTATGTGTGGAGCGATAGCGGCTATGGGTGGAGTGATAGCGGCTATGTGTGGAGCGATAGCGGCTATGCGTCGAATGATAGCCGCTATGCGTCGATCCCCAACCACAATTCTACCGTTGTAGGGGCGCGGCCTTGTGCCCGCCCGCATGCGGTTATGAACGCCAATCGCCGCCGAACCCAGCCACATGCGGGCGGGCACAAGGCCACGCCCCTACGAACGTTTGCTATTCCCCCGAAGCCTCCCCCTCAGCAGGCGGCGGACTCGGGCGCCGAATAATCGGGCGCGGCCGAGCCGCAGGCTTGGGGGCCGGAACCACCGTCTCCGGTTGCTCAGCTGCGGCTTCAGGAGCCGCCTCAGCAGGAGCCGCAGGCACTTCCGAACCCGCCGCCGGACGACGAATCACCGGCCGGGGGCGCGCTGGCCGTGCGGTCGGGTTTTCATTCGACACGGTGGTGTTTTCATTCGACACAGTGGTGTTTTCATTCGACACGGTCGTGTTTTCGTTCGACACGGTGGGGTTTGCATTCGACACGGTGGGGTTTCCGTTCGACACGGTGGGGTTTGCATCCGACACGGTGGGGTTTGCATCCGACACGGTGGGGTTTGCGTCTGACACGGTGGGGTTTGCGTCTGACACGGTGGGGTTCGCGTCTGACACGGTCGGCCCCACGGGCCTTGCGCGGCGCCCGCTTGGCCTTGCCGGAACAGCCGCGCCTTCAACAGCGGGCGGCGGGGCGGGCGCTTCGGCGAGGTGGTAGCGGCGCCTTACATCATTGAGCACCATCTTGATTTGCAGCAGGAAGCTGTCGGGGTGCATTTGGGCGTACCAATCGGCCCACTGCGCGGCGCGGACCGGCTCAGCCGACCGGAAGGCGTCTACATCGAGGCGACGGCGGCGCAGGAAATCATCGAATGTCATCCCAGAGAAGCGAGAAGCAAGGCGCGGAAGCCGGGGAGCGGCGCGGAGAAAATGCGGTGCCGAAGGGTCGGCGGGGCGCCCAAAACTACATCTTACGGGCGGGGCAATGCGTAGATTTGTCGAGCACTTCCCCCTCTTACGGCGTCGGCGGCGATTGAGCACGTCGGGGTCGGGCCAATCATTCAATCCATTCCCTCTTCATTGCCTCTTGCCATGGCCACACCTGCCACACCCGCGCCCACATCGCCGTCGCCAGCGTCATCACCGACGGCGGGCACTTATCGTCCGGAAACCGTTCTCGTGATCGGCGCCAGCGGCCAGCTCGGCTATGAGCTGACGCAAGCCCTGCGCGAGCGGTACGGCAATTCCCGCGTGGTGGCGGCCGACGTGCGCACGCCGCGCCAGCTCGATCTGGTGCAGGACGGGCCGTTCGAGACGCTCGACGTCCTCGACCGCGACGGCATTGCGCGGGTGATGCAGCAGTACCGCTTCACGCAGATTTACCACTTGGCGGCGATTCTGTCGGCCGTCGGCGAAGCGAAGCCGCATTTGGCGTGGGACCTCAACATGAACGGCCTCCTCAACGTGTTGGAAGCGGCGAAGGAGTACAAAGTGGGCCGGGTGTATTGGCCGAGCAGCATCGCGGTTTTCGGGCCGGGCACCCCGCGCGATTTCACCCCGCAAGACACCATCATGGACCCTAATACGGTCTACGGCTTCTCGAAGCTCGCCGGGGAGCGGTGGTGCGATTACTATTTCCGGCGTTGGCAGGTCGATGTACGCTCGCTGCGCTACCCCGGTCTCATCGGGTACAAAACCCTCCCCGGCGGCGGCACCACCGATTACGCCGTCGATATCTACCACAAGGCCGTGGCCGGTGAGCCGTTCAGCTGCTTCCTCCAAACCGGCACCACCCTGCCGATGATGTACATGCCGGACGCCATCCGCGCAACGCTCGAAATCATGCACGCCGACGCGGACCGTCTCACGGTGCGCTCGTCGTACAACCTCGCGGGGATGAGCTTCGCGCCGGAAGAAATCGCCGCCGCCATCCAAGTGCATCGCCCCGATTTCCGCATCACCTACGCCCCCGACCCCACCCGGCAAGCCATCGCCGAGTCGTGGCCGCGCTCTATTGATGACGCCATCGCCCGTCGCGATTGGGGCTGGCAGCCCGAGTACGACCTCGCCCGCATGACCACGGATATGCTGGCGAATCTGCCCGCACTGGTCTGAGGGGAGATGTGAGGGAGATGTGGAAAAAGATGTGGAGATGTGAACAGAAGATGTGTAGATGTGAAATGATGTGAAATGATGCGGTTACAAAAATCCTTCGTACACATCCCCGCTCCACATCGTACTCATCTCCACATCCTCACATCTCCCACATCCTCACATCTCCCCCCAAATGATTGTCAACCTTCAGCCCACCGGTTGGGAGTGCATCTACCAGCAGGCGCACGCGTTGCTGGCGGCGCAAATCGGCGCGCATTGGCACCCTGAGCAGCGGCCCGCGCCGGAGCGGTGGGTCGAAACGCTCGCCGCCCTCGCGCAGCACGACGACGGGCAAGACCCGTGGACCGGCGCGCAAGGCCTGACGCCCGCCGGAGCGCCCGCACCGTTCAAGCTCGTGCCGTTTTCCTTGACCCAAGCGCAGCGCGTGAATGCTCAGGCGCGGTTCCAAGGGCGGTGGCGGTGGCTGCTGACGTCGATGCACCTCAGCAATCTGTATGAGCCGCTGCGCGGGAAGCACGGCGCCGAGACGGATGCGTTTCTCGACGAGCAGCACCGGATTCAGGAGACGTGTCGGAAGGGGTTGAAAACGACCAAAAAGACCGCCCAAGCCGCCTACGACTTCTTGCAGCTCTGCGACCGTTTCTCGCTGATTCTGTGTCTAGGGGAGCTGCCGGACGATGAACGCCGCCTCGAAATCGGCCCCGGTCCGGATGGGCGCACTTACCACTGCTACCGTCCCGGCGTCGGCGCGGGCGGCGATTTGACCGCTTCCGACGCGCCGATTCCCGTCGTAATCGAGCCGTGGCCGTTTGCGGAAAAGGAGTTTGAGGTGAGTGTGGAGACCTCCATCCTCACGCAGCTGGTTTTCAAAGACGATGCGGAATTGGCGGAAGCCATGCGTACCGCGAAGGTTGAGGAGCGGCGGTGGCGCTTGACTAATTCGTAATCATTCGTGGGTAAATTTCTGAAATTCGTGGGAGCCTTCGGGGCAGCGGTTCTACTCGCCGGCTGCCAGCAGACAACCGAGCTTGCCACGACCGCCCCGACGCCGGAAACGTCCATCGCGCCGCAGCTCGAACGGCAGCTTTCGACGTTGAGCGTCCCCATCACCGTCCCCATTCAAGCCCTTACCGACCGCCTGAACCGCGAGCTGACCGGCGAGCTGTACCGCGACGATAACCTCGAAGGCGATAACGTGGCGGTGACCGTGTTGAAAGCCGCGCCGCTCCAGCTAACCGGCGCCGACGACCGCATCAGTCTGCGCCTGCCGCTTCATATCAAGGCGAAAGGGCGGTGGCTGTGGGAGCCGTGCAAGGTGTGTCCGAAGGTGGATAAGGTTGAGGAGACGGAGTTCGATTTGGTCGCGAAGACGATTAGCCGCGTCAAGCTTGGCGAGGACTATCGGCTGTTGTCTACTTCGGAAGTTGATTTTGAATGGGGCGAGCAACGGCCGGAAATCAAGCTCGGGCCGATTACCATCGGGCTGGCGCGTTTCGTGGAACCGGTTTTACGTCGAAGGCTGACCGAAATCGCCACCCGCCTCGACCACGAGCTGGCCGACCGGCTCAGTCTGAAACCGCCTTTGCTCCGCGCCTGGACGCAGGTGCAGCAACCCGTGCTCCTCGATGCCCGCTCGCAGACGTGGCTCGTGATTAGCCCGCAGGCGCTGCGCGTTTCTCCGTTGCGGGCGCAAGACGGGCAATTGTTTCTGCGCGTCGGCCTGACGTCATTCCTCGAAACGCAGCTGGGGCCGAAGCCGAAAGTGGTGGTGAACCGCACCCTCCCCGCCCTCGTCACCGACGGCCGCCTCTCCGACGATGCGCAGATTACCGTAGCCGGGGAAGTGCCTTATGCCGAAGCCACCCGCCTCGCCCGCGCCGAGCTGACGGGCAAAACCTTCACCTTCAACAAAGAAGACCAGCTCACCGTGAACGACGTGAACGTGGCCGGCGCCGGGCAAAAGCTCGTGCTGATGCTCGACGTGAACGGCCAGACCCACGCAGGTTTCTTCACGAAGAAGCTCGTCGGCAAAGTCTATCTAAAAGCCACGCCCTACTACGACGCCGCCACCCAAACCATCCGCCTCCGCGACGCCGATTTCACCCTCGACACCCGCGACCGCCTCCTCAAAGCCGCCGATTGGCTCCTCCACGGCAACCTCCGCCAACGGCTGGAGCAGCAGGTGAGCTTCCCCGTGAAAGGGCAGCTCGAACAAGCCCGCACCCTCATCCAAGGCTTCCTCGACAAGCCCGCGCCCGGCGCCCTGCCGCCCGGTCTGCGCCTCGGCGGCCGTCTCACCACCTTCGAGCCGGGCGCCCTCTACCTCACCGAAAAGTCGATTCGGGCGACGCTCATCGCCAAAGGCGCCGTGCAGCTGACGGTGGATGCGCTGTAGTGCGCTCTAGGGCGTTCGTGTGCCGAACTTGCCGACTCCAAGCCAGCACCTCCTGCAACTCCTGCCGCGCTTATGCACCTCCTCTTCCTCGTCGTCGGGCCGAATGCCAATCTGCACGCGCAAGCGGCGTTTTCCATCCTGACGTTCCTCGCCGGTGAGCCGCGCCCAAAAGGCATCCACGTCTTCACCGACGCGCCGGAGTTTTACCGCCACCTCGCGCCATACGTTCGCACCGAAACCCTCACAGCGCCACAGATTCAGGAGTGGCGCGGGGAGTATGATTTCTTCTGGCGAATCAAAATCAAGGCGCTCCAGAAGCTCCAAGAACAGCTCCCCACCGAATCCATCGTTTACCTCGATACCGATACGCTGCTCTTCGGCGCCGCCCAGCCGCTCCACGCCGCGCTGGCGTCCGGCACGGGCCTGATGCACTTAGCCGAAGGCCCGCTCGCGACGGCGCGTGGCAAAACTGAGCGCGTGATGTGGCGCCAAATGCAGGGCAAAACCTTCGCGGGCCTCACCATCCGCCCCGAGCATCAGATGTGGAACGCGGGCGTAGTAGGAGTGCCCGCCGCCCACGCTGCAACCGCCCTAACCCTCGCCCTCGCCCTCTGCGACGACCTCTGCCGCCAAGGCATCACGCCGCGACTGATTGAGCAGTTTTCGCTGTCAGTAGCCCTCCACGAAACGGCCGGTCTGCATCCCGCCTCCGCCAGCGTGGGGCATTATTGGTCGAACAAAGAAGAATGGCAGCGCCGCCTAACCCTCTTCCTAACCGAAAACCATCTGCGCGGCCGCTCCCTCGAAGAAGAGATTACCGCCACTCGCGCCTTTAATTTCCAAGAAGTGCCGCTGCACAAGCACATCAAAAACACCCGCCGCCGATTGGAGCGCGCGTTGGCGAGCTGGATGCCCGCACGAGATACGTTTTTGGGGGAGTGAGGGGGGGGAAGAAGGATAGGGTCGTGATTTTAGAGCTAATAATGAGATTTCTCTGACTCGTATAGCCCCGTTAGGGG
>JANNMJ010000110.1:0-13529 GCA_031397815.1 Hymenobacteraceae bacterium
ACGGCGGCTGCCCCGGCAACGGAGCAGCCGCCGTTTTCTTTTTCAACGGCTTGATAATCAATAAATAACAAAACGCCCCACATCATTATGTGCTCACACGTTAATGTGATTTATGGTGTATTCGCTTAACGCATCCCACAACTTTGACAACATCAAACGGCCGCTAGGAAACACCGGCGCCTTTTTCAGAACCGACTCAGTCATTTCCCCCCAACTCCAACCCATCTCACTCCGATGAACGCTTCATTCCGCTCCCTCCTCGTTTTCCTCCTCCTTCTCTTGCTGATGCCCGTCGTGGAAGCTTCAGCGCAAGGCCGCTCTTCCGGGGCGCGGGGAAACAAAGCCAGCCGCTACTCCATCGTCGAGGATTACAAAGAAGCTTACGCCAAGCCGAAGGCGCGCACGCATCGGGGCTTGTTTGGCAAGCGCAAGTCGGCGGGTTACAGCTACGCCCGCACGCACCGCACGCATAGCTGGTAAATCGGGCTACCAAGCGCGGCTTGGTCTGAGTATCAGCCCGGTGAGTCTGACATTTTGAAGCCGACTGCAACGTTTGCTATATCGGTTTCGTAACCAAAATCTATCGGGCCTTTCCCCCCGTCCTCCTCTCGTGAAAGCACTTCTCACTTCCGTAATAACGTTGGCGCTCGGCGGGCTTTTCCTGCTGCCGGAAACGGCCGTTGCCGCCTCGTCTGCTACTTCCGCTGCCACTGCCGCCAGCGCGACCACCACGATTGCCGCCCACGGATTCTCGTGGGGCAACAGCCGCCGCCCCGCCCGGAAAATCAAGAAATCGCGGCACCATAGCTCGGCGGCTCGGGCGCACGCTAAGCGCAACCGCCGCGCGTCGTTTTAGAACCTTCTCCGCCGGAAATAGGCTTTTGGGTCCGTCAGAGTAGCTTTTTCGCTACCCTGACGGACCTTTGTCGTTCTTATGGCTGAAACCCTCACCATCGACGCCGCGCAAACCCGCGCGGCCGTTTACCAACAATTGCTGCCGCAGCTCCGCGCGCTCGTCGAGACGGAGCCGGATGCTATCGCGAATGCCGCTAACCTGATGGCGGGCCTACGACAGGCGCTCGGCTTCTTCTGGATTGGCGTTTACTACGTGCGAGGCGCCGAGCTGGTGCTCGGGCCTTTTCAGGGGCCGATTGCCTGCACCCGCATTGCGCACGGGCGCGGCGTGTGCGGCGCCGCGTGGGCCCGCGCCGAAACGCTGGTGGTGCCCGATGTAGAGGAATTTCCGGGGCACATCGCGTGCTCTTCGGATTCTAAATCTGAAATCGTCGTCCCGATCCTTCGCAACGGCGAAGTGGTCGGCGTCCTCGATGTTGATAGCGACCAGCTCGATGACTTTACCGCCGCCGTCGACCAGCCCGCCCTCGAAGCCGTGGCCGAGCTGTTGGCGCTTTACGGCACTCCGGCGTAACGCGCTACGGTCAGTTTTCGGTGGAAAATCAAGACAAGCAAAAACCCCGGCGTCGCGTTGCAGCGGGCCGGGGTTTTCCTTTTGATTGATTCTGGAGCGATTCGATTCAGAATCGAACCAAAAATGCCTACCCAAACAAGCCCGTCTCCGCTGATTTGAGCTTGCCGATGACCGTAATGCCGCCCTTCGTCTTATCGCCGATTTTGACGAGGACTTCGGTATCGGTCGGCACGAAAAGGTCGACTCGGGAGCCGAATTTGATGAAGCCGAACTCTTCGCCTTGCGTTACTTCATCGCCTTCATCCACGTACCACACGATGCGGCGGGCCATCGCGCCGGCAATCTGCCGGAACAGCACTTCTGGCCCCGCAGCCGATTCGACAACCACCGTCGTGCGCTCGTTCTTGGTCGAGCTTTTCGGGTGCCACGCCACGAGGTACTTGCCGGGGTGATACCGGAAGAACTTCACGATGCCCGAAACCGGGTTGCGCGTGATGTGGACGTTGATCGGCGACATGAAAATCGAGATCTGCTTGCGCACGTCCTTGAAATATTCCGGCTCTTCGACATCCTCAATCACCACCACCTTACCGTCGGCGGGGGCGATCAGCAGGTCGTCGTGGAGAAGAATGTGGCGGAGCGGCGAGCGAAAAAATTGCAGCAGCGCCAGAAATACCACGACCGAAACCACGAGGAAAATCGTGTTGAAGGTCGAGTTCTGCACCAGTCGGCTGAGCCCGGCATTCGCCAGTAATAGGCCAATGGCGGTGTAAAACAGGATGCGGCGGCCTTCCTTGTGAATCTTCATCGGGAGCGGGACGGATGTGTCGAGCGAGAGCAAAGAAACGGCCCGCCGAGCGAAATGCACCGGCGGGCCGTCGAAACATACACGTATGGTGGCGTCAGAAGTCTTCCCCCGGACGGTTCCACCACCCGTTTAGAACCCGCCGCGGAAGCGGTAGGTCGTGGCTACTTTATCAATTGCGACGATGTAGGCCGCAATCCGGAGCGAAACGTTGTGGCGCTGGCTCGTGGCGTACACCTTGTTGAAGGCTTCCGTCATGATATGGTCGGCGCGCTGGTTGACGGTTTCCAAGTCCCACTTGAAGCCCATCCGGTTCTGCACCCACTCGAAATAGCTGACGGTCACGCCGCCAGCGTTCGCCAGAATATCCGGCACCACCAAAATGCCCTTTTCATTGAGCTGGTCGTCGGCGGAAGCGGAAGTGGGGCCGTTGGCGCCTTCCACAATCAGTTTCGCCTGAATCCGGTCAGCGTTGAGGTTGGTGATGACGTTCTCGACTGCCGCAGGTACGAGCAGGTCGACGGGCGAGGTAAGCAGATCGTCGGCGGGCATCGGCTCGGCGCCGGTGAAGCCGTTCAGGCGACCACCATTCGCGTCTTTGAAGCGAATAGCAGCTTCGATATCGATGCCGTTATCGTTCCAGTAAGCGCCGCTGATGTCAGAAACACCTTTCACCTTCACACCACGCTCGGCGAGCAGGCGCGCGGCCCACGAGCCGACGTTACCGAAGCCCTGCACCACGCAGGAAGTCTCTTCGGGCTTCATATTCAGCTTGGCGAGGGCGGCGAGCGACGCCGTCATCACGCCGCGGCCCGTAGCCTCGGTGCGGCCGAGCGAACCGCCGAGCACGAGCGGCTTGCCCGTCACGACGGCGTTCACGGTCTTGCCGCGCGTCTTCGAGTACTCGTCCATCAGCCACGCCATCTCGCGCGGACCGGTGCCCATATCAGGCGCCGGAATGTCTTGGTCTTCGCCGAAAATATCGACTAACGACGACGTGTACGCCCGCGTCAGGCGCTCAATCTCGCCGATGCTCATCTTCGTCGGGTCGCAGATAATGCCGCCCTTGGCACCGCCGTACGGAATATCCACCACCGCGCATTTCCACGTCATCCACGCGGCCAACGCCTTCACTTCATCGAGGAAAACGCCCTGATCGTAACGGATACCGCCTTTCGAGGGACCGAGAATCGTGGAGTGAATCACGCGGAAGCCTTCGAAGACGCGCACTTTACCGTCGTCCATCGTCACGGGCAGCGAGACGATTACTTGACGCGCTGGCGATTTGAGGACGTTGTACGTCTCTTCGTCGAGGCCGAGAACGTCGGCAGCCCGGTCGAAGCGGGCCATCATCGATTCAAACGGATTTTCGCGGTCGTGAATGGGGGCGGGTTCCTTGTAGGCGGCGGCGCGGCTCATCAAATGGGGAGGGGGATTGATTGGTTGGGATTGGTAAAGACGCCAGAACGGCGCGGCCTTTTCGACCGCGTATCAAAGGTAATAAAGGGGTTCGATGGCAAATGCCCCCACCTTTTCCCGTGCCGCCTATCGTGCTAGCAGTCAGGCGGTCTGCGTCGCCCGCAGGTCTGTTATTTCAACCGCCCGCCGATTATCGGTCCTTTATTTTCACCGAACCATCGTCGGCGTCCTGCTTCACCACGTTCCCGTCGGCGTCCTTGATCTTCACGTCGCCATCCGCCTGTTTCTTGATTTTGCTGCCGTCGGCGCCCTTCACAGTGGTGCCGGGCGCCATATCGGCCGCTGCTTCCTGCGGCGTGTCGGCGGTGGCGGGCGTGTCGTTCGCGCAACCGCCAAGGGCGCCGAGGGTGGTAGTGGCGACCACCGCCAGCGTAACGTAAGCGAGCCGCAGCCGGGCCATCGAGGGGGTTTTCATCTCAGATATAAAAAAGTGCGACGCCAACGGAAGACCCGCCGCGCGTTGCGCCGGTTCTACGGCCTGATTCCGATTGTGTTGGCTTACGCCGCTGAACTACCCACCGGGTTTTCCGCTTATGCTTTGGCACCGTTTGGCGCGGCAGCGTTGGCAAACACGGCAGGCCCGTGCCGACCTTTAGGGCATCCGGCCCGCGCCCCCCCAACTGCCTCTTTGCTCCTTACTCGCCTTACTCGTTACGCCTCACTCCGAAGCTTCTCTGCACATGATTGAATTGCAACCCTTCACCCCCGATGATTTCGCGCAGCTGCAAGCTTGGATCGACAACAAGCCGCTCCTGCACGAGTGGAGCGGCGCGCTCTTCTCGTTTCCGCTGACCGAGAAGGCGCTGCACTGGTACATCGAAGACGCGAACATCATCGGCGAGTCGGACCTGTTCATCTACAAAGCCGTCGATACCAAGACCGGTAAGGCCGTCGGGCACCTCTCGCTCGGCAACCTCAGCGAGCGCGACAAATCCGCCCGCCTAACCCGCGTCCTCGTCGGCGACCACACCCAGCGCGGCCGCGGTATCTGCACGAAAATGATTCAGCAGGTGCTCCGCATCGCCTTCACCGAGCTGGGTCTGCACCGCATCAGCCTCGGCGTTTACTCGTTCAACACGGCCGCCATCCGGTGCTACCTCAAGTGCGGCTTTCAGAAAGAAGGCCTGATGCGCGACGTGGTGAAGTACGGCGACGAATACTGGAGCATGTACGAGATGAGCATCCTCGAACCCGAATGGCGCCTTCTGCACCCCGCCGATCCCATTGCCGCTGAAGCCTCAACCACTGCCGCGCCTTTAGCGCCCACCTTGGCGCCCACCCTCGCGAAGGCCGCCTGATTTTCCGCTTCCCCCCACGCTAATCGGCCCGACAGGTACTACCTGCCGGGCCGATTAGTGTTTTCATAGGGCTCTCAAAAAATCGTTGCGCAGGGAATGCGCAGGGAATGCGCCGGGAGTGCGCCGGGAGTGCGCCGGGAGAACGGGCATTATTTAAAGCCCGGCACCCAGGTAAACTTGGACTTGACCGGATTTCCAGGCAGCACCGGCGCGCGCACCGGCGTCGGCGAGATCGGAAAGAGCCGCCATCGGTAGCCCGTAGCGTAGGCCCACCCGCCCGCAGCCCACCCGCGCCTCACCCCCGACCACCACCCCCGCCGTGAGCCGCGCACCCGAGCGCTCTGCCCGCCCCCGATCATCCGGTACGGGTGCATTCCACTGCCATTGCAGCTGCGGCCCCAGATGGATGCTGACGTTGTAAAACGGATTAATAACGAGCAGCAGTGGTATCCGCAGCCCCTTGACAGTCCGAAAGCCGGGCGCGGTGGGCGTGCCGGTGCTGGACGAAACCGTGCGTTCCCGAAAAAACAGCAGCTCCGCCTGCACCGACCCGACGTGCCCGAGCGCGTGCTGATGAAAAATCCCCGCCTCGAACACCGCCGGCACCCGGCCGTGGCGCATCGCCTCCCGCGCTGCCGCCAGAATGACACCGAGCCGCACGCCGGTGCCGTGGTTGCGGTCGGGCAGGGTTTCGTTGGCATCGGTGAAGCCGTGCGCCGCCCGCCCCGGCGTATTTGATAAATTGACCGGCTGCGGATGCTCATCCGCCAGGAAGGGCTCTTCTGATTCAGGGGCGTCGACTGCCGTAGGCGCCGCCTTGGCGCGGGCCGCTTGCCCGTGGCTGAACAACGGGCTGCCGAGCATCAGCAGGATGAAGAGGACGGCCGGAATCAGGAACCAAGTATTGAGTTCAGTAAGCTTGAGGCGGGAGAGTAAGCGCGACATCGGCGTAAAACGGAGGAGATGGGAGGGAAAAAAACTCGAAGACCAATCGCGGTGTCGAAGCCGCTCCCAAAGAGCCAAACCCCGTCTGTCCCGCGATTGATGATGCAATACTCCGCCACCCAACCCCCTGACTCCCAGCGAAACTTGACGAACGCTGCCCCACCCCTGACCAGTAACCAAAATACTCCGCGAGTGAAATCGGCGTTTGTGCGCTCCCCCTTTCCCATCTTCCCCATCCCCCCATCTCCCTCACATCTCCCCCTTTTCCCCACTTGCCTCAACTTCAGTGGTACCACTGATGCGCACCCTACCTCAGATAAGTGACCTTTGTCATATTCCTAATCAACATAAACAGACGCTGCTCTTATCTAACTCGAAGTAGGCTTGCCGGTCGCTTGCCGACTTCTCTCTAAAGAAACACGTTTTAAGTCGCTCCTTTTCCAATTTACTCACGAAAGCAACCCATATCGTTGCCGTCAAATTAGGCCACGCCAAAGAAAAGCATTTGCAGCTAACTGTATCTTAAATCATTCGGGTTACTATTAACGGATTCGGTCCGGCAGATGAGAGTCTGCCGGACCGATTTGTTTGTTGGGGGTGTTGGGGCTGAAGGCAGGTACTTCTAAATCTTTCTACCTGCTACCTAGAAATAAATTTAGTTTGGCAAGGGCTCACAGAAAGCCCCTATTGCCACAAACGCTCCTGTTCCCAACCTACTGGAAAGCCGAGCGCGCCGGGACTGACGGTAGGATACTGGACAAATAGATTGCGGATCTGATCCCGGAAACCGATGCCGTCATCTACTGCATCCAATAGGTAGCTTATGCAGCACAGAACAGCGTAAAGACGGTTATCGTCAATGGTGCGGTTAGTAAGCCAAGGTCTAGCAGTGCGATTGGGGAGAACTGGCCGAATCGTTAGAATTCGATTCCAGAGCCTGCTGTGGTGGGCGCAGACGTTACGGATGTAACAGATGCTTCTGGTCCAGCTAGTAAGTACACGCGAATCAACACCGAAAAATTGTCCGGTGACCGAGGATGCGGGCGCTCTTAGATTATTGAGGAGTTTTGAGGTTGTGCCAAACGATGCGACTTCCAGTGCCATCCAGCAGGGAGGTAGTGGAGGAGCAGTGTATTTCGTTCGGTAATGCTCTAAGAAACGCTCGCTGGCCCGATTCATATCGGCTTCCAGCTTCGTTAGGTTTTCCCGGCAGCGCTGGGAGTTGAAGGAGGCTGCTGGGTCAGTGTACCAGTGTGATCCAAATGCCAGTGCGCCCTGATAAATAAGCTGCGTCCGAAGGGCAATTTCGATTGTGCCCGCCGCCTTAAAAACCAGCAAGCGCAGGGCATCATCGAACTCGTACAGGTCCAGTACGTTTTTGAGAGTAGTGCCGGGTTTAAACGTATGATTAGGGTCGCCGATTACCTGCAACGGCAGGAAGTAAGCTGCTAGTCGGTAATATCCTAAACGACTCAGAGCCTTCTCGGCTTTGGCACTATCCTCAATGAGGAGCCCTCGGCTTTGTAGGAGTGCTACTTGGTCGGCGAGCGGTAACGCCGGTTTTGAATATTGCACCTGTAAGGACAAAAAAAACCCGCCCTGGTGCGCATAGGCCTTGCGGCTTAGAGGCGTGGCGGGTGTTGTTGATGCAAATGTACAACGATCAACCTTCTGCGCAAGTTTCGTTGCATCAAGCTGCTGCGGTTGCTTATTCGATGCTCTCGGCCGCGTAATCGCGACAGGCGTGCAGGTCAGCGGCTTCTAAGTCTTCGTAATCGGCTAGAATCTCTGCGTCTGTCATGCCGGCCGCTAGTAGTTCCAGTAGGAAGGATACCGGGTAGCGCAAGCCACGCACGACCGGCTGACCGTGGCAAAGTGCAGGGTTGGTGGTGATACGGTCGCGGTAGGTGGTGCTGCTTGGCATAAGGTAAAGAATCAAAAAAACGGAAAACACAAGCTTAGGCAGAACCCATAAACAAATTCGGTCCGGCAAGGGCGAACACCCCTACCGGACCGAATCATCATCCTCCATTACTCACCGAGCATCCCTTACGGCGTCGGCGTATCAGCTGCACCCCCGCTCGCGCCGCCGCTGCCGTTATTAAACACCACCAGCTTCGCGTACGCATCGAAGTTGAGGAGCGTCTTTGCGCGGGCCGTGCCTTTGTAAGGCGCCAGCTGCTTCCGAATCTCCAGAATCAGCTTGCTGTTGGCGCGCAGCAGGGCGCTCATCGTCGCGCGCGCCGTTTTGCCCTTCGCATCGGCCAGCCGCCCGGTGCTCAGGCGCTTGTTGAACTTGGTCACCAAGCGGTTGAACTCCACGAAATCCGCTGCCGTCACCTCGCGCTTTTCGAGCTGCTTCGCCAGCGGCGTCGCCTCGTCGCGAATCTTCTCCGCCGCCTGCGCAAACGTGTTGCCATCGGCATTCGCGAGCGCCACCAGTGCGGGCCGCACCCGCTCTTCGAGGTCTTCGTCGGTATTCGCCTGCGAGGCCGCGTGCGCAATCATCGCCCGCGCCACCCGGCCCGCCAAATCCTTCAGCAACCCGCGAGTACCCTTCTTCACGGCCGACGAATCATCGCCATCCGCTTCGAAAACCTCATCCGCCAGCCCCAGCGCCGCCGTCAGGTTCGCTTGGTGCTTCGTGCGGAGAGGCGCGATATCATCCTCCAACGGCGCATACAAGGCCATATCGGCCGTTAAACCCAGCTGCACGCTCGTATCGCGGCGCAGCATCGCATCCAATCGGTTATTCTTCATCTGGTCAACAAAAGGGGAATAGTGAAACAGAAAATCATCACCCCCGACCCTGCACAAACACTAACCCACGCCACCCCCACTCCGCCAACTATTCGACGAAACCCTATATCTAACCCCTGAACATCGCTAAAACGCCGATGAACGTAAACTCATCCCCCTTCAAAACCCCAAAACCCCTCGCCAAACACCTAAAACCCCTCGCCGAACACCCATAATACCATGCCGAACCCTTAAAATACCATGTCCGACACTCATAATACCATGCCAAGCCTTTAAAATACCATGTCCGACACCCATAATACCATGTCAAACCCTTAAAATACCATGTCGAGTCCTTAAACCCCATGACCTAAGTTGAAACCCGTGACCTAAACGTAAACCCGTGACCTAAACGTAAAGCCGTGACCTAAACGTGAAGCCGTGACCTAAGCGTGAGGCCGTGACCTAAACGTGAAGCCGTGACCTAAACGTGAGGCCGTGACCTAACGGCGAACTTCAACCACGTATGCTCTACACGCGTGCAAGTCGGACGCTTCCAAATCTTCGTAGTCCGCCAGAATCTCTTCGTCTGTCACTCCCGCAGCTAGCAATTCCAATATAAAAGTCACTGGGTAGCGCATCCCACGCACTACCGGCTGGCCGTGGCAAATAGCAGGATCAGTCGTGATGCGGTCTTGATAGGTAATGATGGCTTGCATATAGTGAACATACGAAAAGAATGGAAACCCACCATCACGCGGGGCTCCAGCCCCGTGTGGGCTAGCCTTGTGTGGCCGTCTTATCACTTAGCTATCAGCATTGACATTACGCCCACCACCCGCCGCGTAGCAGACGAGATGACTGCAAATAAGGGCGTTAATGCTGCCAACCTCGAATGTTTGGCAAAGTCAAGGGCACGCCCAGCTTTTGTCTCTGTAGTTCTAACCCGCCTTTACTACTGAGAACATACCGCCGGTAATCCTCATCACTCCGAATATCCACCAAATAATAAACTCGCTTACTACTACCTGCCGAATGGCCTTGTGCCACAATGAAGCGATCATTCCACTCCACCTCTGAAATCTCATCCATCACCACAATCCCCTCCGCATTTTCACCCTTAATCACCGCGTAAGCATCCGCACCGACCGGCAACAGCCAGTAGTCTTTCATCAAGTACTCTGGTTCGAGAGTCACATCGGCCGTCAGAAGGATACGCAACCCGTTCAACAACCAGAAACCGACGAACACCAAGCCGAGAACTGCCCCTAAGAAGGCAGCCACCCGCGTACTTGGCTTCGTTGTGAGGCTCATTGATGTCTTCTGGAGTTAGCTAGTAGTCCACTTGGGGTCGAGCCCCGCGCGAGTAGGATGGTTATGGGAATTGGATTGACCTATAAAACAAAAGCGCATCTGTCAAATTTCAAAAGGAAATAAGTAAAGCGCCGCTATACCATAGCTAAAGAATTTCACAAAGTCCAATAGCCCAGAGCCGATGTAATCATTCCAGTGTAGAATTTTTGCGGGTTTTGGTATCTGCAATTGATCCCATGTTTGGTCATCAATCAGCTTCAGATTTAACGCAGAGCTTTCTGATAAATCAGGGCGCAGATTTTTTATGGACTCAATGTATTTTTCAAAATACTTGCCCTTCCATTTCTTAAGCGCCATAAGCTTGCTTGCGAAATTTATAAAATCCAATACAATAAAAATCATCAATTCAAGTAATATAAAGGCCGCTATTGTTCTGGCATATAAAAAACTATCGCCATTGCCAAGTGCTTTTTCCAAGAAGCTTTTGCTTTGAGGTTTAAAAAAAGGTTTGGATACTATTTTTCCATTTATGATCTCGTCTGGATACATTGAAAATGCTGGGGGCTCAGTGACATTACTGTCGCCTTCAACAAAAAATCTGAAATTAAAGTAGGCATCGGGACGCCACTGTTGAAAACGAAGCTCCATGATACTGTCATGCCACGACCAAGCCAATTCGCCAATAGTGTTTTCAACAGGCAAGGATTTTATTATGGTGTAGTGATTGCCTACATTTATAGACAGTGAATCGCTCATTAGAGATGATTTTGGCCCTTTGCCTATCAGCGTTGTTGACCCTGTGTTCTTTACAGAAAAATCTATTACCCAAAGCTTTTTTACTTCCCGCCCATTGAAATAATACTTTGCTTGCAAGTCTTCGTAGGCAGACTCAGTGGTCGCGCTTTGTATACTTTGAAAAGATGTGCTGAGTTCTGGATCCTCATTCTTGAAAGACTGGTACACTGCTATCACCCCTCCAATCAGGCCGATGAAGAGAGTGACTATTTCAAAAAATCTTCTAGTCTTTTCCATTTTCGAGTTCGAAATAAAAACTAAAAGCGGGCCGATTTATAAATCGGCCCGCTTTTAAAATGACGATTTAATTACCCCTACGACCCACAAGCCTCACAAGCCTCCGGGTTATCCAACGAACACGCTAACGCTTCCGCGTCATTGTAAACCGGTTCCAGCGTCTCGGCGGCCTGTTTCTCCACCGTGAATTTGATGGCATCGGCGGCGGCTTTCGTCCGCAGGTAGTACATCCCCGTTTTCAGGCCGCGCTTCCACGAGTGGAAGTGCATGCTGGTGAGCTTGCCCGCGTTCACGTTTTGCACGTGCAGGTTCAGGCTTTGGCTCTGGCAGATGTAGGCGCCGCGGTCGGCGGCCATATCGATGATCGTGCGCTGCGAAATCTCCCAGACCGTCTTGTAGAGGTCTTTGATGTGCTGCGGAATCGTTGGGATGTTCTGCACCGACCCGTTCGCCGCGATGATCTGGTTCTTCATCGTCTCGTTCCAGATACCGAGCTGAATCAGGTCTTTCAGCAGGTGCTTGTTCACCACCATAAACTCGCCGCTCAGCACGCGCCGCACGTAGATGTTCGACGTGTAAGGCTCGAACGCCTCGTTGTTACCGAGGATCTGCGACGTGCTCGCCGTCGGCATCGGTGCCACGAGGAGCGAGTTGCGCACGCCGTGCTCCACGATTTGCGCGCGCAGGGTTTCCCAATCCCAGCGGCCCGAGTCGGGCGTCACGTTCCACATATCGAACTGGAACCGCCCCTCGCTCATCGGCGAGCCTTTGAACGTCTCGTACGGGCCGTCCTTCTTCGCCAAATCCATCGATGCCGTGCAGGCCGCGAAGTAGATCGTCTCGAAGATGTCCTTGTTCAGCCCGGCGGCTTCCTCGCTCTCGAACGGCATCCGCAGCGCGATGAACGCATCCGCCAGCCCCTGCACGCCCAGCCCAATCGGGCGGTGGCGGCGGTTCGAGCGCTCCGCTTCCGGCACCGGGTAGTAGTTGATGTCGATGACGCGGTTGAGGTTCATCGTCGCGTGGTACGTCACGTCGTAGAGGCGCTTGTGGTCGAAGCGCTTCTGGCCGTTCTCTTCGATCACGTAGCGCGGCAGCGCCAGCGACGCGAGGTTGCAGACGGCAATCTCGTTCTCGTCGGTGTACTCGATGATCTCGGTGCAGAGGTTCGACGACTTGATCGTGCCCAGATTCTGCTGGTTCGATTTCCGGTTCGCCGCATCCTTGAACAGCATATACGGCGTACCCGTCTCGGTCTGTGAGTCGAGGATCGCCGCCCACAGCTTGCGCGCTTCGATGGTTTGGCGGCCCCGGCCTTCGCGCTCGTACTTGGTGTAGAGGCGCTCGAAATCCTCGCCCCACGTCTCGCCCAAGCCGGGGCATTCGTTCGGGCACATCAGCGTCCAGACGTCGTTCGCCTCCACGCGCTGCATGAACAGGTCGGGCGTCCAGAGGGCGAAGAAGAGGTCGCGGGCGCGGTTCTCTTCCTTGCCGTGGTTCTTCTTCAGGTCGAGGAACTCGAAGATGTCGGCGTGCCACGGCTCCAGGTACACCGCGAAGGCGCCCTTGCGCTTCCCGCCGCCCTGGTCCACGTAGCGGGCCGTGTCGTTGAACACTTTCAGCATCGGCACCAGCCCGTTCGAGGTGCCGTTGGTGCCTTTGATGTAGGAGCCCGTCGCGCGCACGTTGTGAATCGAGAGCCCGATGCCGCCCGCCGACTGCGAGATCAGCGCGCAGTTCTTGAGGGTATCGTAAATGCCTTCGATGGAGTCGTCCTTCATCGTCAGCAGGAAGCACGACGAGAGCTGCGGCTTCGGCGTCCCGGCGTTGAAGAGCGTCGGGGTAGCGTGGGTAAACCAGCGCTCGCTCATCAGGTTGTACGTCTCGATGGCGGCATCGAGGTCGTTACCGTGGATGCCCACCGACACGCGCATCAGCATATGCTGCGGCCGTTCGACCACCTTCCCATCGAGACGGAGCAGGTACGAGCGTTCGAGGGTCTTGAACCCGAAATAGTCGTAGCTGTAATCGCGGTCGTAAATGATCGCCGAGTCGAGCGTCGCCGCGTGCTTGTGGATGATTTCGTACGTCTCCTTGCTCAGCAGCGAGGCGTTTTCGCCCGTTTTCGGGTCTTCGTACGTGTACAGCCGCTTCATCGTGCTGCTGAACGACTTCGCCGTCACCTTATGCAGGTTCGAGATGGCGATGCGCGCCGCGAGGACTGCGTAGTCCGGGTGGCGGGTGGTGAGCGACGCCGCCGTTTCGGCCGCCAGATTATCAAGTTCCACGGTCGTCACGCCGTCATAGATCCCATCGATCACCTTCTTGGCGACTTCGATTGGTGATACGTAGCTCATATTCAGCCCATAGCAGAGCTTCTCAATACGAGCAGTGATTTTGTCGAACTTGACCGACTCGCGGCGGCCATCGCGCTTGATTACGAGCATTTTACCAAAGGTGCTGAATGATTGTGGAACAATCGGAAAAC
>JANNMJ010000193.1:0-22750 GCA_031397815.1 Hymenobacteraceae bacterium
CCCAGAGATGGCGTCAAAAGGACCTCAATAGACGAATCAACGCCATCTCTGGGACATGGGACAGAGCTGGCCACGCGCGCTAGGATTGCGCCGTTTGGGCTGGCGGGGCAAGAGCCCCGCAAATAGCCGACACGGGGCTGGAGCCCCGCGTCAACTTCATTCCGATCAGCCGTCCCCAATAAAACATTTGTAATACCCCGAAGGGGTTTCATCCCAGAAGCCCGGGGTTGATTTCTTTGAAATCTACCCCGGGCACAGGACGTGGAGCTACCCAAAATGCACACGAACAAAAACCAATCGCCAACGCCACTCACAACTCACCCTGCAAACCCAACCACCAGTGGTTTGTCTTAAATTTTCAACCTGCTGAAAAATTTAAGACAACCTTGTCTTAAAAAATCGAGCACCTCGAAAATTTAAGACAACTCAAAACCCGCCCCACCTCAAACTCTCCCCAACCGCTCCTGAACGTCCGTCTCCGTCAACCCCGAAACCTCAATCTTCTTCAACGGCGCCGTATGCCCGCCCACAATCTCGACGGCTGATTTCGGCACCCGAAATACCTCTTTCGCCAGAAACGCCTCGATGGCCGCATTGGCCTTGCCCTCGTTCGCGGGTGCCGCAATGCGAAGCAGGAGCGACCCATCAGCCGCCCGCACCAGCGCCGAGCGCGGCGCATTGGGCTTGACTTTCAAGTAAAACGTGGCCATTGCGAGATTCTGAAAAACGACTGTCAGGGTTAGAAAGGCGAAGCTCCTGCCTCGCAGCCAACCCGTGTGCGGCGGCTACGAAACAGGAGCTTCAAGTAGTGAGGTGTATCGACCTGTCAAATTGCCCGGACAGTGACGAGGTGTCAGACGTAAATGGTCCGATGTCTCGCGTAAATGGTCCGATGTCTCGCGTAAATGGTCCGATGTCTCGCGTAAATGGTCCGATGCCTCGTGTAAATGGTCCGATGTCTCGCGTAAATGGTCCGATGTCTCGCGTAAATGGTCCGATGCCTCGCGTAAATGGTCCGATGTCTCGCGTAAATGGTCCGATGTCTCGCGTAAGTCGTCCGATGTCTTCCGTAAGTCGTCCGATGCCTCGCGTAAATGGTCAGATGACGGCGGGAAGGCTTGCGCAGTCCGCTAGGCTTTCTCTTTCTTCTGCTTCTCCTTCTTCGCTTTCTTCTCCTTTTTCGGCTTGTCACCGCTCATCTGACCAGCTTCGGCCATATTCGGGTGCGGCTCGCGGACGATTTTCATTTCCTGCACCAAGTGGCCCGAACCGCCTACTTTGTCGATGACGAAGAGGAGGTAGTGCATATCGAGGGCGATGTTGCGGCCCATCGCCGGGTCGAACATCACGTCGCTCATCGTGCCTTCCCAAACGCGGTCGAAATTGAGCCCCATCAGCTCGCCCCGACCGTTGATGACGGGGGAACCCGAGTTGCCGCCCGTGGTGTGGTTAGAGGCCGTGAACGCGACCGGCACGGTGCCATTGACGGCGTAATCGCCGTAATCCTTGCGTTTCCAGGCGTCGATGAGCTTGCGCGGGGCGGTGAATTCTTCGCTCGTGGTGTCTACTTTCGCCATCGCGCCGTCGATGGTCGTGAAGTACTCGTAGGTCACGCCGTCGGCGGGTTCGTAGCCGCGCACGTTGCCGTAGGCCACGCGCAGGGTCGAGTTGGCGTCGGGGTAAAACTTGCGGTCCTGCTGCATCTGGCGGAGGCCGCGCACGTAGGTGCGGCTCAGCAGGGTGGTGCCGTCGGCGGCTTTCTGGTAGGGCGCGAGCGTGTTCGCCTTATAATGGCCCACCACCGCCGACGTAAACTTGAACGCCGGGTCGTCGAGGAGGGCTTTGCTGTCGCCGGCGGCCACGCGGTCGAGAAGCTGGATGGCTTTTTCGAGGCTGACGAGGTTTGAAGTCAGGAATACGCGCTGCGCGAATGACGTGAAGTCATTATTCGTCCCGGCGGCATCTTTCACGGCAGGGGCGAGGGCGGCGGCGGGCACCGCCTTTGCCTGCATCCGGAGGAGGTCGCCGCAGATGAGCTGGTCGGTGGCGGCGTCGTAGTTCTTGTACCAGTTCGGCAGGCCGGCCTTGATTTTATCGACCTGCGTCTTGATGAGCGCCGGAATCGGGCTTTTCTGCTGCAACATATCCGCCAGCGGCTGGAACGTGTTGTTGGCGAGCGCGAACAGCTCGACCCCAAGAGTGCCTTCCGTCACGTAATCGCGCGCCAGCGTCAGGTTGCGCTGGTCGCGGTAGTTCTGCTCGATGCCCGTCAGCACGTTGCCGTACTCCAATTGGCGGGCGGGGTCGGCGGCAACCCACTGCTGAAACTTCGTTTCCTGCTCCTGCTTGCGGATGACGGCGTTCAGGCGCTTCAGACCGCGCATCTCGCCAATCCATTTCTTCCAGTAGTTCGCCAGCGAGGCGTGCTTGGCAGCGTAAGCAATCCGTAGCCGGTCCGACGACTGCATCGCCACGTTCCATCGCTTCAAGCGCGCATCGCGGAGCGCGACGCGGGCGGGGTCGGAAATCTCCTGTAACTCACGCACGCCCCAGCTAGTGAGGTATTCGGTCGTGCGACCGGGGAAGCCGAACACGAGCGTAAAGTCGCCCTCTTTCACCGGCGCCAACGAGATCGGCAGCGAGTGGCGCGGCTTCAACGGCACGTTGTTCGTGGAGTAAGGCGCGGGCTTGCCGTCGGGGGCCGAATAGACGCGAAAAAGCGAGAAATCGCCGGTATGGCGCGGCCACATCCAGTTATCGGTATCGCCGCCGAACTTACCGATGCCGGAAGGCGGCGCTCCCACAAGGCGCACATCCTGAAACGTTTCGGTGACGAACATATAGTACTCCTGCCCATAGAAAAACGGCCGGACGATGGCGCCATAATGCGTCCCCGCGACGGTTTTGCCGATGAGCTTCTCAGTTGCGCGCTGCACATAATTCTCGCGGTCGGCCTCGGTGAGGTTCTTCGGCATCTCGCCGAGAATCTGCTGCGTCACGTCCTCCATCCGGATGATGAACATCGCCGTCAGGCCGGGGTTCGACAGCTCCTCGGCGCGGGTTTTCGCCCAGTAGCCGTTCGTCAGGTAATCTTTCTCAACGGAAGAATGCTGCTGAATCTGGCTGAATCCGCAGTGGTGGTTCGTGAGCAAAAGCCCTTCGTTGGAGATGATTTCGCCCGTGCAACCGCCGCCGAACTGTACCACGGCATCCTTTAGGCTCGAATGGTTGACGGAATAGATGTCGTCGGCGGTCATTCGCATCCCGCGCAGCTTCATATCCGGCTCGTTGAGCTGCTTGAGGAGCAGCGGCAGCCACATGCCTTCGTCGGCGCGGGCGCTCAGGGTCATGACGGCGAGGAAAGCGGCGAGCAGGCCGCGCACGAAGCGGCCGGTGGGGGAGAGGTTGCGCATAAGCGTCGGATCGGGGAGGAGGGGGGGATGGGAAAGCAAAGACGAGCGGCGGAAGCCGACGCTGCTTTTCGCGCCTAAAAATACGGCGCCCGGTGGGGGTGCGTACCTTGTAAACGGTTATCAACCCCCTAAATCACCCCGAAAATGAAGCGCGTAACCGGCATCGGCGGCATCTTCTTCAAGTCGAAGAACCCGCAACAGACCCAGGAATGGTATCAGCAGCACCTCGGCATCAAGTCGGAGGCGTGGGGCGCGACGCTAAAATGGCGTGATTTCGACGACCCCACCCGCATCGGCACCACGGCGTGGTCGCCGATGAAGGCCGACACGCCCTACTTCGCGCCAAGCACCAGCGAGTTCATGGTGAACTACCGCGTCGACGACCTCGAAGCCCTCTTAATGGCCCTCAAAGCCGAAGGCGTCGAGCAGCTCGGCGAGATGCAAGCCTTCGATTACGGCAAATTCGCTTGGATTCTCGACCCCGACGGCAACAAAATCGAGCTGTGGGAGCCGATTGACGCGCCCGTTGAGGAAGGGGAGAAAGGGGCTGAGGCTGCGGGTCAGGTTTGAGGAGCTTTCAGATAGTTAAGGGTGGGGAATGGGGGTTGCTTAGCCGCAGTAGCTCAGCCGCATCGCCGTAACCGCGTTCCCCACCCCGCCCCTTCGGGGCACCCCTCCCCCAAGGGGGCGGGGAGTTCGCACCAAGTGCGACAATAAGGGACGAATAGGAGTGAAAACTCCCCGCCCCGGAGGGGAGGGGTGGCCCGCAGGGCCGGGGTGGGGGGACACCCCAATCGGCCGCGCACCGCCATGCGAATCCAACCCCACGCAAACCCCAGCCGCCCTTACTTCACCAACGCATCCGGCTGCTCCCCAGCCTTCTCCCACGCCTGAAACTTCGCAATCTCATCGCGGAAACGCCCGACGAACCACGCGATGAGCGCCAAATCATCCCCGAAACCAATAATCGGAATGAAATCAGGAATCAAGTCAATCGGCGAAACCACGTACAGCAGCACCGCCACCGCACTCACGATGGTCATCGGCGAAACGCCGCGGTAGTGCCCCGAAATCCACGCCCCGACCAAGCGAATCAGGGTCATCCCCAGCTCCACCACCTGATGGATGCCCGACTTCGGATTGTCGTGGTCTTTCAACGTATCGACGGCTTCCTTGAGCACCAGCGCCACCCGCGCCGGTTTCCCAACCACTTTCGCGGCACGCTTGAGGAAGTACGTGAAAATCGAGTTCTTGGCGATTCGAGCGCCTTTTTCCGTGAGCGTGGCCATTGGGGGGAGGGGTTTTAGAGTGGTGCAGGGAATTTGAAGGCGTTTCTACGGACGAATCCGACAACCGTTCGCCAAAAAGCTCCAGCCAGCTTTACAGCAGCTCATTCGCCAGATTCGCCAGCTCCGAGCGTTGGCCGGTCGTGAGCGTGACGTGCGCGGCGAGCGGATGGTGCTGCGCGCGGTCGATGAGGTAGGAGAGGCCGTTGGATTGGGAGTCGAGGTACGGGGTGTCGATCTGATAGATATCGCCCGTTAGGACAACCTTCGTATTGTCGCCGGCGCGGGCGATGATGGTTTTTACTTCGTGAGGCGTCAGGTTCTGGGCTTCGTCGATGATGAAGAAAATATCCGACAACGAGCGGCCCCGGATATACGCCAGCGGCGTAATCAACAGCTTTTCGTTTTGCACCAGCTCCTTGAGCCGCGCCTGTTCCTTCGAGTTTTCGGGAAACTGATTCTGAATCAGCCGCAGGTTATCCCAAAGCGGTTCGAGCCACGGGTTCATCTTGGCCTTGGCATCACCCGGCAGAAACCCGATATCCTTATTGCCGAGCGCCACCACCGGGCGGCTCAGGTAAATCTGCTTGAACTCCTTCCGCTGCTCCAGCGCCCCGGCGAGGGCGAGCAAGGTTTTGCCGGTACCAGCCACGCCCTGAATCGTGACGAGCCGCACGGCGGGGTTCATCAGCGCGTGCAGCGCGAACGTTTGCTCGGAGTTACGCGGCTTGATACCCGTCGCGGCGATTTTCTCCAGCCGTTCAAGCTGATTCGTTTCGCGCCGGTAAAACGCCAGCGCGTTGAGCTTGCCCTGCCGCAGCACGTAATAGTGGTTGCCGGAGGGTACTTTCCGCCCCAGAATCTTCGGCGCATCTACCACGCCCGCCGCCAGCAGCGTGCCGAGGGCGGCAGCGTTCACGTCTTCCAAGCGGTCGGAGCCGGGCGGGAGGCCCGCGGGGTTTTCCACCTTGCCGGTCTCATAGTCTTCGGCCGGAAGGTTCAGCGCCCGCGCCTTGATCCGCAGGTTGATATCCTTCGAGACCAGAATCACGCTATCGCGCGGGTTTTCGCGCTGGAGCTGAAGCGCGGCGTTGAGGATGTGGTGGTCGTTCTTGGTGGCGCCGAAGACGGAGTTGGCGTCCGGGAAGCCGGGCGGCGCGGGTTCGGGCAGCACCACTTTCAGGCGGCCTTTCCGCTTCTTGTCGTCGGGGTGGAGGGGGAGCCAATCGGTGAGCATCCGTCCGCCGGAAAGCGTGTCGAGGAAGCGGATGAACTGGCGCGCTTCGAACTGTAGCACGTCGTGCCCCTTCTTAAAGGTGTCCAATTCTTCCAGCACGGTGATCGGCAAAGCGACGTCGTTATCCTGAAAGTGCAAGACCGCCGAGTGATCGTGCAACAGAACACTCGTGTCGAGGACAAAAATTTTACGGGATTTGCGCGGGGCCATTCAGCACGGGAAATGGAGGTGAAGGAAGCGGCAGTGTATCTCAAAAAACCGTATATCAGTCAGATTTGCGGCATATTGACTCCGTCAGACTTCCGCCGCGAAGGTCGCAGACGGCCGCTGAACGCCCGCCAAATGCCCAGTACGGAAGGCGGATCTGAAAAAAAAGTTTGGAACTTTCTTTTCGGCGCGTAACCTTTGTAGCTGAGGGGTCGTAAAACCCCTCAGAGTAGTTAGAAAGACAGAAAAAGGGACAAAGCCCTCTCCGCTAGAACGGGGAGGGCTTTGTCCCGTTTATGGGGTACCTTGCCCCCGATTTCACCTCACCTCTAAACCCCCCACTACGACGATGGCCAAGGGAATGGGCACTCAGAAAGAAAAGAAGAAGGAGCCGGTCAAGTCAGCCAAAGAGAAAAAGGCTGAGAAGATCGAGAAGAAAGCTTCCAAGACGCGCAGCAGCGAATAGGCTTTCCGGCGTACCTCTCGTTTGTTAACCCCGCTCAAATCTTCGGATTGAGCGGGGTTTCCTGTTTAAAGACCGGATGCGATGGTGGCTCAGGTCGGCTGGTTCTGAAAAGCAAAAGCCGCCCTGATGCGAATCAGAGCGGCTTTGGCGGTAAGCGGTGCGGGTTGGCGGTTCCGTTACGGGAGCGGCGTTGCGGGAAACTGATTCACGTCCAGCAAGGGCACTTTTACGCCAAAGCTCTTATCTGAATCTGCCAGCAAGTCAATGATAGCATTCGCGAGCAGCGCATTACCACGCGGCGAAAACGTATAGCCGTCGTAGTTATAGACGCCGCCAGTGACAGGGTCGCTGTTGTAGCTAACCCCGTTAATGTAGGCTCCTTTGGCCAGATTTAAGTAGAACGTGCCAAGGTCGAGATAGATGAATCTACCGCCCGAAGCAGCTGCTTTCTGCTTCAAGACAGTATTAATGGAGTTATTGGCGTTGATTCTCCCGTTAAGATCGGAGATGTTCCGGTCGCTGACTACATCTTGGTCGCGCAGGGGATTGGCCGGGTCGAGTCCGAAAGGCGCAGTGGCCGGTTGACCAGTAGCGTTTTCCATTCTACCGATACGGCTAACCATTGGCAGCAGAATAACGTCGTTGTACACCGTACGCGTCACCGCACCAGTGGAATTCAGCACGAACATCGAAGTCGTATCAGTGCGCCCCAGCTTCTTATTCAAGCTACTGATGGTCGTGCTCAGAAGGGGAAGGTTGGAGGCGAATGGCAGCCCCAGAAAAGCGCCCCGTAGCGACGGTATCGCTATAAGGGAGTCGGCTAGACGGCCCAATGGCGCTGTTAACGTACTACCGGAGGGTAGCGGACTGCCGCAAGAGCCCCCAGATTGAATGAACGTCATCAAATCGCCCATTCCGAAGCTGACGGTAACGAAAGTCGGGCGGGCGGCCCGAATAAGCGAAAAGTAGGTCCTGTCGGAGTTGAGCGGCAAAATGCGTTCGTAAAACGCATTGTAACCACTCGTGCCTTGATTCACTTCGTTGCCTAACCCAGCTATGTTAAGCTGGCTCAGTTTCAGGTTTGGAATTCCGAGGTTGTTGGGAATTCTACCCGCATCACTCCAGCGCGGAAACTGGTATTGTAGCTCTGAGCAAGGCGAGCCAGCGTTGAGCCGCACAGAATCGAGAAACGTCACCGGCCCCATCCCGAGCAGCGCTTGGTTCTGACCCGTGAATCCCGTGAGTACAAAGCCGCCAGTACGCTCGTCGGGGCCGAGCAGTGGCTGGACGAATTCGCCGCCGCCCAACAAGCGGAATTGGCGCGCCAGAAGGTTTGGAAACGAGTATTCCTGGCCAGCGCGCGAGAGGCTGCGATTGGCAACCCCCGCCGTAAAGTCATCGCCGATAGCTACATACCGGCTTAGGTCGAGGGAGCCGGCCGATTGGACGGGGGCTTCGTCGGAAAAATCTGGCTCACAGCCTGCCAACGAAGCAGCAGCAGCCAATGACAGGAAGTAACGGACAGGAACGCGCATGAAGCAGCGGTTTTGAGGAAATGAAGTCAGCAAACGAATCAGTCAGGCGTCAGCGTTCGGAGCCTTAGAAGAAGTAGCTCAGATTGACCGCGCCGCCGTGCTGGTTGTTGCGGTATTGACCGCCGATGGCGGGCGTGGTCAGCTGGGTGGCGTCGGCGCGGGCGTTGCGGGTGGCGGAGAGGCCGTAGGTGTAAGCGGCGTCGAGGCGTATGTGCCGGGTGGCTTGGTAGCCGAGGCCGACGGCGCCGCCGAAGACGTTAGCGTCGGGGAAATCAGGGGTGATATTTTGGTCGCGGACGGGGCTTTCGTCGTAGTAAATACCGGCGCGCACTGCCAAAGACGGCTTGAGCTGATACTCGGCACCAACCCGGAAGGCCATCGCATCCTGATACTTACGCCCGGCGCGCTCGGCGGGCCGCACGTCGTTGTCGTAGCGCACCACGAGGGAATCGTAATCGCTCCAGCCGGTCAGTTCGAACGTGAAATTCAGCATCAGCTTTTCACTGACCATAATCGAGATGCCCGCCGCGAGCTGCGACGGCATATGCAGCGTAGTGCCGAAGCCGGTAGACGCCGGATAACGGAACGTCTGCGACGACGGAATCCCCGAAAAAGTGGCCGTGCCGTTGCTCATCTCCACTTTCACCGCTGACCGATACGAGATACCGAACGAGATAGCGTCCCCGGAACGGCCCTTGATCCCCACGTTCCAGCCGATGCCGTTGCCCGAGGCGTCGTACTTCGCGCTGGCGTTGTCGAACTCACCCGCGGAGCGTTCCAGTAAGTAATCGGCCCCCACCAGCATCACCCCGCCGCCGATGCTGAACCGGTCGGAGATGCGGTACGCGACCGTGGGCTGCACGTACAGGCTGCGCACCCGATTGCGCTGCAACAACGCACGGCCTTCCCAATCCTTAGGCCATTGGGTATCGTAAGCGAACGGCGAATTGACGGCCAGCGCCACCACCAGCCGCTTCGCGCTATCGAGCGGCAGGGCGGCGTAGAGGTATGGCGAGGCGATGAAGCCCGCGTCGGCGGTGGTGTTCTGCTGGGTGGTGGCGCTGCGGAAAATCCGCCCGACGCGCATCCCCGTCAGCCCAAAGCTGACGTTCGCCGAGTCGAGCATTCCGAGGGCGCCGGGGTTGAACCAAGCCGCCGACGCATCGCGCGACATGGCGGTTGCGGCGCCCCCCAGCCCCAGTACGGGCGCAGAGGCAGGTAAGGTCTGGAAACCACCGGCTACAGCGCCGCTCAGCGGAAGGACGGCCAGCAGGGCCACAGCAGACAAAGAAGTACGGGTCATACGGGGTGAAAAGCGGCGACGAGGCAGCGAAATCCGATGCTTGATTTCTGGGGCACAAAGGTACGCCCAGCGGGTTACGCCTAAGTTAAGAACAGGGTAAGCGGAATGGGGGAGAAGCGCCAAGAAGCGCCAGCAAGAATCGGGAAAGACGTCAGCCGCCTAACCTTCTTTTACTTCGATGACCCCCGCCACGTCGGCGTAGCGGACGCCGTTGGCGGCGGCTTCTACTTCGCGCAAAACGTCTTGCTGCCACGGCCGCAGAACGGCATCGGCGCCCATCTCCACGATTTCGGCCATCGTCTTGTTCGAGAGGACCAGATTGGCCATATTCTGCCCGTATTGGCCCGCAACCGCGCTTTTCAGTGCCAGAAGCTGCGCTTCGCGCTCATCGACCAATCGGGTTTTATCTGCCGACATCCGCCATTTGAAGCCGCGTGGGCGGGCGGCGCGCGGCTCGGTGGCGGGCGGCGTCCAGTTGTCGGGCGAGAGGGCGGTCAGTCGTTCGAGCCACGGCGAGCGCCGTAGCGCGGCGTGGGTGCCCCGAATATTCGCCCATTCCTGCGCCGAGCGCGGGGTTTGGCGGACGAAATCCGGGAAGAACTTGTTGTCGAAAAGCTGATACGGCGGGCGGTCGAGCGACCGCGCAGCATCGTCGCGGATTTGCCAGAGGGCGCGGAAAAGCGGAATCTCCTGCGGCTCGATGCGGAGCTTGGCGGCGAGGCGGTTCCACGGCTCGGGGTCACGCGTGTAGCGCACGAAATCGAGCGCTTGGTTCTCCTGCTTCGCCCATTCCTGCCGATTCAGCACGGTGAGCTTGGCTTCGAGCCGGTCTTTCAGCTCGAAGAGATAAATGACGTCGTTGGCGGCATATTCGAGCTGAGATTCGGTGAGGGGGCGCTTGAGCCAGTTCGATTTCTGCTCGCCTTTATCGACTTCCAGCCCCAATTCCTGCTGAATCAGCCGACCGAGGGAAATCTGGTTATCGGCTTCCCCCAGAAGCTGCGCCAACACGCTGGTATCGACGATATTCGGGACGCGGGCGTCGTACAGCTCATCCAAAAGGAGAATGTCGGAGCGGCAGGAGTGAAAGATTTTGATGATGGCGGGGTCGGCCAAAACCTCCCACAGCGCCGACAGCTCGGGCACCGTCACGGGGTCGATTAGCCACACGTCCTGGCCGTCGAAAATCTGAATCAGCCCCAAATGGCGCCCGTAACGGTAACGCATATCGTCGAATTCGAGGTCGACGCCAAGCTGGGGGCACCCGCTCAGGTGCTTGCAGACCGCCGGCAGCTGTGCCGGGTCAGTGATATACTCAATCTTCATCTGGGTGCGAAGGTCGGAAAAAAACCGGCCCGACCGCTGCCCCGCCCTTCACCAAAACGAAGGCTTGCCCAGCGCGCCGCGCCGATGGCCCTATTTGCCGCCAGATTTTGGCTGCGCTCCCCGCGCTGGTTGGCCCTTCGGCTTCCCTTTCGAGGGCGCCGGAGTCGCCGTCGGCTCCACCTCAACATCGCGCCGGAAGGTGGCGATTCTGGTCGGCTTGCCGGTTTCGGGGTCGAAAAACTGCACCTTCCCGCTCACTTGCCCGCTGATGTAATTGCCCGCCCGCAAGAGTCGACCTTTCGCATCGAACTCCTTAAACGGGCCGTTTTTGCGGTTCGCTTTCCACGTCGTTTCGTTCGTCAGAAGCCCTAAATCGTTGTATTCGGTCCAGATGCCGGTGCGGCGGTTGGCTTCGCAAGTGCCCCGCGTGGCTACCCGACCAGTGGCGAAATACGTGAGCTGCTCGCCGCTGAGCTTGCCGTTTAGGTAGCGGGCGAGGGTTTTTGGCGGCTCGTTGGGCGCATCGTAATAGGTGCGCCATTCGCCGGTTTTTTGGTTCGCGATGACGTGCTCGTCGGCTTGCAGGTGGCCGCTGGGGTAGAACGTGCGACGGTCGTAATCGTGACCGTCGTTGCGGTATTTGGTTTCCTGCTGCGTGGTGCCGTCGGGGAAGAAAAACTGCTCGGTGCCCACTTTCACGCCCGACTTGTAGGTAGTGCGCCCTGCTACTTTGCCGTCTTCGTAATACTCGGTCACGGGGCCGTCGAGGGCGGCGGTGGTGGCGTCGGGGGCGTTTTCGCGCACTTCGCGCTTGCGCGGCTTGTTGGCGGCGCCCGCCACGCTGTAGGTCGCAGACGGCGGCGCAATCGCTACAACACGGTACGCGCCCTCGCGCTGGAGCTTGCCGGACGGGAAATACCATCGTTGCGTGCCTTCCTTCGTTCCGGGCTTGGTCACGATTTCCGACGCCACCTGCCCGTTCTCATAGTATGTCGTTTCGGGGCCATCGGGCAGCCCGTTGCGGTAGCTACGGACGGATTTTACTTCCCCACCGGGCCAAAACGTGCGAGTCGGCCCATTTGGCTGGTGGTTTTTGTACGTGATTTCCGATTGCAGCGTCCCCGTCGAGTCAAACGCCTTCACCAACCCTTCGGGGAAGCCGTCGACGAACTCAGCGTCCATCCTCGGCTTGCCGCTCGGATAAAATGTTCGAAATGGGCCGGTCTGCTGATTGGCTTTGTACGTGCCTTCCTGCAAGGGCTTGCCGTCAGCGGCCCACGCGCGGAATGGCCCTTCTTTCTTCCCGCCAATCCAGTTTACTTCGAGGCGACGCTGTCCGTTCTCGTAAAATTCGGTGTAGAGCGAATCGGGTTTGCCTTCGGAATACCGTCCCACCGACTCCACCTTCCCAGAAGCATAGAAGCGCTTGAAACCGCCGTGTCGCACCGTGTCAGCCCCGACCCGCGCCTGATACACTTCCTTCACGATGGTGCGCTTGTCGGGGTCTGCCCAGACGGTAATCGGTCGGGTGGTTTGGGCAAAGGCAGGAGCCGCAGCGCTAAGCGTCAGCAGGATGAGAAAGAATCGCATAGAAAATTAAACGTCAGCGACTTTCGACTGAAAATTGACCTTGCTTCTGACTACTTCTTTCGAATATTTCGAAGTGATTCTACAGAAGCAAAAGCCCAAGAGCCTGTCATTGCGAGCGTAGCGAAGCAAACTTCGTAGCAAAGGCGCGGCGGCTGAGTAAACGCATCAAGCAAACGTGCTGAGCAAACGAGGATTGCTTCGTCGCAAAGCCTCCTCGCAATGACAAATCGGTAGGAAGTTATTGACTTTCGAACCGCTCCGACAGCATTTCGCCCCGCGCTCGGGCCGAAACCAGAACGCGGGGCGAAGGTAAATTAGTGCTTGGCTCGAAGCCGATTAGACGCGCTCCAGCACGATGGCCGACGCGCCGCCGCCACCGTTGCAGATACCCGTCACGCCGATTTTGGCGTTGTTCTGCTTCAGCACATGCAGCAGCGTGGTGACGATGCGAGCGCCGCTCGCGCCAAGCGGATGACCGAGCGCCACTGCGCCGCCGTTGACGTTCACTTTGCTGGCGTCGAGCTTCAGCAGCTCATTGTTGGCGAGCGCCACGCCCGAGAATGCCTCGTTGATTTCGTAGAAATCGACCTGATCGGCGGCTACTCCGGCGCGCTTCATCGCCTTCGGAATCGCAATCGACGGGGTCGTGGTGAACCACCACGGGTCTTGCTCGGCATCGGCGAAACCGCGGATGATGGCGAGGGGCGTCAGGCCGAGGGCGTCGGCTTTCTCGCGGCTCATCAGCACGAGGGCGGCGGCGCCGTCGTTGAGCTTCGAGGCGTTGGCGGCGGTTACGGTGCCGGTTTTGTCGAACGCGGGCCGCAGACCGGGCATCTTGCTGAAGTTCGATTTCCCCGGCTCCTCATCCTGCGACACCATCAGCGGCTCACCCCCGCGCTGCGGAATCGGCACGGCGACGATTTCGTCCTGAAACGAACCCGCTTTCTGGGCGTTCTGAGCGCGCGTGTACGATTCGATTGCGTAGTTGTCCTGCGCCTCACGGGTCAGGCCCATCTCTTTGGCGGTGTTGTCGGCGGCGAAACCCATCGCGAGGCCTTTGTACACGTCTTCCAAACCGTCCTTCGCGATGCCATCGAGAAGGGTGACGTTGCCGAATTTCGAGCCGAAACGCGCTTGCGTGGCGTAATACGGCACGTTGCTCATCGACTCCATTCCGCCCGCCACAATCACGTCGTGGTAGCCGAGCATAATCTCCTGCGCGGCCATCATTATGGCTTTCGAACCCGAAGCACACACTTTGTTAACGGTCGTGCATTCCACTTCCGGCGCCAAACCCGCGAGCAGCGCGGCCTGACGGGCCGGAGCCTGACCAACGCCCGCGCTGAGCACGTTGCCCATAATCACGGCGGTCACTTCCGACTTATCGACGCCCGCTTTTTCCAAAGCGCCTTTAATAGCTACGGCTCCCAGCTGAGGAGCAGTTTGCGAAGCCAAGACCCCCCCAAACGCTCCAATGGGCGTCCGGACGGCCGATACGATAACTACTTCGCGGATTTGCTGCGATTGCTGCATGGCATTGCGTGCTCCTGAAGGAGCCTGTAGAAGAGGGGAAATTTGATTGGTTGCACGAAGGTAAGGGCTTACCAGTCGGGCTTGGTAGGGTCGGGCGGACGCGGCGCGGTGCGGTTGAGCTGCTGGAGGTACTGCGCCTCTTGCGCCCGCATCGCATCGAGGAGCATCCGCGCTTGTTCGGGCGGAATGGCGGCGTTGGCAGTGGGCTGAGCGCGAGTGGTTTGCACGCGCTGACTGGTGGCATCAGCGGCGGTTGTGCCGCGTCCGGCGCGCCCGTCGGAACCGGGCGCTGTGGCGTCGTTGGGGTCACTGGATTGGCCGCGCTGGTCTCCGGGTTGTTGGCCTTGGGCTTGCTGACGCGACTGTCCACCGGCGTTATCCGGCCGGTTGCCGCCGCCGGGACGGTCGCCGGAGCCGGTTGGGGAGGTGGCGTTACCGCCTTTATCGGGCGCGGCGCGTTCCTGCTTGCCTTGGTCGCTCGGTTTCGGCTTGGGGCGGCGTGGCGCGGAGCCGCCTTGCGGGTTGTCGGGGTTGTCGGGCGCCTGATTGAGCCAGCGGAGCAGAGTTTCGTAGTTATACCGAATCGTGGGCGAGCCGGAATCGGTGCGGAGGGCGGTGCGGAGGAGGGTGAGGGCGCGGTCGTAATCTTCGTCGGCTGCCGCTAACAGGCCTAGCTGGCTGAGCGCCACGGCCCGCCGGTGCAAGTCGGGACTGGCGCTGAGGGCGGCGTAGGCCACTTGGGCGGCGGCGCCGCGTCCGGCGCGGAAACAGGCGTGGGCGAAGTTCATCCGCGCTTCTTCCGGCAGCGGGCCGAGGGCGGCGAGGGCTTCGTAGGCGCGAATTGCGGTGGCGTTATCGCCGCGCTGATAGGCGGCGCGGGCTTCGGCGGCATAGCCATTCGAGGCGCGGATGCGGTTGAGCAGCCCCGGCTCGCCGGTCAGACCGAGGGCGAGCAAAACGGGGAGCGCGAGGCGGATGGAAAGCAGCGAAACCGACATCAATCCCCAAAAATGCGACCCGCCGCCCGAAACGTTCACGAACGTCGGGCGGCGGGTCAGGAATTGAAGCGAGGAAGGCGCCGGTAAATCAGCGGACCGAGCCGGGGTTAGCGGTGGTCCTTACGCCGGTCGAGGGTGCGTTCGAGGAGGCTCTTCATTCGGTCGAGGCCGCCGTCGATGGCCTGATGCACGGTGGGGGCGTGGTGCGTGACCACGAGCGGCGCATACCCTGAGACCAACGCTTTGATGACGCAGCGCTTATCGTCGGAGCCGCTTTTTTCGGCGCTGTTCTCATCGCCGAGATGGACTTCGACCCCGGTGATATCACCAGAAAAACGGGTAAGGCCGGTGCTGATAGTTGTTTCTACGTGGTCGGTGAGACCGGCAGTCGCGGCCACATTATTATCGGTACGAAGCTGAATTTGCATGGGACAGCGGGGCGCTTTGGAGAGTGAGTCAGCGCTGCTGTCACCTACGCGCAGGCGGCGCGGCAGGTTGTGAGGATGCGCCCGAATGCGGCCCGCCGCTCGCCGCCCGCACCGTGCGCAGGACGGCGGGCCAAGCAGCGGATGTGGGGTCGACGAGCGCAAAATGATTGGCTTTCGGCAAGGTTAGGAGGTGCGTGGCCGTATCACCAGCAGCTACGGCACGGGCGAGAAATTGCTGATTCAGCGCGTCCGGCATCATCCCTTCCGTCCCGACCACAAGCCACGTCGGCACCCGCCACGGCAGAAACTCCACCGGCGAAGCCCACCGCCACCGCTGCGGCTGACTTTCGGGCGTGCCGCCGAGCAATTGTGCGATGATGCCAGGACCGCAGTAAAGGCCATCCGCGCGCTCAAATGCCAACAAATCAGGCGGGCCGTCCAGATTCACGATGCCGGTGGGCTGGAAAGGAGACTTCGTAGCCTTCGCACCATTCGCCCAATCAGGCGGAAGCTGCCGCCGAATCGCCAACCAGCTCGCCAAATGCCCACCGGCCGAATGCCCGACGACCACCACCCGTGTCGTATCAAGCCGACCGGGCACGCGCTGATTCAAATCCCGCACAAAATCAAGCGCGGCGCCGACATCCTGAAACGTGCCCGGCCACCCGCCGCCCGTCTCGCCCAGCCGCCGGTATTCCACGTTCCAAGTCGCGAAACCGGCTCGCCGTAAAGCCTCGGCCAAGGCTTCGGTGTGCGTCAGTCCCGCCCCGCGCTCCTGCCAGCACCCGCCGTGGACAATGACCACCACCGGCGCCGCTGCTGAACCCGAAGGCAGCCGCAAATCGCCCACCTGCGAGACTGCTGTACCATACGCAAAGCGTTGGACCGAAGCGTCGTTTTTCGCCCGTTGGCCGCAGGAGGAAAGGCTGAGGAGGAGAGTGAAGATTAAGCTGGGAAAAACGAGGTAGTTGTTTGGTTTCAAGGGGAATGATGTTAAAAATATTCAGTGCATAAATGCAAAAGCGACGGTCGCGTGCGTCCCCGTCAGGGGACACCGTTTGGTAGCCGGGGGCAACGCCCCCGGAAAGTAGAGGGATAAAAAAACAGGCGTCCCCGTCAGGGGATACCGTTCGGTATTACGCCCGATGAAGGCGAATTGGGACGCGGTTACCGAACGGTGTCCCCTCACGGGGACAGCCCCGAACATTGGGTTTATGTTGAACCGGGGGCGCTGCCCCCGGCTACCGAACGGTGTCCCCTAACGGGGACGCAGGATACTGAAAGTCAACTCAACTTTCACCCAAATCAATCCACAAAAACCACTTTCTGCGCAGCCTGCAATTGCTGCTCAGCATCATACACCATCAAGCGGTAAAAACCGGCTGGAAGCTCCGCGCGCAGCACTTCGGTTTGGGTGGCCGTTAGTTTTTGGCGACGAACTAACCGCCCGCTCGCCGAATACAGCAGAAGAGTGGCGCCGGGCAGCGGCGTCGGCAGTTGCACGGTCAGGCGGGTGGTGGCGGGGTTCGGCCAGCACGTCAGGGGTTGCAGCGTTTGCTGGCTGGGCAGAAGGCCGGTGACGGTGCCCGTGTAAAACACCACGTTGTTGGCGGAACCGGCGTTGGGGATGCCGATGGAATCACCGGCGGGATTGATGCCGATATCAGCCGGATTGCTCAGGCCGCTTTTCACCTGAAAGGGCGGTATCGAAAAATCGGGCGCCAAGCGGTGCAGCGCGTTGGTACCCCACGCGCTGACGTACCAGTTACCGGCGGGGTCGCGGGTGATCCCGTCGCAGTTGCTGAGCGAGGTGCTTTGGAGGGTGCTGATGGTCGAATCAGCGAGACTGACCGCTTGAATGGGGGCGCTGTTGCCCCACGTCACGAACACGAGCCGGTTGGCGGCGCCGTCGTACGTGATGCCGTTGGGGCTGCGCGTAGCGGTGGCCATCAGGTTGAAGGCGCCGGTTCGGAGGTTGATTCGGAAGATTTTTTTGGTCGAAAAATCCGTCGCGAACAGGTAGTTCGAGCCGTCCGACGTCAGCCCATTCAGAAAGCTGGCGCCGAGATTGACGTTGAAAACCGTCGCGCCCGAGGTCAGCGAAAAACCCTTGATTCGGCCGCCGTCGCACGCATAAACCGTGTCGCCGATGGCTTCCAGCCCGTGCGGACCGCTAGTGATGGCGGTGGTAAGCGTGGTCAAGCCCCCGGCGCCGGGCCGGTAGCTATCGATGCGGTTGGCGCCGTTCTGGCTCACCAGCCACCGATGGCGCGCGGCGTCATACGTGACGCTTTCTGGCGCGTTGAATGTCTGCGCGTACAGCGGTTGCAACCCAGCGAGGAGGAGGGCAGAGAGGAGGTAAAATGGACGCATTTAGGAGGGAAAATCAGGGAGAAGTCAGAAGATAGTCAGACGGATTTAGGGCGCTGTTATCGGCGCGTTTACACGAAACGGCTCATTTCCGCCTCGATTCCCTGCCGCAAATCCATCAGGCGCCGCGCGTAGTCGGCGAGGGCCAAATCATCGGGTTCGATGGGTTGCCACGACGGTACGGGCGTCGGCTTGCCGTCGGTATCGACGGCTACGAAGATGATGACGCAGTGCGTGGTTTTGCGAAGCGCCCGGTCCTTCGGGTCACCGGCGAGGACATCGACGGCGAGGTGCATACTCGTGGTGCCGGTCAGAATTACCCGCGCCCGCACTTCCACCAGCTCGCCAATCCGTATCGGCTGATGAAAACGAATGCCCCCGACGTACACCGTCACGCAATACTGGCCGCACCAACCGGCCGCCGCCGTGTAACCGGCTTGGTCAATCCATTTCATCACCGTTCCGCCGTGGACTTTTCCGCCGAAATTGACATCGGTCGGTTCCGCTAGAAAGCGGAGGGTAGTGGCGCGGGTTGGGGTCATAAACGAGGCGTAAAGGCGGGGTAAAGCAGGGGAGTAGGGCAGGAGCGAAGCTGGCCGTTGGTCGAAAACTCGTCGGCGCCGGTTTCGAAAGTAATTCCAAATAACGGTGCGCCTCTCGGCTCAGGCCACCTTTTGCCAAAGCCCACGGCTTCTGACTTCAATAACAACCCGCCCGATTTCGCTTCGCGAAAATGGCCGTAGGTTCGGCCCGCTATGCCGATTGCCCCACCCCCGTTCACCATCCGTCGTGCCATTCCCGCCGACGCCGCTCGCCTCAGCGAGCTAATGTCGACCACCTTCCAGTACACGTGGGCGCCGCACTATCAGCCGGAAGACCTCGCCGTGTACCTGCAAGAGAACTATAGCTTAGCCCTGCAAGCACAGCAAATCGCCGACCCGCGCGGGTTCATACTCCTAGCCGAATCCGCAGATGGCACCCCAATCGGCTTCGCCCGGCTTCTCCACCACGCACCCCCTGAAGAAGTCGCCCGCTTCGGCCCCGAACCCGCCGTCGAGCTGGTCAGCTTTTACGTCCTCGCCGATTGGCACGACCAAAAAGTCGGCGCCGCGCTTTTCGATACGGCGTTCGCCCTCATCCATTCCCTCAATTACCGCACGATGTGGCTCGGTGTCTGGCCGGATAACCATCGCGCTCTGAAGTTTTACCGGGCGCGGGGTTTCGTGCAGGTCGGCACGCACGCGTTCGCCGTGGGCACGCAGGTGGATGATGATTTGGTGATGGCACGGGCGGTCTGAACTCAACCTGAGGCAGTTACCGAGCCGATATACATTCCCGTTGATGCTCCAGAAGGGTTAGGAGTGGAGGTACTTCCACTCGTGAACCGCTCTCTCAGAGAGACGCTATGCCCGTTAAATACCTAAACTCCCTCGCCAAACACCCATAATACCATGTCAAACGTATAAAATACCATGCCGGACACCTAAACCCCCTCGCCGAACACCCATAATACCATTTCAAACGTATAAAATACCATGTCGAACACCCATAATACAATGCTAAACGTATAAAATACCATGTCGAACACCAAAACCCCATGACCTAAGTTGAAACCCGTGACCTAAGTTGAAACCCGTGACCTAAGTCGAAGCCCGTGACCTAAGTTGAAGCCCGTGACCTGAAGTTATACTTAGCGCGGGGTTTTGTGCACGTCGTCACGCACGCGTTAGCCGTGAGCACGCAGGTGGATGAGGATTTGGTGCTGGCGCGGGCGGTGTAATTCTTTAGCGTCAAGCTTATTCGAAATCGTGAAAATTATGGTGATGCTTTAGGTACTCTGAGTTTGGCGGGTGACTCAATGGTAAGCGAAAAACGGCTTTATCAAGGAGCATATCAATGGTCAACCCAGCGTTTAGCTTATCAGGATTCAGCATCACAGTTAGATTATTGGAAAGCGACCAATACCCCTTCTCAAAGAGGGCGTCGTGGAAGCTGCAAAGGCAAATGACATTTGATAGCTTACCTCGCGCATCTGGTATGTCCGCCCAACGTGCGATGTGACTTGCAATCAGTAGGTTTTCGTCAGTTACATCGCATAGAGCACATCTCCTTTCATAATTGCTCAATGAGAGTTCACGTAGGCGATTTTGGCCACGTCTGCGCTTCATCAACGTTATAACGTCACCAGTCAGCACCTCGCTGATGATGAGTGAACCATTAGCTATTAAAGTGTCTATCTCAAAGTCGGAGGTGGAGTCTGGGAGTTCGTCGAGAAGTACTTGTGTTAGTTTTTGATTTCCCGATAGAAAACAAATGAAATGATTGTAAATCTCATATTTGAACTCGGGGAACTGAAGTGTGAATGTTATCAAATCTCCACCGAGTCTTCTTCTTAATTCTAGCTGTTCTCTTAAAGTTATTCGAATTCGGTGAGCTTCGCTGGAAGTGATACTTTGTTTTGCCTTTGTTTCGTTGTAAATGAGCATTAGGCCGCCGCTTATTTCTTTGAACCCATAGAATAAACCATCTGGGTCTTTTCTGCGGCTCTTGCCTTTGGCGTCATAAACTTTTACACGAAAACCATTCTCATTGGCTTTGCGAGTAACTATCTTTTCGCTTTTGTTTTTTCTGTCATTAGAAGAAGAAAGTTGAAAAACTCCATCTTCAATGTCAGTTAAAAGTTGAGACCAGAAGGAGTCAAGTTCCTGTTCTAGCTCTTTTTGTGTAAGTAGAGACATGTTAGTATCTGAACTTTAATTTTACTTCAACCCCATCTCCCCCATAATCCCCTGAATCTTCGCGTCCAGCGCTTTCCCCACCTGCTCATACTCCGCCGCTGAAGCCAAATCGGCTCTTACGCTGAAGTAGAACTTGATTTTCGGCTCGGTGCCGCTCGGGCGGGCGGAGACTTTGGTACCGTCGGCGGTGATGAATTGGAGGACGTCGGATGGGTCGAAGCCTTCTAGCTTGGCTTTGACGCCGCTCGTGAGGTCGTGCGACTCGCCGGTGAGGTAATCGAGGACGGTGACGACGGGCGAGCCGCCGATGCTGACGGGCGGATTGGCGCGCAGGTCGCGCATCATTTCTTTGATTTCCTCGGTGCCGCGCTGACCTTTTTTCGTGAGCGAAATGAGGTCTTCCTTGCGGTAGCCGAACTGCATGTACATCGCCACGAGGGCGTCTTGCAGGGTTTTGCCTTGGGCGCGCATCACGGCGGCCAGCTCGGCAATCAGGCAGCACGCGGCCACGGCGTCCTTATCGCGCACTTGCTGACCAATCAGGAAGCCGTAGCTCTCCTCGCCGCCGCAGATGTACACCTCGCCGAGCTGCTCACGCTCCCGAATCACCTGCGCGATGTACTTGAAGCCCGTGAGCGTCAGGTGGCACGGCACGCCGAGCGCAGCAGCCATCTCGTTGATGAGGTCGGTCGTGACGATGGTGTTACAGATATACTCGCGACCCGTCAGGCGCCCGGCATCGCGCCAGCTCGTCAGCAGGTAATACACTAGGAGGGCGGCGGTCTGATTGCCGTTCAGCAGAATCCATTCGCCTTTTTCGTTCTTGATACCGGCACCCACACGGTCAGCGTCGGGGTCAGTGGCGAGGACGAGATCAGCATCATCAGCCAAGGCCATATCGAGCGCCATTTGCATCGCGGGCTTCTCTTCGGGGTTCGGCGAGTGGACGGTCGGGAAGTTGCCGTCGGGGGTGGCTTGCGCTTCTACGATGCGCACATGCTGGAACCCAAACCGCTTCAACGCCGACGGCACCAACGTAATCCCGGTGCCGTGAATCGGCGTGAAAATGATTTTCAGGTGTTTCCCTTGCTCGTCCACAATTTCCGGCTTTACGCTCAGACCTTGCAGCATTTGCAGGTACGCATCGTCTACTTCGGCGCCGATGAGGTGAATCCGCGAATCATCTCCCTCGAATTTAATTTCTTCAATCGATTGAATCGCGTTTACTTCCTCAATAATGGCTTTATCGTGCGGCGGCGTCACTTGGGCGCCGTCTTGCCAATAAATTTTATAGCCATTATATTCCTTCGGATTGTGCGAAGCCGTAATAACCGCGCCCGATTGGCAACCCAAGTGCCGAATAGCGAAAGAAAGCTCCGGCGTGGGCCGCAGGGCTTCAAACAGGTAAACTTCAATACCGCTCGCAGAGAAAATATTCGCCGCAACCCGCGCAAAGCTTGCCGAATTAATACGCGAATCATGCGCAATAGCGACGCGAATTTTCCCTTCCGGAAATTGCTTGTGCAAATAATTGCAAAGCCCTTGCGTAGCCGCGCCGAGGGTGTAGCGGTTCATCCGGTTCAGTCCGGCGCCCATAATACCGCGCAGCCCGCCCGTACCGAACTCCAGCGTCCGGTAGAAGGCATCGTTTACCGCATCGGCATCACCACTCGCTACGAGCGCCCGGATTTCGGCCTTAGAGGCGTCATCGTAACCGGCAGCGAGGTAGGCATCAACTTTCGACTGGATTTCGGGCGTCAGCATCGGAGGAGAAACGGTTTGGGGAGGGAGGGAAAACGACAGCGCGGCGGGTGCCGACTCTGGTCGGGCAAAGTAACGACGAGCGGTCGGGAGGTCACCACCAATCGCCCCGCGAAACGCGCCGATTTGCAACTTCGCTTCCCCAACCCCGTACCTTTGTGCCGATGACAACGCCGAATCTCCGTTTCGCCGCCACCCTACTACCGACGTGCCCCGCGCTGGGCGCCGCGTCGGGCGTGGCCGTTTCGGTTGCATTCCATCATCATCTGCACGCATCTCCAGCGGGCAGGTTTTCCTGTGACTTTCTGAACTGACGTTTGCTTCCGGCCCCGGCCGAACCAAACCAACCCAGAGGGCGGCCCGCGAAAAGCGGGTCGCCCTTTTTGTTTTTCCCCCAATCCAGCCCAGCCCAAATCGGCACATCAAATCACATCTCCCCCACATCCCGCCCACATCCCGCCCACATCCCCACATCTCCCTCACATCCCCCTCACATCCCCACATCCCCCACATCTTTCCCCAAAAAATGCCCACCCTCACCGCCCCATCCGCTTCCTCT
>JANNMJ010000183.1:0-7498 GCA_031397815.1 Hymenobacteraceae bacterium
CCGACACGGGGCTGGAGCCCCGCGTCAAGACTGAGGCGCGTACCCCGCAGGGGTTTTATCCCAGAAGCCCGGGGTTGATTTCTGCGAAATCTACCCCGGGCTTACACTCCCCCACCCCCAAAAACGCCAGACGGGGCGCCCGCCGAAGCCATAGCTCCGCCGGACGCCCCGTCCTTTTTCATCCGTCCTCTCCGGACGAATCAGCTTCCTACTCTACTACCAACCGTGCCGTGGCGGCACCCGCTTTCACCACGTACACCCCGGCTGGCAAGCCTGCCAGCGAAAGCTGGACTTCGCGAGCCGCCGCATAGCCGCCGGCGACTGGCGTCAGCGCCTGCGTGCGCACCACCCGGCCCGTCGCGTCGAGGACGGTGACGGTGGTGACTGATGCAGCGCCGATTGGCAGCGCCACGGATACCGTGGTTTGTGCCGGGTTCGGCCAAACCGTCAGGGTCGTTGCGCCCGTGGCTTTCGAACCGGTTGCGCCGAATTCCAGCGCGAACCGGCCGCGTAGCTCTTCGGCGCCAGTGGTTGTCACGGTCACCGTGGGCGTCGTGGTGGCGTCGTAGCGCGTGTTGGTCAGGCGGTCGAGGAGCGTGATGGTGGAGCTGGTTAGGCTTTGCGCGTCGCTCACGGCCAGCTCGTAGCGGCCTGCGGTTGGTAGGGCTACTAGTAACTCTACCGTTAGGCCCGCCGCCAGAGCGGCTTCCGACTGACCGTTAATGGCTAACTCGGCGCCATTCGTGCCCAAGCTCACCACGGTCGGGACGCCGACGTTGCGACCGGGCTTCACAGCGTCGAACTGTGCGTCGGTGCCCGGGGTGGCACCGGCTTCGAAGTAGATGGTCGTTGCATCGGTGGCGGTTTCGTTTGCCCCTGCGGCTCGCACGGTCAGGCTCACTTGCGGACGCTCATCGCGGGCGGCGCGGAAGTGGCTCGGGTTGGCGTAGCTCGTCACGCGGTAGTCGTTGGTGAAGTCGAAATCGACTGGACCGGCGCCGGTTACGCGGGCGAAGAAGCCTTGTCCCATCGCCACCAAGCCATCGGTCAGCGAGCCGAGGCCGTTGGCGCGGCTCAGGTAGAGGCCGTTGTTGCCACCGGTGCTTTGGAAGACGCTGATACCGGCGTCCATCCCGGCGGGTACAGTCACCAAATCCCAGTCAATTGGGGCGGGATAAGGGTTGCCGAGCAGGTGCCAGCCGGGTTTCTGCCCGCCTACGTTGCCCGCGCCGGTGTGGGTCAGGCCCGCCACCGTGATGGTGCCGTTGCCGAGGGTCCCGACGAAATCAGGCGTCAGCGGACGCATATAAACCGAGTAACCCCGGCCGGAAGTAAGCGCCGAAGAAAGGGCGTCAGGCGAGAAATAGCCGCGTGAGAAGTCGGTCACCGCCGCACCGCCGCGTGTTTCGTCGAACCCGAAAATGTTGGGGTAAGGCGTAACGGTCGCGGGCGTGGCCGCTGAGTTGTACGCCGGGTTCACCACCGGGGTAAACGCATTCGTCAGGGCCAAATCACCTACTGTGGAGTTAATGACCGGCGCGCTCATATGGCGGTAGCCGAGGCCCGTCGCCGAGCCGGGCGTGAGGTAGCGCTGCACCGTGGCCGGGCCGCTCACCACGCCGCTGCCCGCGTTCACCACCAGCGCCGTGCCGGTCGCATTCGAGAGCAAGCTCAGCACGAAGCTGTTCGGAACCAGATTACCCACTCCGGCCAGCGTAAGCTGACGGCGGATGCTAAGAGCGCGGCTCAGGGATACGCTCGTCGGGTTTTCCACCGAAAGCTGATCTACTGTCAGAGGCAGACCCAAGCCGGTCGCCTGCGCCGTGGTGCCGGTGTAGACGTACGTCGCGGCCGAAGCGAACGAGCGGGCGCCCGTTACTTGCACGGCACCGGTCGCGCCGGTGGTGGCCAAGCCTTGCGGGTGGCAAACGCGCATCGTTGCGCCCGTTTGCAGCACGAACGATCCGCTGCCGGTGAGCACTTGGCAGCCGTCATCGAAGACGCCGCCCGTTTGCACCGTCAGTGCGCCGGTGTAGCTGACGCCCGCCGTGAGCGTGGCCACGCCCGTTGGAGTAACGGTGATGTTGCGGTAAGTACCGCTCGCTATTGGCGCGGTGGTGCTGACGACGAGGTCGGACCCAGGCGCGCAGCTCATCGACAACGCAAACGTGCCCTGAAGCGCCTGATAGCCACTCACGAACACGTAATACGGAGTTCCGGCCGTGGACGCAAACGTCACCGACGAGCCGCCCGATTTATTGCCGCAGCCGTCGTCGTCGCTGCCCACGCACACGTAGGCGCCGCACGAGCCGGTGTAGACATACAGCAGCCCGTCGAAGCTGCTGATGCACGTGGCTACGGTGATGCTGGAGCCGGTGCCGGTCAGGCGGTAGAACACGCCGCCTGCCGCCGCGCTGGGCGTATTACCGCCACAGGCATCGGTCGGGTCGCCGATATCCGTTGAGCCTTCCGTGGTGCCGGATACCACGCTGCCGCACGTCAGCATCGGCACGCTGCCGCTGCAAACGTCGTTGAACGGCGGCACGATGAAGTACGTGCTGCTCAGCCCCGTGCTGACGGTGGTAGTCACGCCGACAGGGCCGGACGTTGCCCCTGCCGGGACCGTCGCGTTGATGGTCGTGGCATTCACCAAGGTGAACGTGGCGGCGGTGCCGTTGAAGCTCACGGCCGTGGTGCCAGTGAAATTGAGACCCGTAATCACCACCGCCGTACCGGCCGGACCGGCTGCCGGGCTGAAGCTCGTGATGCTTGGTCCGCCAGCCACCACCACGCCGAACGGCGCGGGCGAGGTGGCGGTCCCGAGTGGATTCGTGACGACGATGTCGCCGGTCACGGCGCCGCTCGGCACAGTGGCCCACAGCTCCATATCCGACGCCACGGTGAACGTGGAAGCAGGTACGCCGCCGAACGTGACGCCCGATGTGCCCGTGAAGCCAATACCACGAATGGTCACGACGGTACCGACCGGACCGCTGGTCGGCGAGAAGCTATTGAAGGAAAGCGTCGGATTAACCGTGAAGCTGGTGGCGCTGGTGGCCGTGCCGTTCGGCGTGCGTACGGTAATTGGGCCGGTGTTGGACCCGACGGCGACAGTTGCGGTGATTTTCGTCGCGGAATTGACGACCATCGAGGCCGCGTAAGTGCCATTGAATTTTACGCTCGTCGCGCCGGTGAAGCTCGTGCCGGTGATGACGACTGTCGTCCCCCCTACCCCGCTCGTGGGGGTGAAGGCGGTGATGTGCGGCAGGACGGTGAACGTGGTCGGGGCAGTGGCGATGCCGCTCGGCGTGGTGACCGTGAGCGGGCCGGTGGTGGCGCTCGTCGGAACCGTGGCGCTGATGGTGGTGGCGTTGACGACGGTAAACGTCGCGGTAGCGCCGTTGAATTTCACGGCCGTGGCACCAGTGAAGTTGGTGCCCGTGAGAGTCACGGTGCCGCCCTGAATCTGCCCGACCGACGGGCTGAAGCTGGTAATCGTGGGGACTGCCCCTGCCGCGTTAACCGTAAAGTTGGCCGCCGAAATGGCGGTGCCGGTTGGCGACGTGAGGCTGATTTTCCCCGTGGTAGCGCCGACGGGTACCGTAGCGGTGATTTGGGTCGAAGAGGCATAGTGGCCGATGGTGGCGACCGTCCCGTTAAAGCTCACCGTGTAGGCGAGGCCGAAGTTGGTGCCGTTAATCGTGACGACCGTGCCGGGCGTGCCGCTGGTTGGCGTGAAGCTCGTGATGGTCGGCGCGTCTTCATCGACGCCGACGGCCCGCCATGCATTCGCGACGCTGGTGATTTCCGGCGAACCGAGGCCGTAGAGGTCCATTGCGGCCTGCATCGTCGCGCGGCGCGCGCCGACGTACGTCTCGTTCGGCGTCATATAAAGACGCTCGGCGCGGTAGGTGATGCGGGCGGCTTTCTCCATCGTGATGCCGCTGACGCCGTAAGGAATCCCGAAATCGTTGTTGCCCGACCCGCCGACGCTCAGCAGGTAGAACCAGAAGTTGAGCACCCCAGAATTGGTGTGCACGCCGCCGTGGTCGTCGGGGCCGGTGGCCCAGTTGTCGCCGAAATATGTATCGGGCTGGCCTTGCGAGTTAGGGTCGCTCATCGAGCGCAGCGCCGGGCCGCTCAGCATAATATCTTCGCCGATGAGCCAGTTCTGCATCGTCGGGTCGAAGTGATGCTCGATGCACGCACCCCAGATATCGGAAAGGCCTTCGTTGAGCGCGCCCGACTCATCCTGATACACCAGCCGGGCGGTGGTTTCGCAGACCGCGTGCCCCACTTCGTGCCCGCAGATATCGAGCGACGTCATCGGCTTGTAGAGGTTGAGGCCGTCGCCGTAAATCATGGCGCTGCCGTTCCAGAAGGCGTTATCGAAACCAACGTCGAAGTGGACGTAGCTCAACAGCACCGAGCCACGGTCGTCGTAAGAGTCACGGCCGTGGACGTTGGTCCAGTAATCCTGCGTGATTTGCGCGCCGAGGTGCGCGTCGAGGGCGGCGTTGTCGAAAGCGGCGTTATCGTATTCGGCGGCCGTCCAGTTATTGTCGTTATCGACGAAATCGTCGGCCGTCGCGAAGGCCGTCCTCGTGTGCATGTTGAGCGTGGTAACGCCCTTGCCGTGAACCGTTTCGCGCAGCCGAAAACCACTCCCGAAATTGTCGGTGGCGGCGGTGCGGGAGCCGACGTAGCGCGTCGCGAAGGTGCCGGTAGCGCCCGCGTGCTTGATGATGGGGTCGCGGGAAATCATCTGCCCCGAATGAGCGTCGATGTACACCCAATCGCGGCTCATCGGCTCCTGCGCGTAGATGTTGAATTTCCACGCCAGCACCACCGGCCGCGTGGCCTCGGGCTGCCGGAAATCGCCGACCCACACCAGCTCGCCTTGGGGCGCATAGGTGGCGGCGGGGTCGTGGAGCTGGGTGCGGAGGGCGGCTTCTTCGGCGGCGTTCTGCCACTTGTAGGAGCGTGCGCCGATGGCGGCAATGGCCCGCTGCCGCGCCGTGGCTTCGGTCAGGGTCGGGCTAGCCATGGCGCCCGACGAGGGCCGCTCGTAGCTGCCGGTGAGCAGCTCAATCTGACCGGCACGCTCGTGCAAGCTGATCGTGGCGTGCTCGACTTTCACGCCCCGGTAATACGGCTGCAACCGCTCGTGGACGTAGCCAAGCTCGTCGGTTTCGGTGCGTAGGGGCCGCAAATCGTCGGCTGACGTCAGGGCGAGCTTATCGCGCAGGACGGTGGCGCGCTCGGCCACAGACGGGGCGGTGCCCGCGGGTCCGTGGCGTAAATCAATCAGCAGCGGCGTGTGGCGCCCGCTCGGGGCGGCCGGCCTGCGGGTGGGTTGAGCGGCGGCGGGCACGGCGGCCAACAGCAAAGCGCCTGATAACAGAAGGGCCGTCCGGGTGCCGAGGGCACGCAGATAGGCAAAGTTGTACCGGTCGTACATCTTCAAAAAGCCAGTAAAAAGGGAGACGTTATTATGCAGAATTGCGACACAATATTAGAGCACATAGTGATGAAGTATCAAATCGGCTTCTCCCGACCGAAGGCGTTTTTCGGTTTTCAGGCTGAAAAAGGCTTTTTTTTCTACTGAAAGCCGTCGGCGGAGCGATTTAGCGTTACTTTTCACCAGTTTTTCACCTTACCCACTCAAAATTTTCGCGTTATGGCTGAAAACGCCACTTCCGTCACAGGGAAGGATTTCCTTGATTCGGTTTCGCGCTACTTCGATAAGGCGGCGGCTCACACCGACCTCGACAAGGGCGTATTAGAGCAAATCAAGGTTTGCAACTCTGTCTATAAGGTGTCGTTTCCGGTGGAAATCGACGGCCATGTAGAAGTGTATGAGGGCATTCGGGTGCAGCACTCGCACCATAAGATGCCGACGAAGGGCGGCATCCGGTACTCCGTTTTCGTGGATGAGGACGAAGTAAAAGCCCTCGCTACGCTCATGACTTTCAAGTGCGCCATCGTGGATGTGCCGTTTGGCGGGGCGAAGGGCGGGGTTAAGATCAACCCACGTACGTCGTCGCCGCAGCTACTGGAGAAAGTGACGCGGCGGTTCGCTGTCGAATTAATCAAGAAAAATCTGATCGGGCCGGGTGTCGATGTTCCGGCGCCTGATTACGGCACCGGCTCCCGCGAAATGGCGTGGATTGCCGACACCTACGCCACCTTCCGCTACGGCGAAGACAACGCGCTCGGCTGCGTGACCGGCAAACCCGTGGGGCAAGGCGGCGTGCGCGGCCGGACGGAAGCGACCGGCCTCGGTATCTTCTTCGGCATGCGCGAATTCTTCAAGGATACCGAGCTGCTCGCGAAGGCGGGCCTGACGGAAGGCATCAGAGGCAAGCGCATCGTGGTGCAGGGCTTGGGCAACGTGGGCTTCTACGCGGCCAAGTTTTGTCAAGAGGCCGGCGCTCTCATCACCGGCATTGCCGAGCGTGAAGGCGGCATCATCAAGGAAGACGGCATCGACATTCAGGAGGTGTTTGATTACCGCAAGCGGACGGGTTCGGTGAAGGATTTCCCGGGCTCGCGGTTCGTGGAGAACAGCCTCGATTTGCTGGAGCACGACTGCGATGTGCTGCTCCCGGCCGCCCTCGAAAACCAGATTACCCCTGAGAATGCGCCCCGCATCAAGGCTAAGCTGATTGCCGAAGGCGCCAACGGCCCCGTGACGCAGGACGGCGAGGAAGTGCTGCTGAAAATGGGCGTCTACATCCTGCCCGACCTCTACCTCAACGCCGGCGGCGTGACGGTTTCGTACTTCGAATGGCTCAAGAACATCTCGAACATGCGGTTCGGACGCCTCTCGAAGCGCGCCGAGGAAGCAAGCCATCGGCAGATGATTGAGGCGCTGGAAGAAACCACCGGCAAGCACCTCAGCGACGCGCGGCGGCAACTCCTCGAACACGGCGCCGATGAGATCGACCTCGTGCATTCGGGCCTCGAAGACGCGATGATCAACGCCTACCAAACGATGCGCGACGCGATGCGCGAGAAACCCGCCATCACCGACCTCCGCACGGCGGCGTTCTATGTGGCGATTAAGAAGATCGGCGAGAGCTACGGCACCCTCGGCATCTTTCCGTAAGCGACGCGGCCGGGCGCTTCTCGCTGGCTATTCGCTCACCATTCAACTGCCCGCTCGGCCCTTGTGCCGGGCGGGCAGTTGGCTTTTGGGGGAGTTTCGTCCTTCTTCCGAAGCTCGTTTCCGAAGATATTTTCAGCGCGAAATCTCCTTCGACGAACCCGGCAGAACCGCCGCCGATTCCGGTAGCCCGACCGCCGTTTGAGGAAGTGCGGGCGCCACTTCGGGCAAATCACCGGACGCTCCCGGAAGACCATTTGCCGACCCCGGAATATCTTTTTCCAAGACCGGAATAGGATTTTCCAAGAAATTGCGGGGTTCCGGGGGTGGCGAAGGGGGTTGCGGGCTATTTCAGCAGGCTAACAGATTCCCCGCCCCCTTGGGGGAGGG
>JANNMJ010000227.1:0-49350 GCA_031397815.1 Hymenobacteraceae bacterium
GGTCCGCGACCTGAGCCAGCAATGGCAACACGACTACAACTACCATCGACCCCATCAGGCACTCCAAAATGTGCCCCCAATGACTTTCCTCGCCCAAAAAACCTCTACTAACTCCTGACTACCTTTTCGGGGTAGAGGACAGAGTTAGGGATAGTCAAGGGCAACACCCTAACGCTGGATTGTAAAATCGACTGCGTATACTACGACGACGAGTTCTACATCCTCAGTAAGAAAGGGTTTGAAGATATTGCTGGTCTTGACGAGCAGTATCAGGAACGTGCCGTCGAGTTCGTAGACCGTCTGGCAGCTTCCAGGCAATTCTTAGGGCTAGAACACCTCACGCAGGCAAGTGCTAACAGTATCCATATGCGTCGGCGGCTCGCCAGATTTACAAAAAATGGTGCTCACCAGTCCATTGACCCGAAACGACGAGAACAAATGTTGGAAACAGCCGAAAAGCATAACTTTAAATTAAAAATTTCGCCCACTGGAGAAATTTGTATTGAGTCGCCTAAAGACGCAGACCTTCTAATCAAGCTGCTCGATTCCTACTTCCTGCTTTGCGAACAAACCGGCGAATCATACGGCTCCTTCACCAAGAAGCGCCTCTAGAGCAACCCAACCACCCCCAAAACCAAAAACAGCCCGCCCGGTCATCCGGTCGGGCTGTTTTCTTATCCGCCTATTTCCCGCCTTACCCCACGGGCGGCGGCGTAGGCGCATCCGGCCGTGCGCCAGTGTCGATGATCTTACGCGCTTGCGTGTAAGCCGCCAACAGCTCCGGGTTGAGCAGCGCGAAGGCTTTCATATCGTCGTCCAGCTCACGGATTTCCTTCATCAGCGCATCCACGAGGCTTTCGAGCTTCTCACCCGCCACCACCCGGTCGTCGATGGTGCGGCGCGGTTTCGGCTGCGCGTCATTGTAGGCTTTCAGCGCGTCTTGCAGCGGTTGAAGCGTCGCTGCCGTCAGGCCTTGCCGCTTCAGCTCGGCCGCCACATCGGCGCGTTGAGTCGTCGCCAGCAATGCCGACGCCACCCCCAGCAGCCCCGCCGGACGCAGCTTTTGCAAGCTCTTCCTCGTCAGCGTCGCCGACGCCAGCAGTGCCCCATCCTCCAACCGGTTCGCCACCCGCACCAACGGCCCCTGCAACGCTGGCAACAGCGTCAGCAGCGCCAGCCGCTTCGCTCTGCCCTCCTTGGTCAGTTCCCGCGTGCGCTTGGCAACACCTCCACGCGCCCCCGAAACCGCCGTATACCCCGTCTGCACCACTGTAGCCTGCAAGCCCGCCACCTCGCTTACCGCAATATCCGCCGCCCGAAGGGTCAGCAAATCCGCTACCCGGCCCGCCATCGACAGCCGGTCTTCTCTGATCTTATCCATTTCTCTAAACAGAAAAACGTGAAACACAACGCCGGTCGCGCAACCGACGGCCTGATCACTCAACCAAGCGGGTCGAAACTAGCGGCCTCCGAAACCAAATACTTAATTTTTCGACGAACCCGGTAAAAAACCCCACGAACGGCGCTTTTTTTCGGTCGAACAAAACCAAACCCCACCGTGCCAACCCTAAACCCCACCGTGTCAATCGCAAACCCCACCGTGTCGAACGCAAACCCCACCGTGTCGAATGCAAACACCACCGTGTCAAACACAAACACCACCGTGTCGAACGCAAACACCACCGTGTCGAACGCAAACCCCACCGTGTCAAACGCAAACCCCACCGTGTCAAACGCAAACCCCACCGTGTCGAACGCAAACCCCCCCGAGACGAACGCAAACCCCACCGCGCCACCCGCAAACACCACCGTGTCGAACGCAAACACCACCGTGTCGAATGCAAACACCACCGTGTCGAACGCAAACACCACCGTGTCAAAAACGAACTCCCCGCCCCTCAGGGAAGGGGCGGGGAGTTTTAGCTCGAAGCAAATCCTCACATCTCCCACATCCCCACATCCTCACATCTCCCACATCCCCACATCTGCCCCTAACGCCGCAGCTTCTTCGGCCCGTACCACAGCCAAAAACCCGTGAACGCGAGCACCAACAGCGCGCCGCCCATCACGGTCGTGTAGAATTTCATGAACACCTCATCCGTCCCCAGCAGGTCATCCACGATGGAGCCTTCGTGAATCGCCTTCACTAAGTTGAAGCGCCGCTTCTCCATCCCCAGCACCTTGCCGGTGCCCGCGTCCACCTGCGCGCCCCACTCCGAATCCTCGAAACTCACGAGCACCAACCCCTGATCGGGCCGGGCTTCGAGCCGCCGCACCTCGCCGGGGGCTTTCCCGCCGCTCGAATCGCGGACGGCGGTGCGGGCGGCTTCTACTAAAGTGGCCAGCGGCTGCCACTGCCGCAGATCCGTCGTGAAGCCGCGTGGGGGCGGTAGCTGCGAGGCGTTGCCGCCGCCCAGCCGGATTTCCCAGCCCAGTAAAATGCCCGTCAGGCCCAGAACGGCGAAGAAATACACCAGCGCCGCGCCCACCTTGTGGTGCAAACGCCGCAGCTTTCCCAACCGCTTGGGCAGCGTGTTGGGGCCGGAAATCGGGTTAGAAGCCGGAGTAGCCATCGGAAAAGCAGGGTGAAGTGCGACAATTAGGAAGTCGCCCACCGACGGCTCTCCCCGGCGCGAAGGTATCAGCGCCACTATCAGCGCCCCGGCGCCGCCACTCTACCAGCGCGCCCGCCGCAGCTTCTCCGGCTCGATGATTTTCACCTTCCGAACCGTCAGCTCGACCAGCCCGTCCTGCTTGAACTCGCTCAGCGTGCGGGTGAGCGTCTCAGGGGCCGTGCCGATCATCGCCGCCAGATCATCGCGCGAGAAGCGGATGTACCCATCCGGGTCGTCGGTCTGCCCCTGCAAGCTGATGAGCGTATCGGCCACCCGCCGCCGGATGGAGCTGTACGCCATCGTGAGGAGCTGTTGCTCGCGCTCACTCACCCGCCCGGCCAGCAGGCAGATGAACTCGTGCCCCACCTTCGGATTGAGCATCAGCAGGAGCGAAAAATCTTCCCGTGGAATATAAATCAGCTCCGAATCATCGACGGCAATCGCCGAATCGTGGTGCGGCGTGCCTTCCAGAAGAGCTAAATAGCCGAAAAATTCACCCGCTTGATACAGCTTCGTCAGAAATTCCTTCCCCGTGTGGGCCGTCCGGACGGTTTTCACGCGTCCCGATTTCAGAAAATAAAGCCGCGAAGCCGCTTCGCCCTCTTGGTAAATAACCTGCTTCTTGCTGACGTAATGCACCCGCCGGTCTTCCGACAGACTCTTCAGATTCGCGATTTCCTTCGCATCGTCGAGAAACTCGTTGAGGCCGTTGGCTTTCAGGTCGTAATCGTCCCTGAGGTGTTTGAAACGTTGAATCCGGCTCGCCACCGCACCCAACAGCTCCGATTCGTCGAACGGCTTCGTCAGGTAGTCATCCGCCCCCAGCTCCATCCCGCGCCGCAGGTCGGAACGCTCGGTTTTGGCGGTCAGGAAAATGAACGGAATACCCGACAGCTGCGGGTTTTGGCTGAATATCTGAAGCACGCCGTAGCCATCGAGCACGGGCATCATAATATCGCAGATCACCAAATCCGGGGTGTTAAGCAGCGCCAGATCAACTCCACTCTTGCCGTTTTCGGCTTGTATTACCTTATAGCCCGCAAGCTCCAGAATTTCGGCAGAGTTTTCTCGAATGATCTCGTTGTCTTCGATCAGCAAAATAATTTTCATGTGACGAGGGAAAGAGGTGGCCAAGCATCAGCTCAGATGCTTTAATCAGCAGGGTGGTGGTCGAAGGGAATCGTGATACTGACGGTGGTTCCACGGTTCAGCTTGCTGTCCAGATGAATAGTGCCGCCCATCATATCCAGATAGCGCGCCGTAATGTATAGACCTAAGCCAGTGCCGGGCAGATTAGTTACATTTCTGGCCCGGAAAAACCGTTCAAATAAATGTTTCTGATCTTCATCGGAAATTCCGACGCCCTGATCCCGTACCCGGAGCGTGAGCATCTCGTCGGAACACAGCGCTTCCACGTTGATGACCTTGCCCGCGGCGGAATACTTGATCGCGTTGGACAGCAGATTGACCAGAATCTTGCGTAGCAGCGAAGCATCGAGCCAGACCGGCTCCGGACAATCTAACGTCGTCTCGATCCATTGACCCGCCTTCAGGCTGCCCTGCACATCGGCGATGGTATCGGCGAGCAGGCTTTCCACATCGAACTCCGTCGGCTGCGCGACAATCTTGCCTTCCTCGATCCGCCCCACCGACAGAAATTCTTCCAGAATATCGTTCAGGTGCTTCACCGAAAGCTTGATACGCTGCAAATGCTTCAGGCGCTTGTCGTGCTGCTCTGTATCCGGATACTTCTCAGCGAGGGCCGCCGACGTCAGAATCGCCGTCAGCGGCGTCCGGAACTCGTGCGACGCCATCGACACGAAGCGCGATTTCAGCTCGCCCAGCTCCTGTTCCGCCGCCAGGGCATTCGTCAGCTCCGCGCTACGCTGCTCCAGCTGTTCCAGCGTAAGGCGCAGCGCGTGGGTGCGCTCGGCCACAGTTTGCTCCAGGTCGCTGTTGAGCTGCTCGACGCGCTGCCGCTCGGCCACCAGCTCTTGCTCGGCCGCCTTTTTGAGGGTAATATCGACGACATAGGCCACCACATAAAGCTCCTGATCCAACCGAAAGTAGCTCAGGCTGGCTTCCACCGGAAACACCGAGTCGTCTTTGCGCAGGCCGAGCAGGTCGCGGTGGCTGCCCATGTTGCGCACCTGCGGATGTGCGTTGAACGTTTCGCGCAGCTTTTCGTGGTGCCGCCCTGCGGCATTCGGCACCAAACGCTCGATGCGCTCGCCGAGCAGCTCCTGAGGTTCGTAGCCAAAAATTCGGTCGGCGAGTTGATTACTCGACACAATCACGCCCGCCTCGTCGCAGACGATAATCCCGACCGTCGCATTCGTGAAGATCGCCTCGAACCGCCGGACACTGTGCGCCAATTCGCGCTCTGCGAACTGCAAACGAGTTTGCTCAGCTAACCGAACGAGATAAAACGGTTTTTCTTCTACCTGAAAATAGATGATCTCAATCGCGGCGCTGATCAGCTCGCCGCCGTAGCGCAGGATACGGGCCGTCACTTCCCGCCGACCGTACTGCTTGGCCTCCGCGCAGTACTGTTGCCATTCATCCACCGGAATCGACTGATGCCGCAAGTGAGTGGTATCGGTCAGAAAAAACTGCTCCGACGGATACCCCAACAGTTGCACGCCCGCCTGATTGATCTGCGTGAACCAACCAATCGCGGGGTCATAAATTCCCACAAACTCCTTCGCTTGCGTGTAGAGCAGCTCCGCGAGCACTTTGGTAGAAGCTGTAAGCATAAGACAATCAGAGCGGACTACTACTATTCCTGCCGATAAATCTACGCCTGCAATGCACCTGATACGAAGAGCTTTTGGGAAAATACGCGACTTCTTGTTTTTGATTATAAAATGAAATAGTAAGGAATATGGTCCGCTAAGCAGCATAAAAAAGCGGCTCAATCGGCGGCAGCAAGCGTTCGCGTTCCGATCTGTGGCGCCAAGCCTTCGCATAGCGCTGCCAAAAAATGCGGCGGAAAAGTTCCGCATTTTCGGTGGCTGCCCGCGTGCAATCTGAAATCTACGCTACCCCCAAAAGCAAAGGCCCGCCTCTTTGCAGAAGCGGGCCTGAGCCTGGTTGAATTGGTGAGGTTAAGCGAGGGCTGCGAAACGCGAACCGATTCCCAGATGGGAATCAGCCGCGGGCAAGCAGCTAAACGGCTTCAGCTTCGACTTTCGGCGCCCCAGCGAGGATCTCGTCGTTCGCGAAGTCAGCGTATTTCTTGAAGTTCGTGATGAACTTCTCGGCCAAGGAGTTGGCGGTGCGGTCGTAGGCGTCTTTGTCGGCCCAGGTATTCCGTGGGTCGAGGATTTCAGCCGGTACGCCGGGGCAAGCCGCCGGCATCAGCACGCCGAACACGGGGTGTTGGCGGTATTTCACGCCGTCGAGACCGCCCGTGAGCGCTGCCGTCAGCATCGCGCGGGTGTAGTTGAGCTTCATCCGCGAGCCGGTACCGTAAGCGCCGCCGGTCCAGCCGGTGTTGATGAGCCACACGTTCAGGTCGGAGCTTTCGTCCATCTTCTTGCCCAGCATCTCGGCGTATTTCGTCGGGTGCAGCGGCAGGAATACGGCGCCGAAGCACGCCGAGAACGTCGTTTGCGGCTCCGTGACGCCTACTTCCGTCCCGGCCACCTTCGCGGTGTAGCCCGACATGAAGTGGTACATCGCCTGGCTCTTCGTGAGCTTGCTGATCGGCGGCAGCACGCCGTAGGCATCAGCCGTCAGGAAGAAGATGTTCTTCGGCACCGGCCCGCGCGACGGCTTCACCGCGTTGTCGATGAAGTTGATTGGGTAAGCGGCGCGGGTATTTTCGGTGACGCTCTTGTTGGCGTAATCCACCGTGGTAGTGCCCGGCACGAAGCGCGTGTTCTCGACGATAGACGTCGCGCGGATGGCATCCCAGATTTGCGGCTCCTTCTCCTTGGTCAGGTCGATGGCTTTCGCGTAGCAGCCGCCCTCGAAGTTGAAGACCGAGTCAGCCGCCCAACCGTGCTCGTCATCGCCGATCAGCCCGCGGTTCGGGTCAGCGGAAAGGGTGGTTTTGCCCGTGCCCGACAGGCCGAAGAACAGCGCCGTATCGCCTTTGTCGCCGATGTTGGCCGAGCAGTGCATCGAGAGCACGCCGTGCATATGCGGCAGCATGAAGTTGAGCACGCCGAAGATGCCTTTCTTCATCTCACCAGCATAACCGGTGCCGCCGATGAGGATCATCCGCTTCTTGAAGTTCAGGATGGCGAAGTTCTTCTGACGGGTGCCATCAGCGGCGGGGTCGGCTTCGAAGCCGGGCGCGCAGAGGATGGTGAAGCCGGGGGTTTCGCCGTCGGCGAGGTTCGTCCAGCCGGTTTCGGGGCGGAGGAAGAGGTGATGGCAAAACAGGTTCTGCCACGCCTGCGTGTTGATGACGCGCAGGTTGAGGCGGTAATCGGGATGGTCACCAGCGGCGCCGTCGCGGACGTACAGCGGCTTGTCGGCGAGGTAAGCCACCATTTTGGCTTGCAGCGCGTCGAACTTGGCCGGATCGAAGGCGATGTTAACGTCGCCCCAATTGACGGCGCCTTCCGTCACGTCGTCCTTCACGATGAAGCGGTCTTTCGGCGAGCGCCCCGTGAACTGACCCGTGTCGCACATCAGCGCGCCCGCGTCGGTCAGCACCCCTTCGCCGTTTTGCAGCGCGTGCTGCACAAGCTCCTCAGGCGATAGATCGTAGTACGTGGTGGCGGTACGAGTTTCGGGGAACCCGACGTACGTCAGGCGGTGCGAAGATGCTGACTGCGCGGTGGCTGCCATTGGGCGATGGAGAGGGAGGTGAATTGAAAGGAAAACCGGCTCCGGCGCGCAAGTGGAAAAACGCGCTTAGCCTTGACAAAGGTAAAAAAAAAGACGGTTTTGACTAGAAAAAAAGCGTTTCTTCGGAACGAAATGTGAAAAAACGATTCCAAGCCGCAAAAAACTAACGGTTTAGTCGGCAAAAGGCGTTTTTGCCATGAAACTTCGCAACCGATTGCGCTCCCGCACATCCCGGTTTCTGAGTAGCTTTACCCGCAACCCAACGAATGGCGGCTTGTCTTTGCCCCGCCGCTCGCGGTTTGCTGACCCTTCACGTTCATTTACCACTCGTTTTTTGCTGCCTATGGCATCGCCGACTGCTACCACGCTCTCGCCTGCTCAACCGGCCCCGACCGGCCACCCACCGGGGCTTTTCGTGCTGTTCGCCACCGAGATGTGGGAGCGCTTCGCCTATTACGGGATGCGCGCCATCCTCAAGCTGTACATGGCGAAAGCGCTGCTCTTCGACGAGAGTTTCTCGTCGGAGATCTACGGCTCGTATACCGGCTTGGTGTATCTGACGCCTCTGCTCGGCGGTTACGTCGCTGACCGTTACTGGGGCAACCGCCGCTCTATTATGGTGGGCGGGCTGCTGATGGCGCTCGGTCAGCTCATGCTTTTCGTGTCGGCCTCAACGCTTCAGAATCCCGGCAGCTCGCACCTGTTCTTCTACATCGGCCTGACGCTGATGATTTTCGGTAACGGTTTCTTCAAGCCGAATATCTCGTCGATGGTCGGGACGCTGTACCCGCCCGCCGATTCACGCATTGATGCGGCTTACACGATCTTCTACATGGGGATCAACTTGGGGGCATTCCTGTCGCCGTTCATCTGCGGTGGGCTAGGCGATACGGGCAACCCCGCCGATTTCAAGTGGGGTTTTCTGGCCGCCGCCATCGGGATGGTGATCGGTGTCATCACCTTCGAGCTGCTCAAAAACAAGTACGTCGTCAAGCCCGATGGGTCGGCACTCGGGGCAAGGCCGGAGCGTAAAGTATTGGCTGCCGGGGAAGCTCCAGCGGCCAAAATCACCACCAACAAGCTGCTGATGCTCGGCGGGCTGTTCGTGGCGGTGTTCTTCGGCTGGTGGAAAGTGGTCGGGGTCGACTTGATCGGCGCCATCATCTTTACGGCGATGCTCGTGGTGCCGCTCATCGTGATTTCCGACCCGTCGCTGACGGCGCGGGAGAAGGAAAAAATCTACGTCGTGCTGATTCTGAGCTTCTTCGTGATCTTCTTCTGGGGCGCTTTCGAGCAAGCCGGTAACTCGCTCACCACGTTTGCCGACCAGCAGACCGACCGGCAAATGGGTTCCTACATCGTTCCGGCGTCGTTCTTCCAAAGCATCAACGCGCTGGCGGTTATCGTTTTCGCGCCCATTATGGCCATTCTCTGGGGCTTCCTCAACCGGCGCGGTCTGGAGCCGTCGTCGCCGCTGAAGATGGCGTATGGCTTGGCGTTTCTGGCGCTCGGTTACTTCGTCATCGCGCTGGGCGTGAAGGATGCGTCGGCCACCGCCAAAGTGTCGATGTTCTGGCTCATCGGCTTGTACGTCATACACACCTTCGGCGAGCTGTGCTTGTCGCCAATCGGGCTGGCGCTGGTCAACAAGCTTTCCCCAGCCCGTTTCGCTTCGCTGATGATGGCCGTGTGGTTCTTGGCAACGGCTGCCGGTAACAAGTTTTCGGGCACCCTCGGCGCGCTTTACCCGGAGCCGGGCAAGCCCGCACCGCACTTTGCGGGCTTCGAGATTACGGGCCTTTATGAGTTCTTCATGGTGTTCGTCGTGCTTTGCGGCGCTGCGGCTTTTGCGCTGCTGCTCATCTACCGGATTCTGGTGCGGATGATGGATGGGAACGAACCGACGCCGCCGGTGCAGCTCGCAGATTAAGCTGATTTTTTGATTTCGCGGATTTGATTCTGTGGATTTTCGTTTGCCGCCCCATTGGCTTCGTCGCTGGTGGGGCGGTTTGCGTTATGGCCGTCGTGGGGCACGATTAAATTTTTTTCTGCCCTGTGTCGATTTTGGGTCGTTCCCGTCGTCGTGTCAATGGAGCGGCCGCTGTAGGCGTCACGCTTGTAGGCTCACTTTCATTTTTTCTCCCCCCAAATCCCCCTCACCGCTATGCGTTTCATGGCATTGGTCAAATCGAATCCCGACTCGGAAGCTGGCAAGATGCCTTCTGAGCAAGCCCTCGTCGAGATGGGTAAATTCAATGAAGAGCTGATTAAAGCCGGTATCCTGCTGGCGGGCGAAGGGCTGCACCCGACCTCAAAGGGCGTGCGGCTCAACTTCTCCAAAGGCAGCAAGCCGACCATCACTGACGGCCCGTTCGCCGAGACCAAAGAGCTGCTCGGCGGCTTCTGGATGGTGCAGGTGAAATCGAAGGAAGAGGCTATCGAATGGTTCTCGCGGTGCCCTTCGGAAGTAGGCGAAATCGAGCTGCGGCAGGTGTTCGATGTCGCTGATTTCGAACCCGCCATTCAAACCGAAGCCGGACGCGCCACATTGGAAGCCGAAGAAGCGTTCCGCAAGCAGAGCCAGATGGGCGGTTCGGCTAATTAGGCCGGTCAAGCCCGCAAAGCGCCCCTTTCACCCCCGACCGCCTGCGGTTGATTCGCCCTGAATCAGCCGCAGGCGGTCGGTTTTCGTGGCAGATATTGCAGCACGCTCCGCCCTTTGCCTTCCTGACCCGATTTTCACTTTTGATGACAACGCCGACGTCCGCCCACCGCGCCATTGACGCCGTTTGGCGAATCGAATCCCCGAAGCTGATTGCCAAGCTCGTGCGCTTGATACGCGATGTGGGCCAAGCCGAAGACCTAGCGCACGACGCGCTGGTAGCCGCCCTCGAAAAATGGCCGCAGACCGGCGTGCCGCAAAACCCCGGCGCGTGGCTGATGCAAACCGCGAAAAACCGCGCCCTCGACCAGCTCCGCCGCGCCAAACGCCTCGATGCCCGCCACGCGACGCTGGCCTATGAGCTGGAAGCCGAGCAAGCCCGCGCAACGGCCGGGTTCGACGTTGCCCTCGATGACGATGTAGAGGATGACTTGCTGCGCCTCGTCTTCATCTCGTGCCATCCGGTGCTGGCGCGGGAGGCGCGGGTGGCGCTCACGCTGCGGCTGCTGGGCGGGCTGAGTACCGACGAAATCGCCCGCGCTTTTCTGGTCGCCGAACCCACCGTGGCGCAGCGCATCGTGCGCGCCAAGCGGACGCTGGCGGCGGCGCGGGTGCCGTTCGAGCTACCGTCAGCCCCTGACCGCGCCGCCCGATTGGCGTCGGTGCTCGAAGTCATCTACCTCATTTTCAACGAAGGCTACGCCGCCACCACCGGCGACGATTGGATGCGTCCCGGCCTCTGCGACGAAGCCTTGCGCCTGATTCGAATCCTCTCCGGCCTGATGCCGCACGAGCCGGAAGTCCACGGCCTAGCGGCGCTCCTCGAAATCCAAGCCTCGCGCGCCGCCGCCCGCACCAGCCCAACCGGCGACCCTATTCTGCTCCTCGACCAAAACCGCACCCGTTGGGATCAGCTCCTCATCCGGCGCGGCCTCGCGGCATTGGCCCACGCCGAAACCCTCGGCGGCGCCCTCGGACCGTATGCCCTGCAAGCGGCCATTGCGGCGTGCCACGCCCGCGCCACCACCGCCGCCGCCACCGATTGGGGCCGTATCGCGGCCCTCTACGACGCACTTTCGCAGCTCGCGCCCTCGGCTATCGTGGAGCTGAACCGCGCAGTGGCGCTCTCAATGGCGTTCGGCCCAGCCGCCGGGCTGGAGCTGGTCGATGCTCTCCTTGAAGAGCCGTCGCTCCAAACCTACCATTGGCTCCCCAGCGTGCGCGGCGATTTCCTCTTCCGCCTCGGCCGCCTGCCGGAAGCCCGCGCCGAGTTCGAGCGCGCCGCCCATCTGACCCGTAATGCCCGCGAAAAAGACCTTCTATTGACCCGCGCGGCGGGGTGCGGGGTGGAGTAGGGCAGGAGTTGTCAAGAATTTTTCAGGAGGTCAGGAATTCTTGACAAGTGGGGTGGGGAACGCGGTTACGGCAACGCGGTTACAGCCACAGCGGTTGAGCAAGCGCCGATCAAAACGCGCTACCCCAGCTCAACCCCCCACTAAGTTTTACTGCTTCGCAAACGTATACGGGTCGTACTCCAGGAAATCATTCACCTTAATGGTGAGCGTCTTAACAGCGTCGCCATCCATATTGAAAGTAGCGGGGAACTGACCGTAGGCGGGGTTCGAGTACGTCAGGAGCCACTCGTCGCCGGTCATCCATTCAAGTTTGGCGGTGATGCCGGGGAGGTGCGGGAACGTGATGCGGAGGTCGCGCTTGCCTTCGGTGGCTACCGTGATATCGCCCATCAGCTCGTGGCGGTAGGTCCCGACGAACGCGGTGGGCTTACGCGGGAGCTTCTCTTTCTGTGCTTTCGCCACGCGCTCGGCTATGGCGGTGCGCAAGCGCGCATCTTCCGCTTCGCCGAGGCGGGTGAGCGTGAGGGCTTGCGCGGAACGGTCGACATACGGCACGCCGAGGTACGCGTCGAGGAGCTGATAGCGGAGGCACTCGAAAAACGCCTGATTATCCTGATTCGTGAGGATGGCGATGCCAAGGCCCGCTTCCGGCACGAAGCACGTCCCCGACACGAAGCCGTCGGCGCCGCCGGTGTGCCAGTAAATCTGCTTGCCGTTGTAATCGGCGGTTTCAATGCCGAGGCCGTAGGCCACGAAATGCATCGGGCGGCGGGTGCTGCGGCGGCTCGAAAGCAGCGTGTTGGCGTCGCGGGTGCGTTGCAGCACGCTCCACGGCAGCAGGCGCTGACCAGTCGCGGTCTTCCCCGAATCGAGCTGAAACTGGAGCCATTTGCTCAAATCGCCCACGCACGACACGATGGACGCGGCCGGCGCGAGGGCATCGACGTGGTCATACGGCAGCTTATCGAGGCGCCCCATGCCGGTGGTGTACGGGCGGGCGATGTTCGGCCGATTCTCGGCGCCCGCCGTCAGGGCGTACGAGTTGGTCATGCCGAGGGGCTTGAAGTAGTGGTTCGTCACGAAGCTCTCCCACGGCTCGCCGCTCACTTTGCCCACGATCTCCCCGGCCGTCAGGAACCCGGCGTTGCAGTAGCCATACTCCTGCCGAAACTGGTTGACGGGCTTCAGCAGCCGCATCCGTCGGATGATTTCGGCGCGGGGCAGGTCGGAGTTCCAGAAGGTGAAATCCCCCTGAAACGTCTTGGTGCCGAGCCGGTGACTGAGCACATCGCGGAGCGTGACGAGCTGCGAGGAAGTAGGGTCGTAAAGGGCAAAATCGGGCAGGTAAGTCGTGACTTTCGCATCCAGATTCAGCTTTTTCTGCTCCACCAGCTCACTCACGGCCATTCCGGTGAACAGCTTGGAGTTGGAGGCGATATAAAACAGCGTCTGGTCATCGACCAGCTCCGGCTTCCCGACTTCGCGCACGCCGTACCCCTTACTCGCCACCACTTTCCCGTCTTTCACCACCGCCACGGCCATTCCGGGGATATTCCACGCCTTCATCCCCCGGCGGATATACGAATCAAGCGAATCGCGCACGAACGCCGGGCCATTGACGGCCGGCGCCCCGGCCATTTGCGCGCGGGCTGATAAGAGAGGGGCCGCCGCCAGCAGCGCAGCCGAGAGAAGGAGGGCTTTTTTCACGGTGACGAAGGTAAAGCCGTACCCGTGGTTTTGGAGGTTTTCACGCGGGGCTCTGGCCCCGTGTGGGGTATTTGCAGGTCTCTTGACCTGCCAACCTACGTATTCGGCACCGTCTCGGTGCCGGTGGAAGAGAGCCAATTGGCCTCAGTAGCTCCGGCACCGAGACGGTGCCGGGTACGTCGGAATGCGCCCGTCTTGGGTGCGGGCCAGAGTCCCGCGAATAGCCCGCACGGGGCAGAGCCCCGCGCGATTTGTACAAAACATCGCGAATGAATTGGTCTGAAATACCCCAAGGGGTTTCATCCCAGAAGCCCGGGGTTGCCGCAGGCTACCCCGGGCTTGCGCAGGCTATCCGGCCCACTCACCAAAAACCCCCTAAAACGGATACCCAATCCCCAGATTAAACGCCGTATTCCCCGTCTCGCTCCATTTCGGCAGCACGTACCGGCTCTGCCCATCCGCCACGGTCGGGTCGTAAACCCTAACGGCGGCGTCGAGGCGGAGGACGAGGAACGAGAAATCGAACCGCAGCCCGGCGCCGGTGCCGAGGGCGATTTCCTCTAGAAAACGCGTTGGGCGGAATTTGGCGCCGAAGCGGTCATCCTCTGAAAGTGTCCAAGTGTTACCGGCATCGACGAAGAGGGCGCCTTTTAGGAAGCCGAAAATGGGCGCCCGGTATTCGAGGTTGCCTTCGAGAAGCAGCTCGCCGGGTTGTTCGAGGGGGTCGCGGATGGTTCGGCCGCTGACTTCGAGATTCTCCTGATGGTAGGAACCGGGGCCGAGGCGCCGGGGCCGCCACGCCCGCACCGACGACGGGCCACCCGCGAAGAAGTACTTATCGTACGGCAGCACCCCGATCCCTTCCGTAGAAAGAACCGACAGCCGCCCCGTAGTAGCATCTTCGAGCGAGCGGGCCACGCCGCCGTTGAAGCGCGCCACTACGAAATGCTCCGGCGAGAGCTTCCAGTACCGCCGCACATCAACCGCGACTTTCACGAAGGCGAACACCGGCAGATTATTCGGTAGCACCCGCTCGTAATCAAACGCGAGATTGGTCAGGCCGCCGATCTCGAAGAGCAGCCGCGAGTACACGGCGTCGCGGGTTTGAGCGAAATCGTTGGAGTTGTAAATGCGTTGCAGGTTGATGCTTGGCACAATCTGCGCCTGAAACGACTTGATGAGCGGGAACCCGCGCGCCGCGTAATCGTCGAGGGTTTTGCGGAACGCCGGGTTGAGCGTGGCGTCGATGATGCTGATATCGACCGGCGCGAAGATGTATTGCAGATTCGGGCTGCGCTGCCAGATATAATCGTAGGTAAACTCCAGGTTGCCGCGCTTGTACTCGTCGCGGTTGATGTAGGTGTACGCGACGGTGAGGCGGGTGCGCGGGTTGTAGGGCGCGTATTTTCGGTCGAAGCGCGGGGAGGTGAGCAGCACGCGGGGGAAAATCAGACTCAGGTTTCCGCCGATTTGCGTCGCCAGAATCCCGCGCTGCGAGTTGGCATCACTCACGAACGGAAACTGCCCTTCCAACGACCCGCGTAAGCCGATATCGAGCAGCTCGCCGCCCTGAAACACGTTCCGCACCCGCAGCCGCAACGAGCCGAACGGCCCCGGCAGCTGCGCCGAAACGGTGCCGCCGCCTTCCGTGGTCTCCTGATACTTGCGCTGCGGCGTGAGGCTGATGCGCGAGTTGAGGTAGCGCACGGGCACGCCGCCGTTGAGCGAATCGCGCCGGACGGAATCGAGCGGCGTCGGCGCTTTGCGGAAGCCTACGCCGACGAATCGGAACAAATCGAGGTCGGAAAACTGCCGTTGCGTGCGGTTCGCGGCATCCGGCGAGTAGAGCTGGCCCGGCCGCAGCTCCAGCTTCCGGTCGAGCGCCCACGGCCGGATGTGGTGCGTGTAGGCGAGGTACCGCACCGAGTCGTAGAGCACCGTATCACGCTGGATGCCGAACCGGGTCTGGTCGGCGTCGGCCAACACGGTCACGCGGCGGAGGCGGTACACGGTGTGATGCTTCTCGCCGGCGGGGTTGTCGATGATGGTCGTGACCTTCACCCGCTCGGGGTTCGTGGTATCGGCAATGAACGAGATGTATTGCTGCCGAAACGTGTAGTAGCCGTTGTTTTTGAGGAGCGTTTCGAGGCGCGTGCGCTCTTGGCCGAGGAGGTCGGCGTCGTAGCGCTGGTTTTCGCGCAGGATGCGGGCGTCTTCCTTGCGCGCTTGGAGCTGGTCGCGGTCGCGGCGCACGATGGCGGCCACGATGGGGTCGGCAATCGAGTCACGCAGCGACGCGATGGTCGATTCCGGGCCTTCCGTCACGTTGTACTCCACGGTCATCTTCCGCCCGCTGAGGGTGGATTTGGCGGTCACTTTCCCCCGGAAAAAGCCCTTACTCGCCAGATAAATCGTCATCTGGTCGAGGGTTTTGGCGGTTTTCGTCGAATCGTAAATCACCGGCGGCTCGCCGAGCTTGCGCATGAAGAAGTTGCCTTTCTCCTTCCGGAGCACCAGATTCTTGCGCTTGCGCTCACGCTTCTCGAACAAATCGACAATCTTGAGCGAGTCGCCCGCCGCCGCCCGAATCTTATCCTCATACTGCTGCTCCACCTTTTGCAGCCGCGCATCAATCATCTCGGGCTTGTAGGCGCGCTTGCCTTGCAGCCAGAACCACAGCTTCGGCGTACCGCCGAAAAGCGGCAGCGTCGATTGCGGCTTCTGCTGATAAAGCACCGCCAACGCGGCTGGGTCGGCCTGCTTCACGCCCTTGAGCTGCGCCTGATAGAAGAGGTTTTCGCCGGGTTTCAGGAAACCGGTGGGCGTACAGGCAGCCAGCGCACTCGTGAGGAGCAGCGCCAGCGCCGCCCAGCCGCGACCTTTGCGACCCGGCCCAACCAACTTTCCACGCGACATCTCTTTCGACAATGCTGACAAAGGCTACAATTCGGTTCCTGACAGATTTACAACAAAGGAAACACCGCTTGGCGCACGGCTTGTTCGTGGTGGAGGGCGCGAAGTCGGTGCGCGAGCTGTTGGAGTCGGCTTTGCAGACCGACCGCGTGTACGGTACGGCGGCGTTCGCAGTTGAAAACCACGCCCTTTTGCAGCGCGCCGGGGTCGAGTTCGAGGAAGCAACTTCCGATGAATTGACCCGCGTCGGGTCGTTGGTCACGAATGATGCCGCGCTCGCGGTCGTGCATCTGCCGCCGTTCGAGCCGGAAGACCTCGTGCTGCCGCCCGACGAGCTGACCCTCGCCCTCGCCGACGTCCGCGACCCCGGCAACGTCGGCACCATCATCCGGCTAGCCGATTGGTACGGCGTGCGCCGCGTCATCTGCTCCCCGACCACCGCCGACCCGTTCTCGCCGAAAGCCGTCAGCGCCTCAATGGGGTCGATTTTTAGGGTCGAAATCTTCTTCGCCGACCTGCCCAGCTTCCTCGCCGCGCTGCCGCCGGAATTCCCCGCCGTCTACGGCGCCGACTTGGCGGGTCGCAACGTCCACACCGTCGCGCTGCGCCCGGCGGGCCTGCTCGTCCTCGGCTCCGAAAGCCACGGCCTGCCGCCGGACGTCGCCGCCGCCCTCACCGAGCGGCTGCACATCCCGCGTCGGGGTCGCGCCGAATCGCTCAACGTGGCGATGGCGACGGCCGTGCTGCTCGATAATTTCTTCCGAAACGAACCCATTAGCGCCTAGCCGAGCGTCTTGCGCCCGACTGCCCCTCGCGCGGCGCTTGAAACGTAACCGCTACGCCCGAACTTCGCCCCCAGATGAATCCTGAACTCCTCGCCAAGTACCAGCCCGTGATCGGGCTTGAAGTCCACGCCCAGCTCACGACTGAGTCGAAAGCCTACGCTTCCGACTCCACCGAATACGGCGCGCTTCCGAATCAGAACCTCTCGGTCATCACCCTCGGCTACCCCGGCACGCTGCCGCGCCTCAACGAGCGCGTCGTGGATTTTGCGCTGAGCCTCGGCCTCGCCACCAACTGCCAGATTACCCGCTACAACGAGTTCGCGCGGAAGAATTATTTCTACCCCGACCTTCCGAAAGGCTACCAGATCACGCAGGACAAAACGCCGATCTGCACGAAAGGCTGGCTCGATATCCGCCTGCCCGACGGCACCGAGAAGCGCATCGGCATCACGCGGATTCACATGGAAGAAGACGCCGGCAAGAGTATGCACTTGGCCGGGGAAACCGAAACGCTCGTCGATTTGAACCGCGCGGGCGTGCCGCTGCTCGAAGTGGTATCGGAGCCGGACATCCGTTCCGCTGATGAAGCCTACGCATACCTCACCGAAGTGCGGAAGCTGGTGCGCTACCTCGGCGTGTGCGACGGCAATATGGAAGAAGGGTCGTTGCGGTGCGATGTGAACGTGTCGGTGATGTTGGTCGGGGCGGAGCAGTACGGGCAGCGGGTGGAGGTAAAGAACCTCAACTCGTTCCGGAACGTGCAGCGCGCCATCGAGCACGAGGTGGAGCGGCAGATTACGCTCATCGAAGCGGGGGAAACCGTGGCTGGCGAGACGCGCGGCTTCGATGCCATTACGGGCATCACATCGGCGCAGCGCTCGAAGGAAACCCTCAACGATTACCGCTATTTCCCCGAGCCGGATTTGCCGCCGGTCATCATCTCCGACGAGCATTTGGCCCGCGCCAAAGCCGCACTTCCGGCGCTGCCGCACGAGCTGTACCGCCGATTCACGCAGGAATTCAAGCTCTCGGCGTACGACGCGCAGGTGCTCACCGATCAGAAGGAAACCGCCCTCTGGTTCGCCGACCTCACCACCCACACGAAGCACTACAAAGCGGCGTCGAACTGGGTGATGGGCGCCGTGAAGTCGTACCTCAACGAGCGCGCCCTCGATATCACCGCCTTCCCGCTGCCGCCGCGCACCCTCGCGGCCGTCATCGAGCTGATTGAGGCCGGGACGATTAGCCACTCCGCCGCCGCCAAGCAGCTCTTCCCGCACCTCCTCGACAACCCGACCGAAGAGCCCGCCGATGCCGCCAAAAACCTCGGCCTCGTGCAGACGTCCGACGCCGGAGCGCTCCAAGGGTTCGTGGATGCCGCACTGGCAGCGTGGCCCGATAAAGTCGCCGATTACCGCGCCGGTAAGAAGAATCTCCTCGGCCTGTTTATGGGCGAAGTGATGAAGCGCGCCGGTGGCTCCGCCGACCCCAAAGCCGTCAGCGCCCTCGTGCGGACGGCGCTGGAAGGGTAAGCGGCCGTCGGCGTCCATCCTGAGTAATTGCCTCTGTTCCAGACCAACTTTTTTCGGCCCGATAGTCGTTAGACGCGGGCAACCCGCTCGCCAGCGGCTTTACCTTTTGCCTCGATGATGAAACACCTCAAATTTGCTGCGCTGCTGGGCGCGGCGCTTTTCGCTGGCACGGCCTGCCAACAGGCCGCAACCGCCACTTCCGCCGGGAAAGACGGCTACACGCTCGTCGGGAAGCTCCGCAACGCGCCGAAAGGCACGAACATCGTTCTTGCCGAGCTGGGCGAGCAGCAGTTTGTGCCGAAGGATACGGCCGTGCTGGAAGCCGACGGCAGCTTCGCCCTCACCGGCACCGTGCCCGAAGCGGCCGTTTACGCCTTGCAGTTCAACGGTCAGCAATTGCTGCTGATTCTGGAGAACAACAAGAAGATTGAGATCACCGGCGACATCGGCCAACTGGCCGAAGCCAACATCAACGGCTCCAAAGACGCCGACCTGATGGCGAACCTCACCCGCACGATGGGCCGCGGCCAGCAGACGATGCAGCGCCTGCAAGCCCGCGCCCAAGCCGCCCAAAACAACGCCGACACGATGCGCGTCCTCGAAGCGAGCTACGTGCGCTCGCAGAAAGCGAACGAAGCGGCCGTGAAGCGGCTCGTAAAGGAGAACCCAACCTCGGTAGTAGCCGCCTTCGCCGCCGTCAATCTCCTCGACGCCGACCAGCAGTTCCCGTTCCTCGATTCGGCGAATACGAAGCTGCAAAAGGCGATTCCGAACTCGCGCTACACCAAGGCCCTTGGCGCGAAGCTCAATTCGCAGCGCTCGACCGCCATCGGCTCCCTCGCGCCGGATATCGACCTCGCCACTCCTGACGGCAAGACTCTCAAGCTCTCGTCGCTGCGTGGCAAGTACGTGCTCGTCGATTTCTGGGCGTCGTGGTGCGGCCCGTGCCGCCGCGAAAACCCGAACAACGTCGCGATGTACGCCAAGCTCAAGAACAAGGGCAAAGGCTTCGAGATTTACGGCGTCTCCCTCGACCAAGACAAAGGCAAGTGGCTCAAAGCCATCGACGACGACAAGCTCACCTGGAAGCACGTTTCCGACCTCGGCGGCTGGCAGTCTTCGGCCGCCGCGCTTTACAGCGTCCGCTCCATCCCCGCCACCTTCCTCTTGGACCCCAAAGGCCGCATCGTCGCCCGCAACCTGCGCGGCAAAGAGCTGGAAGAAAAGGTGGCCGAGCTGCTGAAGTAGGCTGATTGAGTCGTGCTGAATTAATGCAAACGCCCCCGCTGGATGGAAATCCGGCGGGGGCGTTTTGGGTTTTTGGGGAGGATTTATTGATGCCGTCCCAACGTATCCGGCACCGTCTCGGTGCCGGTGTTGTGGAGCGGCCGATTCGTCGTCGAGCCACCCGCACCGAGACGGTGCCGGGTACGTTCCGTCAAGCTTGCTTCCAGTTCTGCACCGCCCCCAACAGCAGCTTCTTGCGCTCGGTAGTGAGGGCATCCACGGCGTGGGCGCGCACTAGCACGGGCCCACCATTGGGGAGCTGGTACGGGTCGTAGGCGACGGAATCCAGGGGAAGCGGGGTTACAAGGCCCGACCCGAACAGCAGCAGACGCGTGGCGCCGGGGGCGCTTTCGAGGAGGTCGGGGAGGGGGAGCGGTTCCTGTTGGAGCACATTGACGAACCGGACGGTGGTCCAGTCGAGGCCGAGGAACTTGAGGAAGTTCTGCCAGAATTCCTCTTTGTTGAGCTGCGCGAACGACGCGGCGGGCAGCCGCTGCACGATGATGGCACCGCTGCCGTCGCCCCGGCTCTGCTGGTGCGATGTGCCGATTGCCCAAGTGGTTGGCATAGAATCAGGGGGAGAAAGGGGAGAAACAGGAGCTGAAACGACGGGGGGAATGGGGGCTGAAACGGGCGGCGCCACGGCGGCAACAGGCTGCGCAGGTGCGGCCGGTGGGGGAGTTGGTACTGGTGGTGCTGGCGGTGCTGGAGGCAATTCGGCCGTTACCACGGTTTCAGGCTCAGCCGGAACCGCCGTTACTGCTGCTGCCACGACCGCAACCGGCTCAGGCGTTACCGGTGCTGCCGCCGCCGTTTGCTGTGTGGGTGTTGGCGGTGCTGCCGTAGCTGCCGCTCCTCGTCCACCCGCGCCCGTTTCGCCGAAGGCATAGATTTCCTCTGGAAAAATGGTTTGGAAGAACGTGAGCAGGTCGGTGGGCGAATCGGCGGCGGCAGACATCAGCAGGAGCGGGGTGGAACGGACGGGAGGTGGCTAAATCAGTGCGTGAACGCAGGGTCGAAGAAGATTGATTTCAGCTCGACGGCTTCGTGCGCCTTCATCCGCCCGGCGAGGACAAGGCGGAGCTGCCGCCGCCGCAGCGCGCCTTCGTAGAGCCGACGGTCTTCGTCGGTTTCGGGCAGGGCTTCAGGGACTTCAATCGTCTTGCCTTCCGCCGAAAGCGCGACGAACGTCAGGAACGCCTCGTTCGATTTCACCTTCCGACCCTTCGGAATATCTTCCGCCCAGACGTTAATATGCACTTCCATCGAGGTGCGAAACGCGCGCGTCACCTGCGCTTCCAGCGTCACCACGTTGCCGAGCTTAATCGACTCGCCGAACGAGACGTTATCGACGGAAGCCGTCACGACAACGGCGTTCGAATGGCGTCCCGCCGAGATGGCCGCCACGACGTCCATCCAATGCATCATCCGGCCACCCATCAGGTTATGAAGCGGATTGGTGTCGTTCGGCATCACCAGCTCGGTCATTCGAACCAACGATTCGGAGACCGGCTTCGCCCGGCGCGGCGGGTTCTGGTGAGGTTGTGGGGTGGCTTCGGAAGTGCTCATGAGGCAATGGGGAGAGGAAAATACGCCGGAAATGGCCGCCACAAAGGTGGGGCATACCAGCGGAATCGGTTCGGTAGGCCTACCCGAAACGGCCGCTCAGGGTTACAGGACTGGTTACAGCACGAGCGCCCGTTGCACCAATCGGGTGCCGTCGGCAGTAGTCAGCTCGACTAAATAAACCCCCGCCGCCAGTCGTCCGGCTGCCAAGTTGAGGGGCACTTCGCGCTCGCCGCTTGCCAGTTTGATTGCTGTGCCAAGGCGGCGCCCGGTGGCATCAAGCAGGCGGAGGGTAGCGGTGGTGCCCGGCGGCACCGTGACCCGCACCATCGCGGGGGCATCGGCGGTGGAGGGGTTGGGCACGAGGCTGAGCTGGGGTTGTGCGATGGCCGCTTCAGCGGTCAGGCCAGTGACGGTGACCGGGAGTCCTTCGATGCGCAGATGGTCGAGGTAAAGGGCGTTGCCGAAAGCGCGGAACACCGTGAAGCGCACGCGCACCTGACTGCCAGCGGCCATTGCTTGGCCCAGCGAGATGCGCTCCGAATGCCATTGCGCCGCCGTCGGGACGAAAAGGCCGTTGGCAGTAGCGGCGTTGCCGCGTGCCAGACTCGTACCCACCCGCCGCAATCGGGTGCTCCACGTACGGCCACAATCAAAGGAAACCGCCACTTCGAGGCGGTCGCGGGAGCCGAAGCCGAGGCCGGAATACGCCTGCTGAAACGTGAGAAACGGCAACGTAAGGGCCGAATCGAGGATGATGGTCGGGGAGATGAGCGCGTGGCGGGCGTCGTCGGGAATGTCGCGCAAGCGGAGGCGGACCGAGCCGGAGCCTAGCTGCGCGGCCGTGGCGGTGTATTCCCACGTGGCGGGCGTGCTGTTCGCCTCAATCTCCCAGTTGTTGAGCGGCTGCGCCGGGTCGAGGGGGAATTGCGGCTGCTCGAAGCTGGTCACGACCGGCGTGGGCAGCCCAATGCTGCGCGAGGAAACCCGCACGAAACCCGTCCGCGTGAGCGAGCCGGAGGCGCCGCCGACCACCGTGGCCGTCACGGAGACGTTGTAAGTGCCCGGCGCGGGGTAGAAAACGGCCGGGTTACGCTGGGTGCTCGTGGCGGGCTGACCGCCGGGGAAGCTCCACTGCCACGTCAGGGTGGGGTTGGCGGGGAGGTTGAAGGCGTCGGCGTGCAGCCGGACGGAATCGCCGCTGCACACCCGCGCCGCTTCGGTATCGGCGGAACCGTCGGCGCTGGAGATGGCTACCTGTGGCGCGCACGCCGGAAGGTTCAGGCCGTCGGCGACGCCCGTGAACAGGAGATTGGCGCCGGTGGCGAGCGTTGCGTGGCACTGGCCGAATGTGCTGTTGTCGAGGCCTTCGTACATCAGGTCGGCCTGCCCCGCCGTGAACATCGTCGAGCAGTACGAGTAGTCCATGAAGTTCTGGACGTTCGAGAGCGGGTCGGGGTCGCCGGGGCAGGCGGGCATCGTCAGATTGCAATTGCCCGGCGACGAGCCGACCGTGTTCGGCGTATCCCAAACGCCGTCGTCGTCGGAGCAGTTGAGCGGCACGCCGGGTTCGTTGGTGCCGCCCCACGTATGCGGCAGGCCCAGATAATGCCCTACTTCGTGCGTCAGCGCGCGGCTGTTGCGCGGGTTGCCGGTGCCGATTGACCCGATGTAGCCGTTCAGAATCACGATGCCGTCGATGGACGCCGGCACGCCGCACGGCAGGTACGCGTACCCGGCGGCGCCGAACGAGATGTTCTTCACGACCCAGATATTGAGGTAGCGCGTGCCGTCCCAGCCAATCAGGTCCTTCACGTTATCGTCGGCGGAGTTGGTCAGCGGCGAATACGTGTGGGTGATGCCGTTGGTGCAGCTACCGCTTGGGTCGCGACGAGCGAGGCGGAAATTGATGCTCACATCGCCCACCCGCGACCGGAACAGCGGGATAACATCGGCGGTATCGGCGTTTTGCTTCCGAAAATCTTCGTTCAGAATCCGAATCGCATCGTGAATCTGCTCATCCGAAACGTCCGACGTACCGCCGTCGTGAATCACGTGCACCACCACCGGAATGATGAGCGGCGGATTAGTAGAGCGAACGCGTTGCGCCGCCCCTGATTGCGCCGCCGCGCTGCGGGCTTGCAGCCGGGTGCGGTAGCCCTGCCACCACGCGTCATACCCGCTGCCGAGCGCCCGCCGCATCGCTTGGTCCGAAGCGCACGGAGCAGGGGCGGCGGTGGGCGCCTGCGCCAGCACAGTCCCCGGCCCACCCGCCAGCCACAGCCCCGCCATCAGCGTAACCGCAGACAACCAGCGACGACTAGAAACCGGCTTTACCGCCCCGGCTGGGCCATCGGAAGAGAAAAAATCTTGCATTCGAAAGCAAAATGGAAGTAAAACGGTCGGGAAACCTGGCCTTACCGTCAGAAGAAAATAGCCGTCGGAACTCCCCTAAATCACCACCGCCGGCCAGTCCTAGAAACAGGACCAGTCGGCGGTGGGAATCAAGCGAGCGCGGAACGCTGCCTAGTAAACCAGCGCCCGTTGGGTTTGGCGGGCACCATCAGCAGTCGTCAGCTCCACTACGTAGACACCAGCGGCCAGCGTCCGGCCCGCTACGGCGCGGAGCGATACTTCGTGGCCGCCGTCGGTCGGGGTGCCGCTCACGCGCCACGGCTGGCCGAGCAAGCGCCCGGCGGCGTCGTAGATGCGGACGGTAGCCGTGCCAGCCACGCGGCCGGTCGAGAGGCGCACGAGCGCTTCGCCGTCGGATGGATTCGGGTAGATCGTGAGGGCCGAAGCCTGTACGAGCGCGTCATCGCCGAGGCCAGTGATGCGGCTGCCGATGCGGATATCATCCAGATAAATCACGTTGCCGAGGTCCGACGACATCCGGAAGCGCACCATAACGTGCGTACCCGCTGGCACGATGCCGGTGCTCAGGATAATCGAATCCTGACGCCACTGCGCCGGTGTCGGCACGTAGACGCTGCCCGATGGGTTGGCCGTCGAGAGCTGCGCCGCTGAGCGGATGCTCGATGCGCCGCGCGTAATCCAGGTCACGCCACAGTTGAGCGAGTAGCTGATCGTGAGGCGGTCAGCATTCGTAGTCGTCCGCTGCGAGTATGCGCGCTTGAAGTACAAGTACGGCCGTTGCAGCGTGTTGGTGATCACGATGTTCGGCGAGATGAGGTCGTAATCGGTATCGGCGGCCGTGTTGCGCAGCCGCAGCCGGACGGAGCCGGTGCCCTGAGCGGCCGCGACGTTGGTGTACTCCCACGTCGTGTTGCCGGAAGGCCGCGTGACTTCCCAGTTTTTCAGCGGGTCAGACGCGTTCAGCGGGAACGTCGGGTCATCGAAGGTTTCGACGATTGGTGTCGTCAGGCCAGCGGCCGTGTTCTGCACTTTCACGTAACCGGTCTGCACCACGGAGTCGGTCCCGATGGTGTTGCTCGCGTAGAGCACGACGTTATAGAGGCCCGGCGTGGGGTACGTAACCGTCGGCTCCTGCAAGGTGCTGGTAGCCGGCACGCCACCGGGGAAGCGCCACCGGAACTGCACCGGCGAGCCGGGGATGACGTTGTAAGCCTCGGCGCGGAAGCGGGCCGAATCGCCGGCGCACAGGCGCTGGACGGTCTCGCCGCTGCTGCCGCCGACGGCCGTCAGGAAGGCAATCGGGGCGCACGGACCGACGTTCTGGCCGTCGGCTACGCCCGCCAGCGTCAAGTTCTGCTGAAGGCCGAGGGAGGTACGGCAGGCGAAAGCGCTCACGATGCCGCCGTTCATCACAGCCGCTTGGCCTTGCGTGAACATCGCTGGGCAACCGGCGTAGTCCATGATGTTCTGCACGTTCGAGAGCGGATCAGGGTCGCCGGGGCAGGAAGGTGCATTCAGATCGCAGTTGAACGAATAGCCAACTGTGTTCGGCGTGTCGGAAATGCCGTCGTCGTCTTGGCAGTTAGCAGCGGTGCCGGGCGTATTGGTGCGGCCCCACGTATGCGGCAAGCCGAGGTAGTGACCGACTTCGTGCGGAAACGACTTACGGTTGTACTGCGAGTTCGGCGCGCGGCCGATAGAGCCGAAGTAATCGTTCAGAATCACGATGCCTTCCATATTCGGCCCAACGCCGCACGGCAGGTACGAATACCCGGCGGCACCGCTCGCGATGTTCTCCACGACCCAGATGTTCATGTAACGCTGCGGCACCCAGCGGGCGTCGGGCAGGTTTTTGACGTTCTCACCCGCCGAGTTGGTCAGGTTCGAGAAGTGACGGGTGATGCCGGTCGTGCAGTTGCCGTTCGGGTCGAGGCGCGCCATGCGAAACTCGATATTCGTGTTGCCGATCCGGGGCTTGAAGTACGGAATGACTTGAGCCGTATCGGGGTCGGTCTCGTTGAATACTTCATTCAGAATCCGGATGGCGTCATACACTTGGTCGTCGCCGATGTTGTCGGAGCCGTTGGTGTGGATGATGTGCACCACCACCGGCACGATCAAGCGCGGCCCCACCGGCGGGCTGCCCGGCGGCAGCCGACGCGCCGAAATCTGTTGAAGCTGAGCGCGGTAGTTCTGCCACCAGCTTTCGTAACCAGCGCCGAGCGCCTCGCGCATGGCTTGATCGGTGCCGCAGGGGCGAGGGACCGCATCGGTCACCGGAACGGCCGCCGATTGTTGAGCCTGCACTGGTCGGCCGAGTAACCCTGTGAGGGTCAGGCCGAGCAGAGTTGAAAGGAAACGTGCACGCATAAGCAGCGAAGCAATTTTGACTGAAGTACTGGAATCAGGAAAGCGGCAGATTCAACGGGTAGCGGAGCAGGGTATTTCGGCTTGAGATGGTAGCCAAAACGCCCGGTTGATTTGACCAACCGGGCGTTTCGATTACAGTTTACCCAAGCTATTGCACGACCAGCTTCTGCGTGTAGGGCTGACCATCGAGGATGGCCGTCACGATGTAAACTCCGGCAGCCGACCGGCGCATCCGATCCGCCAACGGGAGCAGGTGCTCGCCGGGGGCCATCGTGCGCTCGGCGTCCGTCAGAACCACCCGACCGAGGATATCGGTCACGCGCACCGTCACGCGGGTCGGCTGCGTGAGGGAGAAGGACAGGGCCGACTCGCTCGTCATTGGGTTCGGGGCGAGGGAGAGACCCGCCGCCGCGAAGTCGCGGGTTAGGCCGAGCGGCCGACCGTTGATCCGCAGATTGTCGAGGTAAAGGTTATTACCGTTGGCTTGCGCCGTGCTCTCGAACCGAACCATAACCGACGCCTGATTGACGTACTGGCCGGTGAGCGCCACCGATTCGCTGCGCCACTGCGACGCGCTCGACGGAATGAAGCCCGGCAGCAGCTGCGTGCCCGTAGTAGAGAGCGTAGCGCCGACGATGGTTTTGCGCAGCGTCCAGGTGCGGCCGCAGTCAACCGACATATACACCCGGAACTCATCCGCCGAAGAGGAGTTGCGGCGCGCGTAAGCGATGTCGAAGGTGAGGCTCGGCTGCGGATTCGTGTTGGCGATGTTGCGCGTATCGAACGCCGGCGAGTAAAGCGAGTTAGCCGTTCCGGCGGGGATGTTGCCGTTGGCGATGGTCAGGGCAGTGTCGCCGTCGGTGGTTACCGCGGGCGGGCCAATCTGGCGCCAGCGGCGCGTGTTGGTCAGGCTCGTGCTACCGACGCGGTAGATCGAATCGGTCAGGACCGAGCCTTCAAAGCTCTCGGCCAGCGGCGCTACCTGATAGCCTGCCTGCAACACTTTCACCCGCAATACGAGCGGCGCGCTAGCAACACCGTTTGCATTAGTAGCAACGAGCGTCACCGTCTGCATACCGGCGGTATTGAAAACCACGGTTGGGCTAGGGTCCGTAGAAGTAGCCGGCGTGGCGTTGGTGAACGTCCAGCTTACACTCGCGACGTCGGAGCCGTAGGAAGCGTCGGTGAAGCTCACCGACCGGCCCGAGCAGGTCACGAGCGTACCCGATTGCAGCCCTAGCTGGCAAGTAGCCGCATAGGCGACTGGCGGCGCCGGTGGCGTAACTTGACCATCAGCTACCCCCGTGCGGGTCAGGTTGGCGGGGCTGATGAGGTTGCTCATGTACGGGAAAGAAGCAATTGCCGCATCCACGCGGGCCTTTTGGCCCAACGAGAACATGTTCTGGCAATTGTTGTAGCTCATGAAGTTCTCGTCCTGATCGGGCACGTTCGTGGTGTACGGGCTACCCGGACCCACATCGTTCGAGCAGGTGTTACGTGGCGGTGTGCAAGGCTCCGACGATGATGCCGACGGTGGCGTATCGCACACCAGGTCGCCGCTGGCGGTGCAAGTCGTGCCGCACCCGCCGCCATCGGTGAACGCGTGGCGGAGGTTGAAGCAGTGACCCATTTCGTGCGCGGCCGTACGGCCGTTGCTCAGGGGCTGCGCCGTCCAGTCGTCGAAACGCATCACGATGCCCCACGTATTCCACGGGCCGGTGCCGGGGAATTGGGCGTACCCGAGAATGGTGCCGCCACCGCCGCCGCCGCTAATGGCATCAACGAGCCATACGTTGAAGTACCCATCCCAGTACGGTACGATAGACTTGATCTGATCGCGTGGCTCCACGGCATCCGTCGCCGGATCGGTGATGCGGTGAATCCCGTCGGTTGGGTTGCCGTTCGGGTCGAGCTTCGCCAACCGGAACTCGACGTCTAGGTTAGTCGCATACGGCAGAAACGGCGGACGCGTGTTAACGGCATCGGCGTTCGTGCGGCTCCAGTCTTCGTTGAGCTGCTGAACCCCCGACAGGATGCGGGCTTTCTGCAAAGCTTCGTTCCCGCACTTGGTCACCACGTGAATCACCATCGGCACAATCCGCGAGGCCGTAGCCGTGCGGTGCTGAGCACGGAACTGCCGGGCAAACACGTCGTCCATCTGCATCCGCTCGGCGAGGACATCGGCGGCCCGACGCTCAGCCGCCATCTGCGGATTGTGATACGTGGCCTCTAAAGCGGCATTGTGCTCATCAGTAGCACATTTTTGTGTTGGAGCCTGCGCCAGAGCGGTGCGGCTGCCACCCAGTAGCACGACGGCTCCCAGCGCCGCGCAGAGTAGGGTTTTCTTCATCGGGGGGTGAAGCAAAAAAAAAGAAATGGACGGTAATGCGGCGATTGACTACAAATTCAGCACTGAATTCGACCCTAAAGTTACGACTTTACCCGCTAGGGTTGCAGACGGTGCCAGAATCAAAATAGCTGCCCGTTCAAGTGCTTACCGGTCGATTTTGTTCCGGCTCTGCGCCTTTCCCGCGCAGCGGAACGAATCGGAAATCGTCGAACTCCTCACGCTGGAAGCTGGTGGCGGTTTCGCGCACGATTCGTAGCATCCGCTGGGCTTGCCCCACCGGCCCCACCGGCACCACTAATCGCCCCCCCACGGCGAGCTGCCGCAGCAGCGCCGACGGCACGTGCGGCGCCGCCGCCGTGACCAGAATCCCCGCGTACGGCGCGTGCTCGGGCAGCCCGACGGAGCCGTCGCCGCAGTACAGCGCGGCGCGGGCGCCGAGGCGCGTTAGGAGCTGTTTTGCCCGCTCGAAGAGCGTGGGTTCCAGCTCAATCGAATGTAAATCAACCCCTAACGCCAGCAACACGCACGCCTGATACCCCGACCCAGTCCCGACTTCGAGGATGCGGTCGCCGGGGCGCGGCACGAGCAGGCTCGTCTGATACGCCACCGTGTAGGGCTGCGAGATGGTCTGCCCGGCGCCAATCGGGAACGCCTTATCCTGATACGCTTGCCCGGCGAGGGCAGGGTCGAAGAAGAGGTGGCGCGGGACGGCCATGAGGGCGCTGAGCACGCGCTCATCCGCAACGCCGCGCTCGCGCAGGAGCCGGACGAGCGCGGCCCGTCTGCCTTGTTGAAGCGGCGGGTCGGCGGTGGTAGTCAGGAGGGGAAAGGGACGCAAAGAAGCGGGGCGCGATGAAGCATTTGGGGAGGGAGGCGCCGTTGGGGCGGCGGACAGAGGTTATTTTTGTCGACTGACCGGCGCAGTCGTCAAACGGCGACCTGGCCCCGACGCTGGCCCGAAAATAGAGCCGCGCCGCGTTGCACGGCCGTCGTGCCCGTTCCATTTCGTAGCTGATGTCGCATTTGTTTAGTTTTTGGGGATGCCGTAGCTGGGGCCGCTCGCTGCGTTTTGCGGCCGGTGCGCTCGGGGTTGCGCTCACGACGGCCCTGAGTGCCTGTGACTTAATCAACCCCGACGAGCAGGTGCCCGCTTACCTTCAGCTCGACACGTTCGATTTCACCCCCGGTCTGCCCGGCGCGGCGCCCAACGCGGCAATTACCTCTGCTTTCGTGTACGCCGACAACGAGCTGCTCGGCATCTTCAACCTGCCCGTCAAGGTGCCGGTGCTGCGCGAAGGCGTCGTAAGGTTCAACATTCGGCCCGCTATCATCTCCGACGGCCAACGGGCGACGCGGGTGTCGTACCCGTTTTATCAGGATTTCATCACCAGTCAAAACCTGATCCCCGGCCAGACGATTGCGCTGCAACCCACCACGACCTTCAATCCGGATCGGGTAGATGCGACGTTCCCCATCAGCGACGATTTCTCCACCATCGCCCCCGACGACCGCGCTTTTCGGGCACCGATTTCGGCCGTTAACTACGTGCTGGAGAGCAACGTATCTGACGGAACCCGTTCCAGCTTCGGCCGGGTGCAAGGCATCCCCGGCGTGACCGACGTCTTCTACCTCGACTCGCAGTTCGATGGTCGGATGCCTCAGCGTGGCGCTATCGTTTATCTGGAGCTGGATTACCGCTCGACGATGCCGTTTCAGGTGGGGGTGGCGTGGACGCCAACGGGGCCGCCGCTCCCCGGCACCAGCCGCACGCGGGTTGGTGACCTGACGGTGTTTCCGAAGGAAGAATGGTCGAAGCTGTACGTCAATCTCACCGACGAGATTAGCAACGTCAATAACGAGAACGCTTATTTCCGGGTCTACATCGAAGGCTTCCCGACGGGCGAAGCCGGTCAGTATCTGGCCATTGACAACGTGCGGTTAGTGCGGCCGAAGTAAGAATGGAAACCGCTCGCCGCAACCTTCAGCTCATCAAGCTCCTCGCCGCCGACTTTGCCGCTGCGCTATTGGCATGGGTAGCGTTTTTCGGTTTACGCCGCTTCCTGCTCCGCGAAGTGAGCGGGGGCGTGCCGTTCCGGCCCGATGAGCTGTTCTCGCTCGGGTTGGCCGCCACGGCCATCGGGTTGTTCTGGCTCGGGATGTACGCGCTGTTCGGGCACTACCGCAACATCTTCCGTAAGAGCCGGGTGCGCGAGCTGGTGAGCTTGGGGCAAGTGGCACTGCTGGGGTGCATCATCGTCTTCTTCGCGCTCCTGCTCGACGATGAAGGTGTGCATTATTACCGTGCTTATTACAAGACGGTTACGGCGTATTTTCTCCTGCACTTTATGTGCGCGCTGATTGCCCGGTTGCTCGTCGTGACCTCGATTCAGCACCTCGTCCTGAACCGTAGCATCGGCTTCAATACGCTGCTGATTGGCGCCAATGCCCGCGCGGCCGAAGTGTATCACGAGCTCGAAAACTTCAACCGCCACCTCGGGCTGCGCATCCTCGGTTACGTGCCCGTTTTCGATACGCCCGACCCGCATTTGCCGCGTGCGCTGCGCAACCTCGGCTTTTACGCCCGCCTGCCGGAGCTAATCAAAGAGCATCGGATCGAGGAAGTCGTCATCGCCATCGAACCGGCAGAACACAAGACGATTGAGGAGATTCTGGGCCTCTTGGACGAGTCCGCCGATGTGCGGGTGAGCATCCTGCCCGACCTGTACCAAATCCTGCTCGGGTCGGTGAAGGTGAGCCATTTGTTTGGGACGCCGCTCATCGAGATCAAGCAGGATTTGCTGCCCGTGTGGCAGGTGGTGGTGAAGCGCGTGATTGATGTGGTGGCGTCCGGGCTGTTCCTGCTTCTCTTCGCGCCGGGCTACGCGCTGGTGGCGCTAATGGTCCGGATGTCGTCGCCGGGGCCGATTTTTTACGGTCAGGAACGCATTGGGCTGGGCGGCGCGCCTTTCAAAATCTGGAAATTTCGGTCGATGTACGTCGATGCCGAGCGCGCCGGTCCGGCCCTTTCCTCCGACCACGACCCACGCATTACGCCGTGGGGCCGGTTCATGCGCAAAGTCCGCCTCGACGAGCTACCGCAGTTCTGGAACGTCGTGCGCGGCGATATGAGCCTCGTCGGGCCACGGCCGGAACGCCAGTTTTTCATCGACCAGATTATGCAGCGGGCGCCCCATTACCGCCACCTGCACCGCGTGCGGCCGGGCATCACGAGCCTCGGCCAAGTAAAATACGGCTACGCTTCGACGGTAGATGAAATGGTCAAGCGGCTGCGCTACGACATTCTCTACATCGAAAACATGAGCCTCGCGATGGATTTTCGGGTGATGCTCTTCACCATCAAGATCATCCTGCAAGGGCGCGGCAAGTAGTTCCTTGTAAGAACACTTCTGGATTTCGTTTACGTAACTGTAAGGCTCCCCTCTCCTTGGGAGAGGGGCTGGGGGTGAGGATACGCGGCGGTAGCCACAACGACGGGGCGAAAGAATCAGCATACCGCATTACTTTGCGCTATGCTTGATTCCGCCCGCCGCATCCTGCGGCAATACCAAGAGCTGGGGGCCAAAACCCTAGCCCGCCTGTCCGATGAGCAGGTGAATTGGCGTCCGCACGCCGATGCCAATGCCGTGGCGCACATCGTACGCCACATGGAAGGCAATATGCGCTCCCGCTGGACCGATTTCCTGACCACCGACGGCGAAAAACCCACCCGCGCCCGCGACGAAGAATTCGCCGACGACCTCCGCCTGACCGCTGCCGCAGCCCTCGACCTCTGGCAATCCGGCTGGCAGCACGTCTGGACCGCCCTCGACCCCCTCACCGACGCCGACCTCACGCGCACCATCTTCATCCGCGGCGAGGCGCATTCGGTGGAAGACGCCATTCTCCGGCAATTGGCGCACTATCCGTACCACGTCGGGCAACTCGTGCTGCTTGCGAAAGAGCTGGTGGGCGAGGGAAATTTTGAGTCGCTCTCGATTCCGAAAAACCGCTCAGGGGCGTTCAATGCTGAAAAATTCAGCGGCAAAGGCGTGTAGGGGCGGGCCTTGTGCCCGCCCGCTCACTTGACGTGTAATACCCCTCGTTTTCTGTTCCGAATCTGCCGTGACTATCACCGCATTGGAAGCCGAGCTACGCGCCCGGCACGCCTTACCGTACCGCTGGGGTCAGCTCCAGAACAACGCTTTCGACCAGCGCACGCGCTTCGTGTACGACGAGCGGACGTGGCCCGGCCTACTCGCCCGATTGGCCCGCCACGCCGCCGAGCCGGATTACGCCGCCCTCTGCGATTACGCCGCCAACCGGTGGTACAACCATTGGTCGGCGCGGGCGGTGGAGCACTTTTTTAGCGAATCGGCCCGCGTGACGCCCGCCGAAAACGCCCGCGACCGCCTCAAGGATTTCTTCCTCGACGGCATCCCCTTCGACCATAAAACCTCCGTCTGGCCGCGCCAATACCCCGGCACCCTCGCGCAAGCCCAAGCCGACCCCGCCGACCTGATTCGCTGGCTCTACCAGAATCAAAGTCGCGAAGGCCGTTATCACACCGAAAATCGCCTCTTCCTCGTCCTGCACGCGCCCGACGGCGCGCATTGGCGCCTCAAAGCCGACTTGTTCCGCCTCCGCGCCGCTATCCGCGCCTTCCTCGCGGAGCCGAAGCTGCTGACGGTTTCCATCGAAACCAAAAACGGCCGACGTGAAATCACGTCGGCCGTCATCTGGGTGCAGGGTTAGGGCGTAGGGACGCCTATTGGCGTCCTATTCAGCCCGTGGACGCCAATAGGCGTCCCTACCCGAGCGTACATCAAACCTGAAACCGCCCTAGCTAACCGCCTTATCCGCAGCAGTTTTGAGCTTCTCGCCGAACACCTTCTTCATCTTCTCCACCTTCGGCCGAATCACCATCGCGCAGTACGGATTGGCGTTCTCGTTCTGGTTGAAGTAGTTCTGATGGTAATCCTCGGCGGCGTAGAAGGCGGGGAGGGGCACAATCTCGGTGACGATGGGGCGGTCGAAGGCCTGCGCGTCGGTGAGTTTCTGCTTGTACTCTTCGGCTAGGCGGCGCTGTTCGTCGTCGTGGTAGAAGATGGCGGAGCGGTACTGCGTGCCCCGGTCGCCGCCCTGCTGGTTGGGCGTGGTGGGGTCGTGGGTGCTCCAGAAAACTTCGAGCAGCTCCTCGAACGAGATGACCGCCGGGTCATAGGTGAGCTGCGCGACTTCGGCGTGGCCGGTCAGGCCGCTGCACACTTCGCGGTACGTCGGGTTGGCGATGCCGCCGCCCGTGTAGCCGCTCACAACTTTGCTGACGCCTTTCAAATCCTGAAAAACGGCCTCTACGCACCAGAAACATCCGGCGCCGAATGTGGCTTGAGCCATTGAAAATTGGGTTGAGTAAGGAAGAAGGTGCAGGCGAGTGCCCAAAGCAGCCCGGCGCCTTCGATGTAAAAGAGAACGGGGCCTGACCGTTGGAGTTCGGTCAGGCCCCGCTTTAACAAGCTACCCCCGCCAAAAGGTTGCCGCTGGGTTGCCGTTGGGTTGCCGCTGACTAAGCGCCGATTGCCTCCGTGGAGGTAGCAACTTTCTTGGCGAAGCGCGGCGCCACGCGCAGCTCTTTCGTGCCGTGGCCCCACGAGTAAAAACCCTCGCCCGATTTCACGCCGAGCTTTCCCGCCATCACCATATTGACGAGCAACGGGTTCGGCGCGTACTTCGGCCGTCCGAAACCGTCGTGCATCACCCGCAGAATCGCGAGGCAAACGTCGAGGCCGATGAAGTCGGCGAGCTGGAGCGGGCCCATCGGGTGAGCCATACCGAGCTTCATCACCGTGTCAATCTCTTCGACCCCCGCCACGCCTTCGAACAGCGTTTCGATGGCCTCGTTGATCATCGGCATCAGGATGCGGTTCGCGACGAAGCCGGGGTAATCGTTGACTTCCGTTGGGCTTTTGCCGAGCTGGCGCGAAAGGTCCATCACGCGGCGCGTCGTTTCGTCGGACGTGGCGTAGCCGCGAATGACTTCCACGAGCTGCATCACCGGCACGGGGTTCATAAAGTGCATCCCGATCACCTGTTCCGGCCGTTTCGTGACGGACGCGATGCGGGTAATCGAAATCGACGACGTGTTCGAGGCCAGAATCGCCTCTGGTTTCGCCACTTCATCGAGCTCGCGGAAGATGCGGGCTTTCAGGTCGGGGTTTTCGGTGGCCGCTTCGATGACCAAATCCGCGTCGGCCGCGCCTTCTGCTACCGACGTGTAAGTGCGGATGCGGCCCAGCGTTTCGGCTTTCGCCTCCGCCGTAAGCGTGCCTTTGGCGACTTGCCGGTCGAGATTTTTGCCAATTGTGGCCAAGCCTTTATCGAGCGCCGCTTGATTTAAGTCGACGAGCGCGACGGAGAAGCCCTGCTGGGCGCAGACGTGGGCAATGCCATTGCCCATTGTGCCAGAGCCGATTACGGTAATGTTCATCGAGTGAGGGAAACGCTGATTGGTGGAGTAAAAAAGCCCGCTCCAGCTCCTTGCCCGGCGGCTTTGCATCAAAATTACGCGTCTGCACGAATCCTTTTTTTTCGTCGGCCCGTAAACGCCCTCAAGCTGTCGCTCCGGCGCGCAGTTTCCGCTGAATCGACTTATCTCCCACCCCCTTCCTTAACACGCTTCAACGCAATGGGCAATCTCCTCTATGTCATCGCCGTGGTTCTCGTCATCCTTTGGGCCATCGGCCAATTCGGTATGCAGACCAATTCGCCTCTGATCCACATCCTGCTCGTCATCGCCGTCATCGCGGTGCTGCTGCGCGTGATCCGAGGGAGTGCCGCCTAACCGGGCGCCTTCACCTTCGTAACGGATAAATCAAAAGGTCCGGTCTCCTGAATAGGGGTCCGGACCTTTTGCTTTTGGCTGGGATGGCGGCTTGCCCACTTGGGCGTGCCGTCATGTGTTGGTTCGGAGCGGCACGTCCAAGTTGGAGTGCCGTCATGTATTGGTTCGGAGCGGCATGTCCAAGTGGGAGTGCCAGCATGTGTCCGTTCGGAGTGGCACGCCCAAGTGGGCGTGCCGTCATGTGTTGGTTCGGAGTGGCACGCCCAAGTGGGCGAGGGGTTCCGGAGATAACAGCCTCGCCCTAAAACAAATCGAACAAGAGGTTGAAACGTAACTCCGGCTGCCCGTACAGAAAGGAGTTCTGGTCGTAACTGGCGTTGTATAGAAGCAGAATGTCGAACGCGGCACGGTCGCTAAAACGCTGACGATAGCCAATGCCGCCAAAAGTCGATTTAATAGTCAACAGCTCATTGCCCTGATACACAATGGAGCCGTTGGTGGGATTCTGTAAGAAAAGCGGCGACTGAGCACGCAGGAATTCCTGCTCCAGATGCACGAAAAACTTATCCGTAATCAGCGCTTGTCCGAAAATTCGCCCGCCGATGTTTGAAAAGCCGATGCCGTTGATCGAGCTGTACTGATAAACGAAGCCCGGCCCGGCGGCAAACCGCTCGGTAAATCGGTAGCCGAACATTGCAGAAAGCCCGGCATTGAAAAACGAGATTCCGTAGCTGGAGCTGAACCCCAGATCGGGGTTACCCGTGACGTACCACTTGGCGGGCGGCTTGGCCACCATCACCGGCTCCGGCGGCTTCACCGTGCCGATGCCCTGCGGAATGGGGCGTGGGGCGGGCGCCGGAACGGCGCGGGGTTGCGGGGGGCGCGCCGGTTGGAACGTGCCCGGCGCATCGGGTTGCGGCGTTGGTTGCGGTGTAGGCTGCGTGGGCCGCACGGCGGGCTGACCGGCCGGGGGCGCTTGCGGCGTGGCGTCGAGCGACGGGCGGTCGGGCGGCAACCCGTTCAGCTCCGGCTTCACCTGCTCCGTAGAATCGGTGACTTGCGCGGCGGCGCGGTTGCTCGCCAGCAAAAGCGTGCCCGTGAGCACGAGCGTGGAGAGCAGGAGGGAAGCGCGCATGGACAACGGATGGAGTAGGAGGGGCGAGAGGAGAAGAAACCGAACAACCGAACGGCGCAAAAGCGGCGGCGGACGGAACAGGCCAATTAAATCAGCCTTTCCCGTCCGCCGCACCTGCCTACGCGAGCTGCTTCTTGTAGAGCCGCTGACGCTGTTCGCGGATGCCTTCGTCGGACAAGTATTCCTCGTACGACATCCGTTTGTCGAGCAAGCCGCCCGGCGCGGGCTCCACGATGCGGTTCGCGATGGTATCGACGAACTGCAAGTCGTGCGACGAGAAGAGGAGCGAGCCGGTGAAATCGCGCAGCGCGTTGTTGAGCGCCGTGATGGATTCGAGGTCCAAGTGGTTCGTCGGCTCATCGAGGACGAGGACGTTGCCGCTCTGGAGCATCATCCGGCTCAAGAGGCAGCGCACTTTCTCGCCGCCGCTCAATACGTGAGCTTTTTTCAAGGATTCTTCCCCCGAAAACAGCATCCGGCCGAGGAAGCCACGGATGAAGCTTTCGTCTTTCTCCACCGAATACTGCCGCAGCCAATCGACAAGGCTCAAATCGACGTTGAAGAAATCGGCGTTTTCCTTCGGGAAGAAGGCGGGTGTAATCGTGGTGCCCCACTTGATGGTGCCCGCCGTCGGCTCCACTTCGCCGGCCAGGATCTGAAACAGAATCGTCGCCGCGCGGTCGTCGCGGCCCACAATCGCCACTTTATCGCCTTTATCAAGGGTGAAGCTGAGGTCGCGGAAGATGATTTCACCGTCCACGACGGCTTTCAGGCCTTCCACGCTCAAAAGCTGGTTGCCCGCCTCACGCTCCGGCTTGAACGCGATGTACGGGTACTTCCGCGACGATGGCTTGATGTCCTCAATCGTGAGCTTCTGCAAGAGTTTTTGCCGCGAAGTAGCCTGCCGACTCTTCGACGCGTTCGCCGAGAAGCGCCGCACGAATTCTTCCAAGTCCTTGCGCTTGTCTTCAGTCTTTTTGTTGACTTCCTGCCGCTGCCGCAGCGCCAATTGGCTCGATTCGTACCAGAACGTGTAGTTGCCGGGGTACATCGTGAGCTTCGAGAAGTCGAGGTCGGCCATGTAGTTGCACACAGCGTCGAGGAAGTGGCGGTCGTGGCTCACCACGATGACCGTATTCTGGAAGTTATCCAAGAAGTTTTCGAGCCACAGCACGCTCTCCGCATCGAGGGAGTTGGTCGGTTCGTCGAGCAGCAGCACGTCGGGGTTGCCGAAAAGGGCTTGCGCGAGCAGCACGCGCACTTTTTCGGAACCGCTCAAATCCTGCAACAGGATGTGATGCTTATCCTCGCGGATACCCAGCCCGGAAAGCAGCTCGGCGGCTTCGCTCTCGGAGTTCCAGCCGTTCATATCAGCGAACTCGGCTTCGAGGTTGGCGGCTTTCTCGCCGTCGGCGTCCGTGAAATCGGCTTTGGCGTAGATCGCGTCCTTCTCCTGCATCACCTTCCAGAGGCGGTCGTGCCCCATGAGCACGGTTTGCAGCACCGGGTAGGGGTCGTAGGCGAAATGGTCCTGCCGCAGCACGGCCAGCCGCTGCCCGGGCAGCATATTGACCGAGCCGGTCGCAGGGTCAATCTCCCCGGAAAGGATTTTCAGGAACGTCGATTTTCCCGCCCCGTTGGCCCCAATCAGGCCATAGCAGTTGCCGGGCAGAAACTTGACCGTGACGTCTTCGAACAACACGCGCTTACCATAGCGCAAGGAGATATTGGAGGTGCTAATCATCAGGAAAATGGAGTGGCGGCGCGCAGCGCGGCGGCTGCCCGTTGCGGCTACAAAAGTAGGCAGCCAACGGGGCGGGCCGATGCCGTTCGTTCGCAACAGTGCGCGCGGGGTGTGGGTTCGCGCCGCCACGTCTTCTGACCCTCCACACGTAACCTTCGGCGCGGGTTGTCAGTAAGCGGGCTCAGCGGTCTGCTGCTGACCGTTTCTTGCTTCCGCAGCATTGTTGCGCTACCCTGTTCCACGTCACCTTTCCAAAACTCTCTTATTCCAATGGCACTCTCCGGTAATAATCCTTCCGTCTCTGGTCCCGGTCATACGATGCCCGGTGCCCCGCCCGTGCCGCCGCAACCGATGACCGGTTTCGAGCGCATCGGCATCCGTTACGGCCTGTGGGTCGGGACGGCGTACATCGTTTTCTTCCTGCTGATGAAAGTCCTCGGGCTGCACGAGCGCACCGAAGTGGCTTACGTGAACGGGGTTTTCCTGATCGGCGGCATCGTCCTCGCGCTGCGCGAGTACAAGCGCGTCACCCGCAACCACATCGATTACCTGCCGGGTCTCGGCGTCGGGTTCCTGACGTCGCTCATCTCGTCGATCATTCTCGCGCTGTTCTTCATCGGGTATTCCACCTTCGATAAAGAGTTTGCCTCGCACGTCATGACGGCCAATCTCTACGGGATGAGCCTGTCGGTGCTGATGATTTTCCTCGTCATCATCCTGCAAGGCACCGTCGCGGGGTCGATCATCGGCTTCATCGCGATGCAACTCTTCAAGCGCCCCGACCACCGTATCGACGAAGACGACGAGTAGGCGCTTTTCCGCGCTTACCGGATTCAATGTCGTTTTTCCGGACGAATCTGGTCAGTTTTCAGCCGTTTCCCGGCTTACCCCAGCGTTTTTCAGCGTTCGGGTGGGCCGGGAATTCGTTTTTTGCCAGTTTCGACTTTTTTAGAAGATTGTCCGTCGAAGTATTTGTTTTCGGTTTCCCGCGCCCCTAAGTTTGTGATATGCAGGAAGGATTATGAAAACGGACGGCGGATCAGCACTGGGCACGGTGCCCGCCCCACCGAAAACCCTGAACGCCTCCCGACGCTTGCCGGGGGGCGTTTTTGCTGTTGATAGGCGGTCAATTAATAATTAAGAATTAATAATTAAGCTGATTGGGGTGGGGTAGCTCTGAACTCCCCGCCCCCTTGGGGGAGGGGTGCCCCGCAGGGGCGGGGTGGGGAACGCGGTTACAGCAATGCGGCTGAGCAACGGCATCTATCACATCCCCACATCCTTCACATCCCCACATCTTCCCCCGCCACCTCCTCCTCTTCAATCCACCCCTGCGCTCTCACCAGCAGCGCGAGGCTGATGAAGAAGAACGAGCCGATCTTATCCACTTCTACCAATTCGTTGAGGGTAAGGTGGATAATGGTGATGACCAATGACAAGCCCGCCGCCAGAATAATGGCGCGCAAACGAGGGTTGCGGGTACGATGGTAGAGGGTTTGCGGTAGGACGAGCGCCCACCAAATCAGCACCAGAAATAGCACGAAGCCGGGGATGCCCTGCTCCACGAGCTGCAAGAGGAAGTAATTGTGCGTGGTGGAGCGCTCGGGGTTGTCGGAGACGTAGGTGCGGAACCGCTTGTCGGTGAATTTCTTGTATTCTGGGTAGAAGGAGCTGGGACCGGTGCCGAGCCACGGTTTCGCGGCCACCATCCGCGAGGCCGCCACCCAGCGGTAGACGCGCTCCATCTCAGAGGCATCGCTGAGCTTGACGGTGGAGGCGAGGTGCTTGCCGAGGTCGTGCCCGTTCCAAACGGTGTGCTCGTAATCGGGCTTGAAGCGCAGGAAGTGCTGCCCGCTCACAAGCCACGCGGTAAGACCAGCCACGCCTACCGCTGCCAGCAGCAGCGCGGGGCGCACCATTCGCCAGCGCAAAACCAAGTAATAGCCGCCCGCCGCCACCACCGCCAACCACGACGCGCGGGTATACGCCAGCGTGACGCCCACCACCAGCAGCCCCAAAGCGGCTCGCCACGCCCATCGGCCCCAGCCCGTGCGGCCCGTGCCTGTAAGCTGTGAACCGTACAACGCGAACGGCAAAAACAGCGCGACCGTGGCCGCGTAAATGACGTGGTTGAGGTAAAAAGGCTGAATCGCCCAGCCCACCGACCCGAGCGTCAGACCCATCGAAAGGTGCCGCAACGTCGACCACGCTACCGTGAACGCCAGCGTCGGCAGAAACGCCCACACGAGCTGCCCCACATCACTAGGGCGCCGCACGAGCACGAGCACCGTCACGTAAAACGACGCCAGATACCACCCCTTCGCCAGCAGATACTTCACCGAATGGAGGAGCTGCACGGAGAAGAGCGTCGTCCAGGTGGCCCATACGAGTTGCGCCAGAATGATGAGCGTCAGCGGGTGCCGGAGCCAGTCGGCGGGGCCGAGCTGCCGGCGTAACGCCTTCAGCAGCACCAGCGCGAGTAGCAGGAGCATCAGCGGCTCCGAAGGAAGGTCGATGCTGAGGCCGCCGGGAATTTCGAAGTTATCCGAGAGCGGCAGGACGGCGAGGAGGAGCAGCAGCACCGGCCGTAAATCGGCGAGGAGCAACACGCCCGCGCCGAGAATCGCCAGCGGCGCCATCAGGTAAATATTCGTCTCGCGCGCCACGCCCAGCCCAATCGTGCCGACCACCACCAGCCCGAAAACGGTCAGCAGGGTTTCCGGCGAAACGGCCCGCAGCCGCTCGGCCCAGCGCGGCAGGCTCAGCGCGCTAAGGAGCCGATTCATCGGCGGGCCGGTTGCCAGTCGGCGGGTTCGGCAGGTTCGGCGGGTTCCGGAGTGGGGGTTTGCGCGTTGCGCATCTGCTCGATGAGGATGGCGGCGAACGTGGTCAGTGCAAACGCGATGACGGTGCTGCCGAGCACGATGAGCCACCGAATCGGCTTCACTTTCCGCGCCATCGGGTAGGCGGGCTGCACTACGTACAGGTTCGAGACGCGGGCGCTGAGCGTGGCTTTGGCGGTCTCGTAGGCGCCGCGCGCCTGAACCAGATTGCCGAGAATCACATCCATCTCCGATTGCAGCCGGGAGATGCGGTAGCGGTGCTTCGCGAAGCTTTCTAGGGTCAGCGTGTTACTGCCGGGCTGGGCGTGAATGAGGCCATCGAGCGCGGATTGCAGCGCGTGAACTTCGCCGCTGTTTCCGCGGGCACGCGCTTCGAGGATACCGGTTTGCTTCTCGACGATGGCTTTCGCGAGATACCGGTCTTCCCGGTCCATTCCGAAGATGCCCGACCGCTGCCGGAGATTCGTCAGCGTATCACGGGTGGCGGCATACACCTTGTCAAGCAGCACGTATTTCGTCTCGAACAGCGACAGCACTCGCTGGCGGTTCGGTCGCATCAGCTGCTGGCTCACCGTGTCGATGCGGGCGACGACATCGTTGGCGATTTTGGCCGCTAAGTCGCGGTCGGTGTCCATGAAGGTCAGCTCCACCACGTCGCGGTCGGAAATCTGCATATCGAGCCGCTCGTTGAACTGCTCGCGGACGGCGTGGCGCGCCTCGGGGGTCGCGGTGGTGTCGTACTTATAATGGTCAGCGAGGCGGTACTTCCGGATGATGTAATCGGCGACGGGCTGCGAGCGGCCGATATTCACGGCGCGGTCGAGGTCGGCGGGCGTCGGTTGCAGCACCACTTTGCGCTCACCGGAACCGAGCTGGTCGGGATCGGAGGTTTCGAGGTTGGTGGCGTAGAAGGTGGTGGTGGCCGGGTAGATATTCGGCATTTGTAGCGCCACCACGGCACTCACGACGGCCGCTGCCACGGTGGTCAGCAAAATCGGGCGCTGCCAGCGACGAACGACGCCCAATACGTCGAGCAGCGGCAAAGCGGGGGAAGTAACAGCCATTCGGCGAGAGGGAGCGAGAGAAATCAGGAAGAACCGGTCGGAGCGAGCCGAAAACCGAAAATTATTCCCACAAAGGTAGCCCGGCGGGCTGTGGTGACGGCATTGGCGCGTTTGCCCTTTCGCACACGTCGGTACCTTTGTGGTATGTCCAAAGTCGCTGCCCGCACGGCTCCTTCGCCGCTCTCGTCTTCCGCTCGCTCTGCCGCTGCTGCCCTCGCGACGCCCCCGGTGCCGTATGAAGTCCTCAGCCGCGCCTACCGCCTGATGCGGACCGCCGAGGCGATGGCCGATATCTACGACCGCGAGCGCGCCACCACGCGCTACGTCCACTCGACGAGCCGTGGCCACGAGGCGATTCAGCTCGCCGCCGCCTTCCACCTCACCCCGCAGGATTTCGCCGCGCCCTACTACCGCGACGAGTCCCTCCTCCTCGGCATCGGCTTGCAGCCGTATGAGCTGATGCTCCAGCTGCTCGCGAAAGCCGACGACCCGTTCAGCGGCGGGCGCTCCTATTATGGGCACCCTAGCCTGAAGCGCGCCGGTTTTCCCACGATTCCGCATCAATCCTCGGCCACCGGCATGCAGGCCATTCCCGCCACCGGAATGGCCCACGGGCTGAAGTATTTGCAGGGAATTGGGGGGAAGGAAACGGTCGAATCAGACTTCGAGCCTGTCAAAAACGACCACCACCCGCTGCCCCCCGTGGTGCTGTGCAGCATCGGCGACGGTGCCATGACGGAAGGGGAGGTCTCGGAAGCCCTGCAAATGGCGGTGCTGAAGCAGCTCCCGATCATTTATCTGGTGCAGGATAACCAGTGGGGCATCTCGGCCACCGCCGCCGAGATGCGGACGATGGATGCGTACGAGTTCGCGGCGGGCTTCAAGGGGCTGCACCGGATGCGGGTCGATGGGCGCGACTTTACGGCGTCGTACCACGGGATGGCGGAGGCGTTCGCGCACGTCCGCGCCGGTCGCGGGCCGGTGCTCGTCCACGCGATGTGTCCGCTGTTGGGGCACCACACGAGCGGCGTGCGGCGCGAATGGTACCGCGGCACCGACCTCGACCAGCACCGCCTCGACGACCCATTGCCGCGCCTGCATGCGCAGCTTCGCGAAGCCGGAGCCACCGAAGCCGAGCTGCGCACCCTCGTGGAAGAGGCGAGCGCGCTGGTGGAGGCCGATTTCGCCCGCGCCGTCGCCGCCCCCGCCCCTGACCCCGCCACGGTCACGCACCACGAGTTCGCCCCAACCCCCATCACCGAGGAGCGCGGCGAGCGCCGTCCGGTCGGCGGCGAGAAAGTGGTGATGGTCGATGCCGCGCTGCACGCCGTGGATGATATTCTGAAGGAGTACCCCGAAGCCCTGTTTTACGGGCAGGACGTGGGCGGCGAGCTCGGCGGCGTGTTCCGCGAAGCGGCCTTGCTGGCGAAGAAATACGGCGACGCCCGCGTGTTCAACACGCCCATTCAGGAGGCGTACATCGTGGGCAGCACGGCGGGGATGAGCGCCGTGGGCGCGAAACCCATCGTCGAGATTCAGTTCGCCGATTACATCTGGCCGGGCCTCAACCAGCTCGTCGAGGAGCTGTCGAAGTCGTGTTACCTGTCGATGGGCAAGTTCCCGGTGCAGGCGCTGATTCGGGTGCCGATTGGCGCTTACGGCGGCGGCGGCCCGTACCATTCGGGGTCCATCGAGAGCACGCTGCTCACGATTCGCGGCATCAAGGTGGTGTATCCGTCGAATGCGGCCGATATGAAAGGGCTCCTCAAAGCGGCCTTCCACGACCCTAATCCCGTCGTGCTCCTCGAACATAAAGGCCTCTACTGGAGCAAGGTGCCCGGCACCGAAGACGCCAAAACCATCGAGCCCGCCGCCGATTACATCCTGCCGCTCGGCAAAGCCGCCACCGCCTACGCCGCCGACGAAGACGCCGTAGCCGACGGCGACTCGGCAGTAGTAATCACCTACGGAATGGGCGTCTACTGGGCGACCGCCGCGAGCAAGCAGCTCGACAGCCGCGTCGAAGTCCTCGACCTGCGCACCCTCAACCCCCTCGACTGGCCCGCCATCACGGCCGCCGTCCGGCGCCATAACAAAGCCTTGGTCCTGACGGAAGAACCCCTGATGAACTCGTTCGCCGAGTCGCTCGCGGGCCGCATCCAACGCCACTGCTGGCAGGACTTGGACGCGCCCGTCTTCACCCTCGGCGCCCTCGACCTTCCCGCCATCGCCCTCAACGTCGCCCTCGAAGCCGCCATGCTGCCGAGCGTGGAGAAGGTGAGAGTGGCGCTGGAGGAGTTGTTGGGGGGGTAGAAGCGGGCCGGAACTCGCAGACCCGGTCGTTACCTTTGAATACTATGCGCGAAATCACCATCCAACTGCCTGACGAGCTGTTCGCTCCGGTTCGGAAAATTCTGCAAAACCTGCGGGGGGTGAAGGTCACGCAAACGCGTAAACTGCCCGCGTCCGCCTTCACGCCGGAGCAGCAGGAGTTCGTGGACGAGCTGAAGCAGTCGCTGATTGAGGTAGAGCGTCACCAGCGAGGCGAAATCAAGCTGCAAACGATGCGCGACTTCCTCAATGAAGAGTGAGGTTGTTATCACCGCCGGGTTTCGGCGGGCAGTCAAGCCCCTGCTGAAAAAATACGTCAGCCTGAAATCAGAGCTGCTGGCCCTGACCGAATCACTGGAAAACTCGCCCATTCAGGGTGAGCCGCTGGGCAAAGATTGTTTCAAGATTCGACTGGCGATTGCCTCCAAAGGGCAAGGCAAAAGCGGTGGTGCCCGCATTATTACGTGCGTAAAAGTGGTAGACGGCGTTGTGTTCGCGCTAACGGTTTACGACAAAAGCGAGCGCGAAAACCTAGCCCCCGGCGAGCTGGATGCGCTATTGGCGGCGGCAGGGGTAGGGTAGGCACCCGCCCGTAGTTCTGTCCGCCTCGCGTTCTCATTTTCCCTTCGCTTATGCTCACCCGTATCGAGATAGACGGCTTCAAGTAGCTTCTATGTCGAAACCGAACCCGGCAGTCCCGTAGGGGCTACCCTGACTCCATAGAAGAACAGCCGCTTCCATCCACCGATTTCAGCCAGCCAAATGCCTGCTGCTCTTACCCTCGAAACCCTTCAAAAACTCGCTAATAAGCCATCGTTTGAGCGTGGACGCAACTACTACCGCCACGGCGCGGTGGGGAAGATTAAGCTTGTCGATTGGACGTTCTCGGCGCGGGTGCAGGGGGGGGAAAGCTACCGGGCATCATTCGATCTGAGCGGGAGCAAGCCGAAGCCCCGTTGTTCGTGCCCGTACGATTTCGACGGCATCTGCAAGCATTTGGTCGCGCTGGGGCTGGCGATTATCGACCAAAAAGAACTCCTCTTGCCTGCCGCGCCCGACGTGGAAGCACTCTGGAAGGCGCTCCCCGATAAGCGCAAGCTCGACTTTCTGCTCACCACCTTGCGTGCGCAGCCTGTGCTGGCGTTGCAGTTTCAGCAGTTCGCTACTGCGCCTTCTGCGCCGCCCGCGCCTGCCCGCCCGGCCCGGCGCCCGCACGATCCACAGCAGATTGCGGAGGCGCTGACTGCGCTCGAATTCGATGAAGAAACGCTCGAAGCGGGCTTCGAAGACGACGATTACGGCGACGTAGACGAATGGTACGAGGAAGATCTCGCCGAGTATTTCGACGGTCTGATCGACGATCAGCTTCTTACGGCCACTGAGGAGCTTGACCGGTTCAGTCGGCTCGATAAGCCTTTGGACGCGCTGCGGTACTGGGCCGACGTGGGCGCCGCCCTGTTGGTGCTGCCCGACCCCGAAGTCGATGATTACGACCTGTACGCCAACTTCGGCAGTATCGTCCGCGACCGCTGGCACGAGCAGTATTTGACGTTCGGGTGGCCCGACCGTCTCGCCAGTCAACCCTTTCCGAAGAATGCCGACCGCAAAGCCCTTCAGGTTTTTCTGGAGCAGCACCTTCACCCTAAAAAGCGCGTTTCGCCTGCGGCCACCGAGGCCCATTGGGTGGCTGTGCTGCTGACGCTCGCGGCCAACCCGGAGGCGGCAAAAATTGTCCGCGCTACCCTGCCAGACGCGACCGCCGTTCTGCCCGCCACGCGCGACCGCCTTCTCCTGCGCATCGCCCAAACCCTCGCCGACGACGTGGAATGGGTGAAATATGCCGAGAAGCTCTTTCTGACCGACGCCGGCATTGCGCGTCAGCTTTTCCAGTTTTACCGTAATCAGGCTAGCGCGGCCAACGTCGTGCGCATCGCGCCCAAGCTGCTCGCGCACTGGCCGCATCAGTTTGCGGCGGACGTGCTGGAGGCGGTGCCGTCCACAACGGCCGCTGGGCGGAAAGTGCGTCTTGAAGTCCTGAAAATTCGCCTTCGCACGCAGCTCCAATGGGCCGATTTTACCGAGTTCGCCGAGCTGGCTCCGGCCGCTGAGGTAACGGCTTTTGTGGCGGAGATGGCCCGCTCAGGCTATCCGTCGGAGACGCAATTGGTGTTGGTTGCGCAGATGTTTCACCACCTTGGGCGCGGCACCGAGCTGGCAGAATACCTAGAAAAGCTCGATTTGCTCACCTACCCGCGCATACCAGAGGTGCTCGCGCTGCTCCTCCCGCTCCAGCCCGCCGCCACCGTCGATTTGGTCGTCGCCTACATCGAGCGCGGGCTACAGGAGAAGCTGCGCACGCAGCGGCGCGGCCACGCGATGTACCAGCAGTTTGCCGCTTGGCTCGCCTTCCTCCATCGGCAAGCGCCGCTCCGCGAACAGGTCCGGACGGTCGTCGATTTCCTGATGGAGCAGTACCGGCACTTGGCCCTGCTCCGGAAATACCTGCGCGAGGCGAAGCTCGTTTCCAGCCTGCCCGCCCACATTCCCCTCGATGAGCTGGCGGAAGACGAAGTTCAGGCGCTGCTAACCGCGAAGCAGAAACCGGGACGGAAACCGAGGGTGAGGTGATAAGATAGGATACGTAGGGGCGCGGCCTTGTGCCCGCCCGCCTGTGGCTTCCGGCTTAGCTTCGCAACCGCATAAAAACCCCCGCACACTCCCCATGCTCACCCGTATCGAGATAGACGGCTTCAAGTCCTTCACCAACTTCTCGATGGAGTTCTCGCCCCTGACCATCATCGCGGGCCTGAATGCCTCAGGGAAGAGTAATTTATTCGACGCGCTGCATTTGCTGTCGTTGTTGGCGGAAAAGCCGTTGGCTGAGGCTTTTAATGAGGTGCAGCGGGGGAGCAACTTGGAGTTGTTTACGCAGTATGCTGATGGGCGTTATGCGGAGGAGATGCGGTTTGCGGTGGAGATGAACTCGTCAGTAACGCACAAAATCAACAAGACATTTGGAATTGTAGACGGCTGCCAATTTCGCTATGAATTGCATATCAAGCGAGCTGTTTCTGATAAGAGGGATTTTTTGGTGGTTGCTCATGAGTTGCTTGCTCCTAGTAAAATTAATTTAGATAAGGTTAGGTTGTTTGTGAAAAAGCAGCTGAATGATGATGGGTATTATAGTGAAAAACTGAGTGGCTTTCCTTTAGTGTATTTGGATTCTGAAACTGGAAGAGTGGTAATTAACGCTCGTAGGCAGAGTGAAGTGTCTGAAGATTGGGAATGGTCGCTTACACACATTCGTGCAAGTTTTCAGGACACAAAAACATCTCTGAACTGGACCGGAGAAGACAATAGGTTTTTGTCCTTGGATTTGATTCGTAATGAAATACGTACTTGGAAGCTTCTCAACCTAGACCCTAAAAAACTCCCCATCACTTCTCCTACCCAATCCTTCGGTCTCCCCGGTACCCTCAACCCCGCCGCCGATAACCTAGCCGGAGTCCTCTGGCGCTTAGAAAAGACAGACCCCTACCTATTAAAGCGCATCGCCCAGCGCCTTACGTCTTTAGTCCCCGGCATAAAGGAAATCGTCGTCAAGCACGATGATTATTATAATCAGTACCGGGTGTTTGTGCTGACTACTAATGAGCAGCGTTTTCCCCTGCATCTGCTTTCCGAAGGCACTTTGCGGATGCTTGCCCTCTGCACTCTCGCTTATGACGACCAGCAACACGGGGTATTAGGGTTGGAGGAGCCGGAAAACGGCGTCCACCCCGGCCTGTTGAAGCGGGTGGCGGAATTGCTGCGCGATTTGAGCGCCAATGAGCCGCCCGAGGAAGGGCAGGAGCCGTGGCCGCTGCGGCAGGTTATCGTCAATACGCACTCACCGGGGCTGATTAAGGCGTGTCTGGAAGCGGCGGCGGGGCAGGAGGGGGGGATCAGTAAGTCGGGGCTTTCGGTGTGGTTCTCGCAGCTGGTGGGGCGGTCGGCGACGGAAAACGGGAAGCGCGTGATGCGCCGCGTGACGGATATGCTGCCCGTGGTGCTGCCCGAAGGCGGCGTACTGCCCGACGATAGCGCGAAACGTGTCGCGTTGGCGCAGCTCGTCAGCTTTCTCGAATCGGCTAACCCCGACGACCTGCTCGGAACGCTCGGGTTGCAAGAAGTAGCCGACGCGCTCTGATATGAAGCTGACCATCGGGCTTTTCGCCGAAGGCACCACCGACGAACGGTTCCTGCCGACCATCATCCAACGCACCTTCGAGGAAGTGGGCGCCGAGTTCGAGCGGGGGCCGCAGCTCGATGTGCTACCGCTCGTCATCGTGCGCGGCGAGGGCGATAGCTTCCCCCAACAGCTACTCGATGCCGCGAAGCGCGCGGCCGTAAACGGGGTGCAGATGCTCTGTGTCCACGTCGACTCCGACCGCTTTACGCTGCCGGAAATCGACGAATTCAAGCTGACGCCCGGTTTTGCGGAGGTGGCAGGCTGCACCGACGGCCGCGCTTGTCAGCAGCTGGTGCCACTGGTTCCGGTGCGGGCAATGGAGGCGTGGATGCTGGCCGATAAAGACCTGCTGCGCGAACTTATCGGCACCCCTCTAAGCCCAGCAAAGCTTGGCTTGGGACGAGCACCGGAGAAGTACCCCCGTCCGAAAGACGATATCGAAAAGGCGCTCTCCATCGCGCACGCCGGGAAAAAACGCCCCCCAGCCATCAGCGATCTCTACGCGCCGATGAGCGACCAGCTCCGCCTCGATAAGCTCGACGCGCTGGATTCATACAAAACGTTCCGAGAAGCCGTCCGCACCGCGCTCGAACAGCTCGGTTGCCTGCGCTGAGTAAGCCCAACCGCCAACTGGTGGTGCCACCTCCATCCGTCGGGGAACGGCACCGCCACTTGGCGGTGCCATCTCCATTCGTCGGGGAACGGCACCGCCACTTAGCGGTGCCACTTCCATCCGTCGGGGAACGGCACCGCCAGTTGGCCTGTCCGGTGGCCATGCCGAGCACCTCGTCGGTGAGCGCTCGGCTCATCCCGGCCTCGTAGGCGATCGTGAGGAAGTCTGCC
>JANNMJ010000021.1:0-27141 GCA_031397815.1 Hymenobacteraceae bacterium
CCCGGGGTTGCCTTCGGCAACCCCGGGCTTCTGGGATGAAACCCCTTCGGGGTATTTTGAATGGTTGATTATGCCGTGAGATGGGTACCCCGAAGGGGTTTTATCATAGAAGCCCGGGGTTGATTTCTTTGAAATCTACCCCGGGCTTGCGCGGGACGCGCGTTGCGGACATGAAACCCGCGTGGCCAGCTCTGTCCTTAACATGACGTCAATACAGCGAATCAACACCGTCTCTGGGACAGAGCCGGCTACATGGAGATGGCGTCAACAGTCAATATGGCGAATCAACACCGTCTCTGGGACAGAGCCGGCTACATCGGAGCCGGCTACGTCGGCTAAAAAACACACACGAGGCTCCCAGCAATTTCTGCTGGGAGCCTCGCTTAGAGTTGATTGGTTGTAGAGCGTGGTAATGCTATTGCCGCGTCAGGCGGAGGGTGACTTGCTCAGCGCCCTGCCGGACCCGCAGAATGTAGACGCCGACTGGGAGCGTGGTGGTTTCGGGCAGCGCCACCTGCGCGGTGCCGGGCGAAACCGCGACGGTGCGCTGCTGCACGAGGCGCCCGACGGCATCAAACAAGGTCAGCTCGACGGGAACCTCTCCCCCACTGCGGACCTGCAATTGCACGCCGGAACCGTCGAAGGGGTTCGGCCAGGCGGTGGCGGTGAAGTCGGCTTTGCCGGTTACGCGTAACGTGCGGATGGGCGACGATGCCACCGAGCCGTCGTGGTCGACTTGCCGGAGGCGGTAGTACACGAGGTCGGCGCGGTAGGCGAGCAGGCGGGGGTCTCGCAGCTCATAGGAATGGCGCTGCGTGGAGTTGCCTTGCGCCGTGACCCGTCCGATGGGGCGGAATTCGCGGCCGTTGGTGCTGGCTTCGACCTCGAAATACGCGCTGTTTCGTTCCGAAGCCGTGACCCATTGCAGCAGCGCCGCATCCCCGACGCGGGTGGCATCGAAGGAAAGCAGCTCGACGGGGAGCGGCTCGCTTTCAGCGGCGACGGTCCATTCCGAGAACTCTTCGGTCGCGACGGTGATGGTGCGCGCCGAGGCGTCTTGGTAGCCGCCGACCCGCTCCCACGGCGCGGCCGGCGTGGCCCGGCGCCACGGCGCGGCGCTCAGGAGCTGGACGGGCGTGAGGCCGTTGTCGTTTTCGGGAAGCCACGAGAGCGTTAGGTCGGCCGGCTGACCGGGGGCGGGCTGGTTCTGCGGCGTAATCGTCCAGATGCGGTCGATGCCTTGGAAAGTAGCGTTGTTGGGGTTTTGGCCGAACGTGACGTCGAGCGCACTCAGCCCGGCCGCCCGGTTCACCACCACATCGCCGAGCGCGTTACTCTGCGGATTGATGACGACGCCGTTCTGAAAATCCACCGCCGACGCGCCGCTCACGGCGGCCCGCGTCACGCGCAGGTTGCCCTGCACGTACTGGCCGCTGCCCTCGCCGCTGAAGGTGGCGCCGTCGGGCAGCACCACCGCGCTGCCGATTGCAGTCCGCACCATCCCGTCGAGAAGCTGCACTTGGCCGCTCACGTTGAGGTCACTCGGCACACGCACGGTATCAGCGGAAGCGATGCCTTTGTTGACGATGAGCTGCCCGACGGTGCCGCCATTCACATCCACCGTCTGGTTCGCGGGGCCGGTGAGGCGGAGCGTGCCGGTGTTAGTGGAGGTGGTGGTGCCGAGGTTCGTCACATCGCCCACCACTTCCAGATCGCCGACGCCGAGGTTCAGCGTGGAAGTTGCGGCGGCTTGTACGTTGCCGTCAACGCGGGTGGTGCCGTCGGTTTGGAGCGTGCTGCCCGCCGTTTGCTGGTAGCCGCCGCCGCTGATGGTGAGCAGCGTGCCGGGCGTGGTGGCGATGGTAGCGCCGTTGTTATAGACCGTCTGGGCCGCGGCGGAGCCGGTGGCCAGCAGCGTCAGCAGTGCCGCAAGAGAGAGGTTTTTCATGGGGAAGAAACCGCAGGGTTGCGCCCCGCCAGCCGCGGTGGGCCGACGGGGCACAACCGGGTGCACTAGTTGAGCTGACCGATAGTCCAGTTCACGCCGTCGGAGATGGCGATGATCGTCTTGCCCGCTGCGTTGGCGTTCAGGTTATAGAAGCTGAAACCGGTCGAGCTGCTGCCGTTAAACAGCTCGCGCGTGCCCGCCGAATAGTTTTCGAGCGTCAGGAAAGCCGTTTGGGTACCGCTGTTGTTGCGGATGTAATAGATACGACCGGGGCACGTGGTGGGGTCTGGGAGCGCGTAATCAGCGTTCCCGGCCGTGGGCGCGAGGCCGAGGTACACGGCGTTCGTGCCGCTCAGGAGCGTCGGGGTGCCGCTGACACCGCCGCCGATGCCGCCACCCACGGCCACGGCCATCGTGCCGTTGACTTGCAGCGTGCTGGTGGGCGCGGGCGTGGCGGCGCCGATGCTCACGTTGCCGCCGATCATTTGCAGGTCGTTACCGGCCTGTGCGATGGTGGTTGGGGCGGTGAGGGTACCGCCGAGTGCGATGTCGTTACCGGTTTTGGTAAGGCCGTTGCTGGCCGTAACCACCGGAGCAGCGGGCAGCACCACGCTCGAACCCGATGGGCCGGAGATGCTCAGCGTCGAGCCGACGATGCTCAGCGTTTGGTCGTCGGTATCTGTATCGACGGGCACGGCGGCGGTGCCGAGGTTCCCGGCGGCATCGGCCGTCACCATCCGCGTGCCAACGCCCGCGAGGCCCGCGAGGCGCACCGTCGAGGTGGCGCCTTCTATGTGCAGCGTAGCGGCGGGAGCCGTGGTGCCGATGCCGACGCTCACCGCATCACCGCCGGTTCCGCCGAGCACCAGCGAGTTATTCTGGCTCACCTTGGCGTTGTAGCCGAGGGCGCCCGCGTTGGTGAGGCCCGGCGCCAACGGCCCGGCTTGGTAACCAACGGCCCAGTTGTTCGAGCCGGTTACATTGCCCTGACCGGCCTGAAAGCCCATAAACAGGTTGTTCGAGCCGGTGCTGGCATCGGCGGCTTGCCACCCGAAGAGGGTGTTGTTGTTGCCGGTGCCCGCGCCGTTCGCCCCAGCCTGGAAACCCACGTACACGTTGTTGTTGCCGTTGTTGGCGCGGCCCGCCTGGAAACCCTCGAAGTGGTTATTGTTCCCCGTCGAGTTGTTCCGACCCGCTTCCCAACCCGAGAAATGGTTCTGGTTACCGGTGGTGTTCAGGAAGCCGCTCGTGTGACCGATGAACTGGTTCGAGCTGGAAACTTGGCTCATAAAGCCCGCCTGAAAACCGATGTAGATGTTCTGGTTACCCGTGCGGTTGTTCAAACCGGCTTGAAAACCGAACGACAGGTTTTGCAAACCCGACGTGTTCTGCTGACCGCTGCCCCAGCCCACGAACGAGTTCTGGAAACCGGTATTGTTCTGCAAACCGGCTTGGTAACCGAGGAAGAGGTTGTCGCCGCCGGTGGTGTTGTTCGTACCCGACTGGTAGCCGAGGAACGTGTTGTTGCCGCCGGTGGAGTTCAGGCGACCGCTTTCGAAGCCTTCGAAGTGGTTGTTCGAGCCGTCTTGGTTGGTGAAGCCGGCGCGGGTTCCGAGGAAGAAGTTGTTGTTACCGTCGCGGTTGTTGTTACCGCTCTGGAACCCGTAGAAGAGGTTGCCGCTGCCGTGGCGGTTCGTCTGGCCCGACTCGTAACCCACGAACTGGTTGCTCTGGCCGTCGGTGTTCGCCAAGCCGCTGTGCCAGCCGATGAACAGGTTGTTGTTACCGACCGTGTTGTTGAGGCCCGCCTGCCAGCCGATGAACTGGTTGTTGTTACCCACGGTGTTCGCCTGACCGCTCTGGTAACCGCTGAAATGGTTCGCCTGACCGTCGGTGTTCGCCTTACCGGCGCTGTTGCCGTCGAAGTGATTGTTGTTGCCGTTGACGTTGGCCAGACCGGCCTGGAAGCCCACAAAGTGGTTGTTGTTGACGTTAACCCCGGCCCGACCGGCTTGGTAGCCGTTATAGAAGTTGTTGTTGCCGTTCGAGTTGGAACGACCCGCTTCGTAACCGTCGAACTGGTTGTTGCTGCCGTTCAGGTTCGCGAAGCCCGCCTGATAGCCCGTGAACAGGTTGTTGCTGCCGTTCAGGTTCGTCCGGCCGCTCTGGTAGCCGCTGAACACGTTGTTGTTGCCGAGGTTGTTCGCCAGCCCCGACTGGTAGCCGATGAACTGATTCCCGACACTCGCCGGGTTGTTTACGTTACCCGCTTGGTAGCCAATGAAGACGTTATTCCCGGTCGTGTTCTGACCGATGTTCAGCGCACCCGCCGCCGTCACGCCCACCCCAACGGCCGTCCCGACCGTGCCGCTCGAACCCAGAATGGCGTTGAGCTGGCCGTTGCCGTTGATGCGGAAGTTCGCGGCTTGGTCGACGGCGTTTTGGTTCTGAATGAAATCCGCCGGATTCAGCGGAACTGAGGTCGCGAGGTTGCCCGTCGCATCCACCGTCACGTTACGCGTGCCGGTGCCGGTGAGGCCTTCGAGACGAACCGTCGAGGTGGTGCCCGCGACGTGCAGCGTCGCCGTCGGCGCCGCCGTGCCGATACCGACGCTCACCGCGTTGGCGCCCGTTCCGCCGAGGACCATCGAGTTGCTCTGGCTCACCGTGGCTTGGTAGCCGATGGCGGCGGCGTTGGTCAGGGCGCCCGTCGTCGGACCCGCCTGATAACCCAACGCGGTGTTGTTGGTGCCGCTCGTGTTGTTCAGGCCCGACTGGTAGCCCTGGAAGAAGTTGTTGTTGCCGAAGCTGTTGAGGCCCGACTGGTAGCCCATAAACTGGCTGTTGTTACCCGCGCCGTTGTTGCGCCCCGCTTCCACCCCAATGAACTGGTTGTTCGACCCCGCGCCGCTGTTGTAAGCCGCGAGGTAGCCCATGAACAGGTTGTTCGAGCCGGTGGTGATGTTGCCGGTTTGCCAGCCGAAAATCGTGTTGTTGTTGCCGGTGCCCGCGCCGTTCGCACCGGCCTGGAAACCCACGTACACGTTGTTGTTGCCGTTGTTAGCGCGGCCCGCCTGGAAGCCTTCGAAGTGGTTGTTATTCCCCGTCGAGTTGTTCCGGCCCGCTTCCCAACCCGAAAAATGGTTCTGGCTGCCGGTCGTATTCAGGAAACCGCTCGTGAAACCGATGAACTGGTTCGTGCTCGGCGTCTGCTGCATAAAGCCCGCTTGGTAGCCGATGAACAGGTTTTGGTTACCCGTGCGGTTGTTCAAACCTGCCTGGAAACCGAGCGCAATGTTCTGCAAGCCCGCCGTGTTCTGCTGACCGCTGCCCCAGCCGATGAAGGCGTTCTGGAAGCCGGTGGTGTTCTGCAAACCGGCTTGGTAGCCGAGGAAGAGGTTGTCGCCGCCGGTGGTGTTGGTGCGGCCCGACTGGTAGCCGAGGAACGTGTTGTTGGTGCCGGTGGTGTTGCCGCGCCCGCTTTCGTAGCCTTCAAAATGGTTGTTCGAGCCGTCCTGGTTCGTGAAACCAGCCTGCGTCCCCATAAAGAAGTTGTTGTTGCCGTTGCGGTTGTTGCTGCCGCTCTGGAAACCAACGAACAGGTTGCCGTTCCCGTTGAGGTTCGTCTGGCCCGATTCAAAACCCAGAAACTCGTTCCCCTGACCGCCCGTGTTCGCCAGCCCGCTGTGCCAGCCGACGAACATATTGTTGTTGCCGTTGAGCGAGTTCAGGCCCGCCTGCCAGCCGATGAACAGGTTATTGCTGCCGACGGTGTTCGTGCGGCCCGCCTGATAACCAAGGAATTGGTTGGCGCTACCCACCGTGTTTCCGCGCCCGCTCTCGAAGCCCGAGAACGTGTTGTTGGCGCCGCCGGTGTTGCTAAAGCCGCTGTTCCAACCCTCGAACTGGTTATTCGAGCCATCGGTATTCGCCTGACCGGCTTGGAAACCGATGAATTGGTTGTTGTTGCCGTTGTTGTTGACTAACCCGCTCTGAAAGCCCAAAAACGTGTTGCCGCCGCCGTTGAGGTTGGCGCGCCCGCTTTGGTAGCCGCTGAACGTGTTGTTATTACCGTTGAGGTTCGTACGCCCGGCTTCATACCCATTGAAGGTGTTGCCGGAACCGTTGAGGTTGGCGCGTCCGCTCTGGAAACCCAGAAACACGTTGTTGTTGCCGAGGTTGTTCGCCAGACCCGTCTGGTAGCCCAGAAAGGTGTTCCCGACGCTCGCCGGGTTGTTCACGTTGCCCGCTTGATAACCGATGAAGACGTTGTTACCGGTCGTGTTCTGACCGATGTTCAGCGCCCCCGCCGCCGTCACCCCCACCCCGACGGCCGTCCCGACGGTGCCGCTCGACCCCAGAATGGCGTTGAGCTGGCCGTTACCGCTGATACGGAAATCCGCTACCTGATCGGCGGCATTCTGATTCTGAATAAAACCCGTCCCTACACTGCCCGCGTCCACCAGATACAGCCAATTAGTGCCGACGCCAGTGGCGTAATAGAACCCCACCGGCGAGCCGGTGATGGCATCGGTCTGGAACACCAGCAAGCCTTGCGGCGGTGCCAGAATAGCGGCGCGCTGGGCCTGCGTCAGGCGCGGCGCCAGAAAGCCCTGATTATTGGTGGGCGACACCAAATCGAGCACCGCCTTGCCGTCGGGGGTGGTGGTGCCGATGCCCACGCTCTGCGCGCGGGCCGCGAGCGGCGCCAATGCCAGCAGCCCGGAGGCGACCAGCAAGCGAGTAGAAAACTGTCGCATATGGGGAACGAAGGGGTTTTAAGACGGGGCGATACGTCGCCCCCGGGAATGTGAGAGATGGCAGGAAGAGCGTAAGTGCAAAAGCGCCCGCCACCGCGACGGCTGGGGAGAAACCAGTCGGCGTGGGGCGGGACGTACGGGTTATTCTAAGCGGAGGCGCGTGCTGCGGCTGAACCCAGCGGCGCCGTCGGCGTCGAGGCGGAGCAGGTAAAGCCCGGCCGGGTGAATGCCGAACGGGAGCAGCAGCGTGCCGTTATCGGCAGCAGAAGCACCAGCGGCGGTGCCGAGGCGCTGGTTCCAGACGAGGCGCCCGGTGGCATCGAGCAGACTGGCGCGCAGGCCGGTGCGCGGGGCATTCAGCGGGAGCTGCATGCGGGCGGTGCCGTGCGCGGGGTTCGGGTACACGGCCAGCGCGGCGGTGCGGCTGTCAGCGTGCAGGCCGAGCGGCACGGCCACGCCGAGCTTCACGACCCAGTAATCAAAGCCGCCGACGTTCGGCGTCGTCTTCGCGCCGGTGGCGCCGGAGCTGGAGAAGCCACCGATGAGGTAGCTGCTGTCGCCGGTCTGGACGAGGGTGGTGAGGACTTCATCTTGCGCGCCGCCGTAGGTGCCGTCCCAGACCTTCACGCCGGCCGAATCGGTCCGGACAATCCAGTAATCGGGGGTGCTGGGGGCGCCGTAGTTGGCGCGGGTTTTCTCGCCGTTCAGGCCAGAGTTAGACTGGCTGCCGAAGAGGTAGCCGCCGTCGCGGGTCTGAATCATGCTGTTCATACTGTCGTAGCCGTCGCCGCCATAGGTTTTATCCCACTGCTTCACCCCGGCCGAATCGAGCTTCACGACCCAGTTATCGAAGTCGCCGCGCACGGCACCGCTCTTCTCCCCCGAGACGCCGGAGTTCGAGAAGCCGCCCGCCAAGTAGCCGCCGTCGGCGGTGCTGATGAGGCTTGTGAGGTTATCGAAGGCGGCGCCGCCGAGGGTGCGGTCCCAGACCTTCACCCCGGCCGAATCGAGCTTGATAATCCAGTAATCGTAGCCGCCGCGGTTGGTTTCGGTCTTGTCGCCGGTGGCTTCGGAATAGGAGAAGCCGCCGATGACGTAGCTGCCGTCGGCGGTCGCGACGAGGGCGTTGCAGAGGTCGTTATCGACGCCGCCGACGCTGCGGTCCCACTGCATGGTCCCGACGGAATCCATCTTCACGACCCAGTAATCGAACCCGCCTTGGCCGGGGTCGGTGCGGTCGCCGGAGGCGCCCGAAATCGTTTGCCCTGCTACCACGTAACCACCGTCGGGCGTGAGCTGAAGGCCGGTGAGCTTATCGTCGCCGCCGCCGCCGAAGGTTTTATCCCACTGCTTCACCCCCGCCGAATCAATCTTGAGAACCCAGTAATCGGTCCCGCCCTGATTCCCCTGCGACTTCGACCCCGACGCCCCCGAGCTGGACTCGCCCGCCAGAATATACCCGCCGTCCGGCGTCAATTCCAGCCGGTACATCCGGTCGTCGGAGCCGCCGCCGAAGGTTTTATCCCACTGCTTCACCCCCGCCGAATCAATCTTGACGACCCAATAATCGGCCCCGCCGACGCTTGGCTGGCTCTTGCTGCCCGACACGCCCGAATTCGATTGCCCGCCGAGAATGTACCCGCCATCCGGAGTGGCGCGCATCAGGTGGAGCCGGTCTTCGGCGTTGCCGCCGAAGGTTTTATCCCATATTTGGTCGGGCGGCATCGCGGTTTGCGCGGCGGCACGCCCCCCAAGGCCCAGCATTGCGAGAAGCAGGGCGGTGCGCAGGGTATTTGAAAACGTAAACGATGAAGGCATCAGGTGAAGGAAACGGGAGATGAATGGGAGAGGAATCGGGGGAATCGGAAGGCAAAAACTCAGGAAGGAACGGGCAAGGCGAAGCATAAAAAAGGAGTAAGCCGCACGGCCTACTCCTTCACGAAACGACGGGTAACGGCACCCATATTCAGCGCTCCATTCGCGGTACGCACCGTCAGGAAATACACGCCTTTCGGCAGGGAAGCGATGTTGAGGCGGGTGCGGTTTGTCAGGCCGTCGTGCGCCTGGCGCAGCACCACCGACCCAATGAGGTTACTCACGGTGAGGTCGTGGGGCTGCCCGTCGGGTAGCTCGACGGTGAGCGCGGTTTGGGCGGGGTTCGGGTGAAGCTGCCACGACGCGCCGAGCGCCGATGCGGCCGACAGGCCCGTTGGGATGCCGCACGCATCGCCCACGGTGTAGGTGTGCGGGGTGGCGCTGGAGTTGCGCTCGGTGAGCGTGGTCCCGACGCGGTAGGTGAAGTAGAACGTCAGGTTCTGCCCTACGGGGCGCGGCTGCGTCGCCACGAACGCCGGGCCGCTCGCGGTCATATTGTACCCCGTGAACCCGCCCGTCCCGGCCTGCACGTACAGGATGGCGAGGGTGCTCCCGGCGATGGGCGCGAGGGGAATGAACTTCCACGACACGACGCCGGAGGTCGTTGAGATTTCGTAGCTGTAATCGCCGCTCGCGACGGTATCGGTGCAGATGCCGTCGGTGATGCTCACCGAGACGGTGGTGGAGTTGCCGATGGTGCCGGTGTTGTCGGTGGCTTGCGCGAGGAGCGTGTGCAGGCCGATGGCGCCGCCGGTCCACGTCCAGCTATACGGCGCGGTGGTATCGGTGCCGAGGAGGGTGGCGCCGTCGTAAAACGCTACCTGCGCGACGGTGCCGTCTGGGTCGGAGGCGGTGGCTTCGAGCTGAATCGTGGCGGGCGCCGTGTAAATGGCGCCGCTCACGGGGGCAGTCAGGCTGACCGTCGGGAGGGCGCTCCCGCTTGAATTGAGCGTGTGCGTGCTGTAGAACGAGTTCGCGGGGACGGTAATCGTCCCCAAAACCGTGGCGCCCCGGTACACATCATAGGTCTTCGGCGTGGTGGTGGGGTTGAAGGCGCAGTACGTGAACTGGTTCAGCGCCGCGTTGAAGAACACGCCGCTGTTGGTGGCGCCGATGTGGTAATCGAAGCGCCGCCGCCCGAGGGTGCGGTTCGAGTGGATGGTGTAATGCGTAAGGCCCGCCAAACCGGGGTCGGTGCCGAGGGCGGATTGAGTGGCGACGGCCAGCTCGGGGTTGAAAATCGAGAGGTACTGGAGAGCGGCGTTGTCCCATTCTTCGCCCCAAGTGCCTAAATCGCCCTGCCCTACCGACTGCGACCGCGCGCGCAGGAAATCAAACTCGGTCTGGGCGGCGGCGAACTTGTCGTTTTGCACCAAGTAATAAGACGACGGCAGCACCGGCAAATACTGAATGCCGTGGATGAAGCTCGGCTGCGACCCGAAGAAGGTCTGATACTCCAGGTTGTTACCGCCGAGGATGCCCACAATTTTCCCGGCAGCGCCGTAGAAAGTCGGGAAGTTGACGTCGTCGCGGTCGAACCAATACTCGTTCGTTGCGGCGGCTTCCGTGACGTAGCCGAAGACCCCGGCGTCGGTCATCGCTTGGTCGCCGGTGGCGAGGCCGAGCTGGATGATGCCGGTCCACGCCATCATCGCTTCCGAAGTCGATTCCTGATTATTGCCGATGGGCGGGTTCATTCCGTAGCCGCCGTTCGCCCAAGAGTGGCCTTCCCACGGGTCGAAAGTGCGGAAGACGGGGAAGCGGGCGTCGGCGCGGTCCCAGTTGGCGTATTCCTTCGCCACGAGTTTCGCCATCTCGCCGTATTGCGCGATGAAGCTCGGCTCGTAGAGGCCCAGCACCCCGGCGGCGTAGACGTGGTAGCCGTAATGGAAGTGGTGGTCGTTGAACTCTTCGGAACCGAAACCGGGGTCGAAACCCATCAGCGCCTTGAAGTTCGGGAGGGCCGCGAAGTAGGTATGCGGCTCGCCGGGCGTGTAGGTGAGCCAGTTGGCGAGGGCGGTGCGGAGCTTCGTTTTCAGCACGCCCGCGTTGGCATTGCCGAGCACCGACGCATTCGCCGCGAACCGCGCAAACTGCGTCAAGGACTTACCGCCGCCGTACGTGTTGGCATCGCCGAGCCACGGCATCGTGCGGGTGAACGCATCGATATAACCGCCCTGCTGCGCCGCATCGTAGGGGTGCGGCTGCCCCGGCAGCACCTCAGGCGCGGGCAGGTTGCTGAGAGCGCCGTGGTACTGGTAGGTGATCTGAAAGTCGTTACCCGTCGCACACCGAATCTGCCCGCGCGCCGACAGGTATTGAATCGGCGTGGGGGTGAAATTGAGGGTCGTGTACTTGAACTGATGCGGCAAAAACCCTTGCAGCGTAGCCGTGGACGTGCCTTGCAGCGGCTGCGTATCCAAGTGCCACGTGGTGGCGAGGGTGGCCTGCTGCTCGTCGTAATCCCAGCTCACGGTGGAGCCGCGCGGCACGGCGTAGGCGTATTGCTCGAAAGTGGCGAGGTCGGCGCGGGCGGGCATCGCGGCCACCACCAAGTAGCGGTCGGCGCCGCTGAACGCGGCCGTCACGACGCCGTTCGCGAGGGTAAACGACGTGTTTTGAGGCGCGAAAACGCCGTAATTCCGCCCCTGCCACTGAAAGCCGTAGCTGCTCCCCGTGAACGGAAACGATTGCGAAGCACCCGCAACGGAAAAGTAGTTGGCGGTTGCGTCGGTGGTCACCTGCCCGCTGGCGATGCCGGTGTATTCGAGCCACGTGAACGGCAGGCCGTGGCCGATGGTCACGTCGACGTACTCGGTCGGGCTTTCCTGTAGGCGAAACGCGACGGTCCAGTCGCCCCACCTTTTGACTTTTTCAGTATTCGGGGCGAAGCCGAACCCGCCTACCCGCACCGGGTCGGGGGAAACCATCTGCTGATTCTGGTCGGCTCCGCCGGACCAAGCGGTCGCGAAATGCACGCCCAACCCGTACGGCTCGACGGTAAAATCCAGCGGGTGCGCCCAGAGGTGGTACTTGCTCGGGCCGTACATATCCTTCAGGATGAGCGGCGTCCACCAATCGTTCGTCGGGACGGCGGCGGTTACGCCGGGCAGCACGTAGAGCGGCCGCGAGTCGGTGGTGACGTTTTCAGCAGCCGGAATGGCCGAGGCATAGCTCCCTCCGCCTACCGCCACGGGCGTTTGGCCCTGCGCCGTCGACCCATTAACGAGCAGCAGCAGGGCACCCAACAAGCCACCCACCAGCGCGCGACTACTCACGCCGGTCGGCCTACTTGCGGATGTGCGAAACGAAAACCGTGGATGAGGTAAAGGCGGAAGGAGCATTTGAACCAAGGCCAGTGAGGCTGACCGTGTAGTACTACACGGCAACCGCCTGTCACCCTGACTCAGCAGCAAAGTTTTTTTGCGGAATTATCCTATGGCTCAGCGAGGTGCGGCCACGGTCTGTAAAACGCCGGTTTTCCGGTGCGAATCGACCTTAATAGGCGATAGAATCAGCCGAGCAGTGGCGAATCAGAAGGAGACGGCTGAGGTAAAGAAAGGCCGTTTCCAGCTTGGGAACGCTACCGGAATCAAAAAGAACATTACCGGAAGCGAGAAGAACGCTACTGGAACGAAGAAGAACGCTACTGGAATCGAAAAGAACGATGTTGGAAGCGAGAAGAACGCTACTGGAGTCGAAAAGACCGCTACTGGAAGCGGGAAGACCGCTACCGGAGTCAAGAAGAACGTTGTTGGAAGCGAGAAGAACGCCATCGGAATCAACAAGAACGAAGTCGGAATCAAGAAGAACGGGGTCGGATGGCGTTGTGCGTACGCCGGGTAGCCCGGGGTAGTCGGCGCGGAGCGCCGCCAACCCCGGGCTGTGGAAAAGAACCCCGTTGGGGTTCGCATCACGCAATCAATCGGGGAACCCCAACGGGGTTCTTCTCCAAAGCCCGGGGTTGATTTCGCAGAAATCTACCCCGGGCTACGCGGGCTATGCTACGCGGGCCGGGCTACGCGGGCCGGGCTACGCAGGTCCCGCCATCCCAATCGGCGCAATCCTACGTATCCGGCACCGTCCCGGTGCCGGTGGATGGAGGGCCGATTGGATTCAGCAGTTCCGGCACCGAGACGGTGCCGGTTACGTAGGTTAGCAGGTTAAGAGACCTGCGAATAGCCGACACGGGGCCAGAGCCCCGCGTCCATTTTCGATTACGGTTTCTACTCCCACCCTCTACAATCCCCTTTCATTCCCCAAAAAACTCAATGCATCCGGTCGGCGCGGACGGGGAGGTTGGTGATGATGTCGCCTTCGATTTGAAGCAGCTCCTGAAGGCGGGCATCCACGGTGGCGGGGTCGGCGTAGCGCTTGGCGAGGTCGACGTAAATCACGAAGTGCCCCGCTTCGGAAGCCATCAGCTCGTAGTAAAAATCAGCGAGCGCGCGGTCCGGCACTTGCTGCCAGAGAAGCTTGAAGCGCTCGCAGGAGCGCGCCTCGATGAGGGCGCTCACGAGGAGCGTGTCCATGAGCTGAATGTACCCGTCGCCGCCCTTGCGGATGTGGGTCATCAGCGCCACCACGTACTCATCCTTGCGTGGCTTGCCGAGCGCGAAACCGCGCTTTTCCAGCTCGTGCAGCACCCGCGCAAAGTGTTCCCACTCCTCGCGGACCAGCTCGGTGAGGGCGGCCACTAGGGCGGTTTTCTCCGGATGCTTCACGATGAGCGAGATGCCCGTGGAAGCGGCTTTCTGCTCGCACCACGCGTGATCGACGAGGATTTCCTCGATGGCCATCGTGGCGATATCCGCCCAGCGAGGGTCAGAGTTGAGGTGAAGCTTGAGGATGGTTTTTTCTTTCATCGACTATCGTTGAACGAGCGCGAGGGGCCGCACAAAGGTCGGGGCGAATACGAGAAACGCCCGCCCGGAGCAGCGGCTCCGAGCGGGCGTTTCAGCAGGGTTTATATCCTTAAAATCGACGGTCTCGCGCGATTAGTCAATCCACTTGAACCGGTACTCCAGCGACGGCGGCCCCATCCGGTCGGCGACGCGGCGGAGGCGGGCGGGCAGCGCGAGGACGTAATCACGGGCGCGCTCGGCGGTTTCGTTCAGGCCGGTCACCGATTCGATGTTCCAGTCTTTGAGGAGCGAGTCGAGGATGTCGGTGTAATCGTGGCTGGTGTAGACGCCGAGACGCTGCGCGGCGTCGGTGAAATGGCCGAAGGTTTTGCCCAGATCCACGCCCAGCTCGCGCATATAGTGCGCCGGCATCACGATCTTCTTCCGCATCATATCCTCGAAAGCGATCATCATTTCCGAAGGATCAATCTCGAAAATCTTGCTCACGAACGTCTTGTAGACGCGGGCGTGGCGGGTTTCGTCGCCGGCAATCATCCCGCACATCTTCGAGAGCATATCGTCGCCGGCTTTCCGCGCCAGCACCCCCACGCGGCGGTGGCTGATGTTGGTCGCCATCTCCTGAAACGACGTGTAGATGAACGACCGGTACGGGTCGTTGGCGGTCTGAAGGTCGAACCCGTCGGCAATCAGGTATTGCGTGCTGACTTCGAACTGGCGCATATTCACGCGCCCCGTCAGGTAGAGATACCGGTTGAGGGCGTCGCCGTGACGGTTTTCTTCGGCCGTCCAGCCGCGCACCCAGCGCATCCAGCCGCCCGAAGCGGCCTTGGAAATGTCTTTGAGCGCCATAAACCACGTTTCGTAGTTCGGCAGCGCTTCCTCGGTAATCGTATCGCCGATGAGGACGGCCAACAGGTCGTAGCTCAGCTCCCGGGCACGGGCACGAAGCTCGCGCACTTCTTCGAAAAAGGTCTCCGGACGCGAATCCGGGAGCAGATCGGCCGGCTGCCAGTTCTCCTCAATTGGCTTGAGAAACGTGGAGAGATTGTCGGAAACGAACGTCTCCATGGAGCGCAGCACTTCTGAGCGCGTGAGGGCAAGGGAGGCAGAGAGAGGCATCAGTGAGCGACGACGTGTGAGGGAAAATCAACCGAGAGAACGAATAGCAATCCGAAGCTAAACAGACATCATACGGATTTGTCGGCAGAAAGATAAGGCCTCTATTGCGCGCTGGCCGCACTATCGGCCGGCGCGACGGGGGGTGAAATGGCTGGCGCGGCAGTAGGCACGGCATTCAGCAGCGTGCCGGGAATTGGTCCGACGGGCGTGGTTTGCCCCTTCGGAATGGCCACCAGATACTGCGTGGTTTCGTCGCCGCCGGGCGTCGGGACGAACGGACGGAAGGGCACCAGCTGAATATCGGTACCGTGAACGGTGCGCAGGAGGTCATTCAAACGATCTTCAAAGCCAATTGGCGAAATCCAGAGCGTTTTCGGCCGACGGCTTAGCGTTTCGATGATCTTCTCGAACTGTTTCTGCCCCGTCAGGGCCAGCACATACTCGCGGTATTCCGGCGATAGCGTGTACCACCCGGTCAGCGGCAGCAGCTTGGTACTGCCGAACGCGTATTCCTCCCACGGCGAGAGGTAAGCGAGATACTCTTCCAGACCGGCCGTCACGAGGAGCTGCCCCTGGAATCGCCGCTGCAAGCTGACGAGAAACTGCTCATTCTCGCGCTGATGGTCGTGCATCGTCTGCATCCGGGTGCCGGAGCGGTAGATATGCCCGGTCAACGCGACCAAAATTGCTCCCCAGAGCCACAGTGGAAGCGTGGGCTTCTGAAAGCGCCGATGGCGCAGAAAGAAGGTGATATTGATCAACAACAGCACGAACAAGCTCGGTGAGGCCAAGCGTGGCGGCAGCTTGAAAATCGCGGCGATGATCAGCAGCAGGCCCACTACCCATACCTGCGTCAGAATCAAGAGCCGGCGCCGCGTCCGCGACTTAAGCTTCGAGAAGCTGTAGGCAACGATAAGTAGGTTGAAGGAGAGCAGCAAAAAGTAGTCTTTGCTAATCCGCTTAATCGCCTCTGTCAGCTTACTGGGAGCACGTCCGGCGAGGAATTTCCCCCATTCGTACCCACCAGCACGGGCAAAAAACGGCTCGTTTACCGCCACCCGATCACCAAGCATGCCTTCGCGAATGGCGTCTTTGACAGCGTATGCGCGCGGGTCAGCGGCGCGGTCGACGGTACGGAAGTAGTACAAGCCGTAGTCTTCATAAGACTCTAGGCGCTGCACTTGCCGTAGATACGCGATCTCATCGTCGGAGCGCGTCAGGACGTTGAGGGAGTAGAACAGGATGCCTACCAGCGCGAACGGCACAAGCGAGGTAACGAGGTTGCGGAAATCGACCCCAGTGCGTCCCGGCACGCGCAAAGCACCGGGCAGTGCCAGCGCCAGACCTAAAACAGCCGCCCCGGTGCTGATGCAAAGCGCCAACAGCAGCCCGATCCCGCAGATCAGCAGAATGCGGGTATGACGGCTGCCGGGCTCTTTACTGTCGAAAGCATACGTCAGAAACGATGCGCTCGCGAGTAACAGCGCCACCCGGCTGTAGTGGAAGGACAGCAGCGTATCCGCCAAGCCACCCAGGAACAGGAAAGTGACGAGAAAGGCGATTTGCTCGTTGGAGAAAATGCGCCGCCCAAGCTTGAAGACGAGCCTGAAAATCAGGACCAGCGTCAGGTAAAAGCAGAAAAACAGGAACAGCCCATACCACGGCACTTCGGGCAGCAGGCGGTAGCAAAACGCCAGTAAGTGACTGATTCCGTGGAAGGCGATATGCAGATTCCCGACGGGTTGCTCCGAAAACACGCCCCGCAGAATGAGCGTGAGCAGCATGTCGTCGGTCGTCTCGTAATAAGACCCCATCACGACGGTCATGAGGACGATCAGTAGCGCCGGAAGGAGATAGCTGATGCCGCGGCGCCAATTGATTTCACGCTGCGGAGCGGCGAGTGCCCGGGCTGCTGCACGCGAAGAAGAACGCGAAGAATTGCCGTAGTAGGAATTTGACACGAAATAGGTTGTTCGTCGGTAGGGCAAAAGTAACCCCGGCACCCGGCAATGTGCCCAATCAGCAGAATTTAACTAGTTGGCTCGCCACCGGCTCCACGCTCCTACTGTCCGCCACGCAAGGCTTGGCGTAGGTTGGAGCTGCCGCAAAAGTGCATATAACTGCTGTGCCTCGCTCCATTGCCGGTATCTAGCGGCTTGCCGTAGCTCATACTTTACCCGGCGCACCAGCGCGGCCGTCTCGGCGGGCGTGCGGCAAAGTGCGTGCGCTTTATAGCAAACGGCAATCGTGGAAGCGAGCTGAGGGTCGCCGGCTTGGTAGAAACCGCGCGAGTGAGAGCGCGGATGCAGCCGCTTGCGCGTCAGGACTCGATCCAGAAAGTGGTACTGCCACCGGCGCGATGAGCGGACCCAGAAATCAAAGTCTTCGTAGGCGAGCTTTTCGTCATAACCGCCCAACTCTTCGAGCACTTGGCGGCGTATCATCATCGTCGGAGTTGAGATGAAGTAGTGCCCGAGCACGTGCGCGAACACATCGCCGGAGAGCGTCGGCGGCAGGGTTTGGCCGGTGGGTGTGCGCCGGTAATGGCGCCGCACGAAGCGCCCGGCTTCATCCATCAGCTCCGCATCCGTGTACACGACCCCGACGGTGGGCGGCAGCGCCGCGAAGGCGGCCACTTGCTCGGTCAGGCGCGTCGGCAAGAGAATATCATCAGTCGCTAAATCGATGATAAACTCTCCCCTACTCAGCGCCCAGCCTTGATTGAACGCCGCGCACGCGCCCCGGCTCTGGCCCGGCGGAATCAGAATCAGCCGGTTTTGCGGCACTCCGTTAAGCGCCGCCCACGCCGAAATCACAGCCGCCGAATCATCGGAGCTGGCATCATCCACAATAATTAGCTCAATCGAAGCCGCGGGGTAATCCTGCGCTAGCACCGAATCGAGCGATTCCGTCAGGAACAGCGCGTGATTATGCGAGAGGGCAACGACGGAAACGAGCGGCGACGACGATGACAAGGCGGTGAATTATTTGGAGAAGGAAGTCGAAAACAGACCACTCACGTCCCGCGTGGCTTGGCGCGGGCGGTGGGCGGCGCGCTCAGCGGGTCATCGGGCCAATGGTGCTTCGGATACCGCCCGCGCATATCCTTCCGAACCTCGAAGTAGCCAGTCTGCCAGAAAGAGCGCAAATCTCGGGTGACCTGCACGGGGCGGCGCCCCGGCGAGAGCAAGTGAATCAGCAGCGGAATCCGCGCCGCACCGCCGACGGTCGGCGTGTCGAGCAGGCCGAAAACTTCCTGCAAGCGCACCGCGAGTATGGGCGCGATGGGGTCAGAATAATCGAGGCGGATTCGGGAGCCGCTCGGGACTTCCAGATGGCTCGGCGCCGTGCGGTCCAGCTCTTGGCGTTGGCTCCAGCCGCCGGGCAAGCGGCCCAAAAGCGCCTCGCTGAGGTCGGTGCGGGCCACGTCGGCGAGGCTGCGCGCGGTGGGCGGCACGTGCGGCTCCAGCCATTCAAAGAAGGTTTCGAGGAGCGTGGCATCGTCCACGGCGGGCCATTGCGCCGGGTTGAGGTGGTGCATAAACGCCAGCCGCTCGCGCAGACTTTGCGCGTCCTCGGTCCAAGGCAGGCGGGCGATGCCGGCGGCTTGCAAGGCATCGAGAAGCGCGTGCCGCACCTGCTCAGGCGATGGGTTGGTGAGCGCCGAATCGGTGAGCACGAGCGCGCCCAAACGGCGCCGACGGCGGGCAGTCACCCGCCCGGTCGCTTCGTCGAATCGCACTTCATCAACCGTCTCTATCAAAGCCGAAAACTCCCGCTCCAATTCCGACGCCGACAGCGGCGCCGCCAACGCCGCCCGCGTCTGACCGCCGAAGCCTTCAAGCAGCGCGACGGCAAAGAATTGGTCGGAAGTGGCAAAAAACTGATTCGGCAGCACCGCTCGCTGCCCGCTCAGCAACCGGACGCGCTCGGGCGTTTCGCGCTGCGCCAACCGGTCGGGGTAAGCGAGGGCGGCGAGCGGACCGGCGGCATCGGGCTGCAAAAAACCGTCAGGGATGCCCGCGCGGCGCCGGAGCGCCGATGCCGCTTCGCGCACGCGCCGCACCAAGCCTTGGTCCACCGTGAGGCCCGGCAATGGCGAGCGGCCCGTCGCGAGGGCTTCGAGCCGCAGCCGCAGGTCGGGGTTGGTATCGGGCCGACCGTTGTTCGTCTGGCCGCCGCCAGTGCCAGCCAGTATGTCGCGCTCGGCCAGTAATGCCGCCAGCGCCGCCGCCGTGGGGCCGTGGCCCGCCGCGTGGCCGCGCAACACCAAGTGCCCGAGCCGGGGCGCCAAGCCGAGCCGGGCCAGCTCGCGACCGTGGTCGGTGGGTTGTTGCGGCAGCGGGGAGCCGCCGACAATTGGCGCCGGAGCAAGCGCGCCGAGGCGGGTCAGCAAGTCGCGGGCTTGAGCGAGGGCGGGCGGCGGCGGCGGGTCGAGCCAGCGCAATTGCTCGACGGTGGTTCCCCAAAGAGCGGTTTCTAGCGCCAGCCCGCTCAAATCGGCGGCCTTGATTTCGGGGGCGGCGTGGGCGGGCAGGTGCGCGTGGTCGGCTTCGGCCCAGAGCCGGTAGCAGATGCCGGGACCGAGACGCCCCGCGCGGCCACGCCGCTGGTCGGCGGCGGCACGGCTGACGGGTTCCGTGGCGAGGGTGGTCAGACCGGTACGAAGGTCGAAGCGCGGCACGCGCGCAAAACCGCCGTCGATTACGATGCGGACGCCTTCAATGGTCAGACTGGTTTCGGCGATACTCGTCGCCAGAACCACCTTCCGCCGACCGACGGGCGCCGGGCGCAACGCTGCATCCTGCTGATCCAGCGGCAGCTCACCGTGGAGAACGTGCAGGTCGACTTCGGAACTGAGCTGAAGCCGGTCGGCCACGCGGCGCTGGTCGGCAAGGCCGGGCAGGAAGACGAGGATATCGCCGTCGGCGTGTTCGCGCAGGGCGCGGGTGATGGCCGAGGGCGCCAACGCCGCGAGCCGTTCCGTGGGGCGGGCGCCCGCTGCCGCCACCGCGGCCGGGGGCGCGTAATGAGTTTCGACGGGAAACATTTTCCCCTCACTGCGCACGATGGGTGCCGGAGGCTGGTCGGGGCCGCCGAGCCACGGCCCGAGGCGGGCGCTATCGAGCGTCGCCGACATCAGGAGCAGCCGCAAATCGGGCCGTAGCACCGCTTGCGCATCGAGGGCGAGGGCCACCCCCAAATCCGCCTGCAACGACCGCTCGTGAAACTCGTCGAACAGCACGGCGGCCACGCCTTCCAGCGCGGGGTCGTCTTGCAGCAAGCGCGTCAGAATTCCTTCGGTCACCACCTCAATCCGCGTCTGCGCCGACACCCGGTTTTCGAGCCGCACGCGGTACCCGACGGTCTGCCCGACGTCCTCGCCCAACAGCCGCGCCATCCGGGTTGCGGCCGCGCGGGCTGCCAGTCGGCGGGGTTCCAGCACGAGAATCTTCCCGCCCATCCGCCACGGCGCATCCAGCAGGGCCAGCGGCACCACCGTCGTCTTCCCCGCCCCCGGCGGCGCTTCGAGGATCGCGCGCGAACCCGCCGTCAGCACGGCCAGCAGCTCCGGCAGCGCGCCCACAATGGGCAAATCAGGATACGTGAAGGGCGACGGCAAGAATGAGCGCGGGAAAATCGACAGAAGAAAAATCGGCGGAACCGTGCAAAGTTCGCCGCTCGGGGCAGAAGCACGACGCCCCGACCGCGCACAGCGCAGTCGGGGCGTATCTAAAAGAGAGTCAGTCCTGAAGGAAGCCGAAGCCGCCCGCGTTTCCTCAGCGGCCCACCGCCCGCGATGGGGCGGTATCCTTGGAAGCCGTCGCGAGGGCCTTGGAATTGGGCGCATTAGGCAGCGGCGGACGCGCCGACATCGCCTGCCGAACCACCGGATTATCGCGCGAATTGCCCAGCTGCGCACGAACCAGCAGCAAGCCGCCGACCAGCGTCAGCACGAAAAGAATGGCGGCCGGAATCAGAGAGGAGAGGATATTTTTCACGAGAGCACCGGAACAAAAGGTGAAGCGCCGAGCGGAATAATCTGCCGCCGACCTACTTCAACAAAGGTCATTCACGACCACAGCCCTCAGAATCACACATTGATGTGAAATTTTGTGGTACTTTTTAGCCCTAAAATCAGCCTTCCCCCGTTCGTCAGAATTTAATTTATTCCGACCCGCGATCTCCCCAAATTAAGTATTTCATCCGATGCACGTAGACCTCGTTATTCACGGCCGGGTGCAAGGCGTCTGGTTCCGCGAGACCGCCCGCCGCGAGGCTGAGGCGCTGGGCCTGCGCGGGTTCGCCCGTAACGACGCCCACGGCACCGTCAGCATCGAAGTAGAAGGCCCTGCCGACGCACTGGCACAGTTCGAGAAATGGTGCCACCGTGGCCCCACACTCGCCCACGTCACGAAAGTCGAGCGCGCCGAAGGCAGTGAAAAAGGCTACGAAGGCTTCGTGGTGCGGCGTTGATTCAGTCCTCTCAAATCCAGAGCTGGTCTGACAACTTAAGGCGCCAACCGCCCGCGCTGCCACGCGCCCGCTTCGTCGGCGCGCTCATACACGAGCCGGTCGTGCAGCCGACTGGGCCGTCCTTGCCAAAACTCAATCCGGTGCGGCACTAGCGTAAAGCCACCCCAATGCGGCGGCCGTGGCAGCGGATGCTGGTCGGCGAAGGCGCGGGCCATATCCTCTTCACGGCCTTCCAGAAACGCCCTGTCCGGTACCGCCTGACTCTGCGGCGACGCCCACGCGCCAAGCTGACTGCCGCGCGGACGGCTCTGAAAATACGCATCCGACTGAGCCGCCGACGTCTCGTGCACGATTCCTTCCACCCGAACCTGCCGCTCCAGCGCGGGCCAGAAAAACGTGAGTGCCGCGCGCGGCTCATGCAGCAGGGCCTTGCCCTTGCGGCTCTCGTAGTTTGTGTAAAACGTAAAGCCGCCGGGCGCATCGAGCACCAAATCTTTCAGCAACACCACGCGAGCCGACGGTTGCCCCGTCGCATCCACCGTCGCGAGAACCATCGCGGTCGGCTCCTCGGCCTGCGCCGCGAGGGCTTCTTCCATCCATTGCCGAAACTGCTGAAGCGCATCCGGGTGCGCGGCGTCTTCGGAAAGCGCTTTTTGCGCGTAAGTCAGCCGAATATCGGCGAGGTTCAGAGACATCGTGAGTGAGCGAGTAAGAGGCGTGATGGTGGATTGACGTCCAGTGATTGCTTAGGCCGATTAAGCCCGCAGAAAAACGCCCGAACGGCGGCGATTTCGTCAAAGGAACAGGAAAGCGGCCGGAATGGCGCATCTTGCCGAGCATAATTTTCGGAACCACCTACCCTACTCCACTCGTATCACCTCTTAATACGTAACCCTTCACCCGATTCGCGTATGCCCCTCACCCCCGGCTCTCTCCTACTCGCGAAGCCTTTCCTCGGCGACCCCAACTTCGAGCGCACCGTCGTGCTACTGTGTCGTTTCGATCCAGAGGAAGGCGCGTTCGGCTTAGTAGTCAACCGCCCGACGCAGCTCGTCCTGCCCGATGTGCTGCCTTTCACGGCTCCCGCCTACCCGCATCCGCTGGGCTTGGGCGGCCCCGTGCAGCACAACACGCTGCATTACATCCACCGAATCAGCAACTTACCTGACTCCATTCCGCTCGGCGGCACTGCCGATGCGCCGGTTTTGTGGGGCGGCGATTACGAGGACCTCAGCGAGCGGCTCGTCTCCGACAGCATCTCGCCGGAAGAGATTCGGTTCTATGTGGGCTATTCAGGCTGGTCGGCCGGACAGCTTGAAGAGGAAATTGCACGCGATACGTGGGTCGTGCAGCCTAATTCCGCCGAAAAAGTCTTTACTTTTGAGGCCGAGGAACTCTGGCGCGGGGTATTGCTGGAAATGGGTGGACGTTACCGCGTACTCGCCAATTATCCCATCGACCCAAGCCTAAACTGATTTCGCCGTCGGCCGGTCCGTTGTTCCTTTGTCGTAGTGTTGCTTTATTTCGTTCGATGAACACCCCTAACACCCCCGAACAGAATGACTCGATGAGCATTCTGGAACGCCGCTTGGCGGAGATTGCCGCGCGCAAATCCCAACAAGCGGAACAGTCGTCATCAGCCGAACAGCCCGCGTCGGCTGCTCCTGCGGCGGCTCCTTCCCCTTCCGCTGCAACGGTCGCGCCGAGCGCCGAAGCGCTAGCGGCCGCCGCCACCACGCCCGCCGCCGAAACGGCAGCCGTCGAGCCGCACGAAGCCCAAAGCTCCGTAAGCGCCGCTGCCGATGTGCTGACCCAGCCCGCGAGTGAGCCAGTGGCGGAAGCTGCGCCTGCGCCCGAAGCTGCGGCTGAATCGACTGAATCCGCCCCTGCGGCAGTCGAAACGGAGTCGTCGCCGAGCGCTTCGGAAGACATTACCCCGACGGGTACCGTCGCTCCTTCCGCTATGGAAATGCCGTCGCAAGCCGCTGCTTCTACTATTACTGAAGCGATGAGCGAAGTGATGGCACCGGCTCCGGTTGAGGCTGCTGCTCCGGCAGAAGCTGAGGCGGTCAGCGAAGGCGCTACGACAGCTGCCGCCGATGACGCCGCCGAAGCCGCCGAAGACGACGCAGCCGAAGACACCGCCGCTGCTCCGGTTGAGTTCGATAATTTCGAATCGCTTGACGCTGGTCAGATGAGCCTGCTCCTGTTGGCCGCAATCCAGCGGCCGGAAGGCGTGGAGCAAGCGAAATCGCTCATCGACCGCAAGCGTCAGTACGATGCCCGTTACGAGCACGAGCGTCAGGAAGCGCTGACCCGCTTCGTCGCCGCTGGCGGCGACCCGGCCGCTTTCGACAACAGCCACACCGCCGAGCACCGCTCCCTCGAAAAAGGCTGGCAGGCTTTCCGCGAGATGCGCGGTCAGCGCCGCCGTCAGGAAGAGCAGCAGCAAACTCAGAATCTGGAGCGCAAGCGCCAGCTTCTCGACCAGATTCGGCAGCTCCTCGATTCTTCTTCTGAACAATCATCCGACGCATCGGCGCCCAAAATCAAGGCGTTGCAGACGGAATGGAAAGCCGTTGGGCCGGTGCCTTATAAGGAGTCGAAAGAGTTGTGGCAGACGTATGACGCCCTCCTCGACCGCTTCTACTCGCAGCGCAACCTGACGTTCGAGCTGAAAGACCTCGACCGCCGCAAGAATCTGGAGCTGAAGAACGGCCTCGTTGGTCGTGCTGAAACTCTTACTGAGCTGGCGCAGACCAACCCCGGTCAAGCCGCCCGCGACCTTCGTGGCCTCCACGAAGAGTGGAAGCACATTGGTCCGGTGCCGCAGGAGCTGCGTGAGGAGGTTTGGGCGCGCTTCACGGCCGCATCCGACAAAGTCCACGGACGCCGGACGGAAGAGATGGCCGGTCGTCGTGCTACCGAGCAGGAAGCGTTGGTGCGCAAGCAGGCGCTGATGGAGCAGCTGGAAGCAATGGCCGATTTCCGCTCCGAGCGCATCGAAGACTGGAAAACGAAGACCGACGAGCTGCAAAGCCTCAAGCAACAGTGGGACGCCGCCGGTTTCGTGCCGCGTGCGCAAGCCACCGAGCTGAACAAGAAATTCTGGGTGCTTTACAAGAAGTTCTTCGCCCAGAAAGGCGTCTTCTTCAAAGCCCTCGACGAAGAGCGCACGGCCAACGTGAAGCGCAAGGAAGAGCTGATTCAGCTCGCCGAAACGCATCAGGATGACCCTGATTACGCTGCTACCCGCGAGAAGTACATCAACTGGCAAAAAGAGTGGAAAACCATCGGCCCCGTGCCGGAGCGGTTGTCGCAGAAGCTCTGGAACCGGTTCCGCGCGGCTTGCAACGCGTTCTTCGAGCGTCCGAATCGCGAAGCCGAGCAGCGTCAGGTGGCAAGCGCCGCCCGCGAAGCTCAGCTGAACGAGCTTTCGGCAGAGAAAAACGCCTACCTCGACGAGCTAGCCGCTCGCCTCTCGGCCATCGACCCCGGCACAACCGGCACGCTGGAAGAATACCGCGAAATTCTGGCAGCTTGGACTAAGTTCGACACCGACCGTGCCCAGCAAGGCGGTCAGGTGCCGGTAGCTCCCCGCGTGGAAGAGCGCTTCTTCTCGCTCCTCGGCAAGTACCTCGACATCGTGTCGATTCCGTACTCGCAGAAGCAGGAGCTGTTGTTCCGTCAGCAGCTGGAGCAGATGAAAGGCGCGCCGGATGCCGCGCAGCGCTTCGCCCGTCGTGAGCAGGACCTGCGTCGCGTCATCACCGAGCAGGAAAACGAGATTGCGACCCTGAAAACCAACCTCGGCTTCTTCGCCCGCTCCAAAAACGCCGACACCCTGCGCACGGAGTACGAAGGCCGCATTCAGGAAGCGGAATCGCGGGTTGAGCACGCTAAGCAGCAGCTGAAAACGCTGCGGCAGGTCGCTCCGCCCCTCCCCCAGCGCGAGAGCTACGGCGACCGCGACAACGACCGTCGCGGTGGCGGCGGTGGTCGGGGTGGTGCCGGCGGTGGCCGTCCGGGCGGCGGTTTCGGCGGCGGACGTCGCTAAAAAACGCGTCTGATATTGTGGCTGTGGGCCGTCCGGGACTACTTTTGTACCGGCGGCTCACAGCCTCAGCCGCCTCCTTAGCTCAGCTGGTAGAGCAACTGACTTGTAATCAGTAGGTCGCTGGTTCGATCCCGGCAGGAGGCTCAACGTTTTGTTACCGGAAACCCCGGAAAGTCGCAAATCTGGTCACAGATGCGGTTTTTCGGGGTTTTTGGCTTCTAGCTGGTTCAGGTTTGTGACCCGGTTGGTGCCGATATGTGCCTCACTATTTGCCCCCGCTGGTGCCCCCAGCATTTCCACCCAACCGATGGTCATTTCTTTCGAACTCCGTTCCGACCGACCCTAACCTTCCGGCCTCTGCGCCGTCCGCCTAATTGCCTGTTTTGATAAGCAGCGCCTTCGTCTACCCACTAACGAACTTTGCTCTCCGAAGCATTGGGATCGGGAGAATGGCCGGTTCAGAAAATCGTTTCCCGGCTACCAAGACGCCAACGACAATCTGAAAGCACAGGCTGCGCGTGTCGAGGCGGCGTACCGACACATTCGCATCAACAACGGCACTCCGACGCTGGCTACAGTGCGGGCAGCACTGGATGAGCTTTACCCGCCCGCCGTTGATCCAACGCCACCTCCACCCCCGCCGCGACTGCTGCTGCTCGAACAGTTCGATGCGTTCCGGGAAGTTCTGCGCGGGCGGGGGCTGATGCGCAACACGCTGCGCCATTACTTGGTGTCGCGCAACTGGATGGCGGGCTTCGAGCGGCAAGCGGGCCAACCGCTGATTGTGGGAACGTATGATCTGGCGACGCACGAGGCGGTACTTCGTTACCTACGCTTGGATCGGAAGCTCGCGCAGAACTCGCTGTACACGCTCACCAAAAACCTGAGCGCTTTTCTGCGTTACCTGCGTGATGACCGCGGGCAGCAACTGGCCGTTGACCCGGCGCGACTCGGGGTACCGGCGGCGGACCTGGATATGCTCTATCTGACCGCGGATGACCTAACGGCGCTGGCTGCCGCCGTGCTGCCGTCTTCACTCGTACCGGCGCGGGACGTGTTTTTGTTCTGCTGCTACACGGGCTTACGCTACTCGGACGTACACCAGTTGCACGGGGGCAACTTCTCGGACTTGCCCGCCTCGGCGGGCGGTGGGCGGGCGCTGCGACTCACCCAGACCAAAACACGCACCTCGGTCGCCGTTTACCTTACGCAGCCGGCCACTTTAATCTTGGATAAGTATGACTGCCCGGAGCGTACGGGGCAGGGTGCGCGCCTTCTGCCAGTGCTGGCCAACCAGGTAATGAACCGCTACCTCAAGCGCGTCGCTCGGCTCGCGGGGCTGAGCCGGTTTGTGGAAGTGGTGGAAGTTCGGGGCGGTGAAGTGCTTAAGACGGCTACGCCGGTCTGGGAGCTGGTGTCGATGCACACGGCGCGGCACACGTTCGCGGTACAAAGTTTAATGCGGGGGATGCCGGTGGCTGTTTTGCAGAAGGTAATGGGGCACGCCAAGATCACCACGACGATGATTTACGCGAAAGTGGTCGAGGACTTTCAGCACCACGAGATGCGCCGGGTGTGGGGCGGGGCCGATACGACCAGCCCCGTCATCGACAGCATCTGTGCGGTGGCTCCGGCGGCGTAGGAGATGCCTACATCAACACCCTGCCCGGCCGGGGCTTCCGCGTGTACACCATCCGGTGGTATGGCACCGTGCGCAACCACCTGGCGGCGTGGGCCGCCGAGCTGGCCGAGCCGATGACGGTGGCAGGCTACACGATGGCGGCCCACGAAGACTTCCTCAACCACCTGCGCGTCGGGGCGTGTCTGGCGCAGAATACCATCGCCTCGACCGTCAAGCAGCTCAAGCCCCTGCTGGCGTGGGCGCGTGATGCGCGGGGACTGACGCTCGGCGTCGACCCCGGCAAGCTCACGGTGGAATGGGAAGAGGTGACCAAAGCGTGGCTCACCCCCGCCGAGCTGACGCTGCTGGAGCGGGCGATGCTGCCCGATTCGTTGGTGCGGGTGCGCGATGCGTTTCTC
>JANNMJ010000034.1:0-12627 GCA_031397815.1 Hymenobacteraceae bacterium
CGGGCTATCCCCCAATATGAGGCAGATTCCAAACGTGTTACGCACCCGTGCGCCAGTGACATTGCTGCCCCTTCGACTTGCATGTATTAGGCCTGCCGCTAGCGTTCATCCTGAGCCAGGATCAAACTCTCCATTGTAAGATGTGTTTGCCTTGACTTTCGTCTCGACGTTTGTTGTGTGAAGTGTCGTGATACTTCCTCACCTGTTCATCAGGCCGAAACCTGATGCTTTTCTTGTCATTAACCAGTCATTCAAAGAACGTTTCGAGCTGGCCTAAGCCTTTTCGAGAGAGCCACCGTTGTGGCTGTCGTTGTTGTCTTTCTGTTTGGGGGTGCAAAGGTCCGAAGACTTTTCCAAACCACCAAATTTTTCTGAAAAAACTTTGCTGAAGAATCAGCGGCGTTTTTCGTGTAGACTCGCCGTTCGCGGTGTCTTTCTGTTTGGGGGTGCAAAGGTCCGAAGACTTTTCCAAACCACCAAATTTTTCTTGAGAAATCTTTCTCTATGGCTTGCGTTGGGCTTTTTTTGCCTTTTCTCTGCCACCCTGTCCGTCTGATCGGGCCGCAAAGGTACTGTGCCTTTTTTGGTCCCTGCAAGCCCGCTTTCATAAAAAGTAAGGACGAGCGGTGGGCTAGAGGCGGAAGTCGCTGAGATCAGGTGGGTTAGGGCGTGATCTTTTTTTCTCGTAGTCGTAGATCGTCCGTCCTAATGCCCCCAGGAACGGCCAACCGGTGGTTTCGTACTCATAACGCCCGTCATTGAGGATGCCGTCTTTGTTGACGTACAGGACGGCGGAGAGCATAAACTCGGTGCCGGTGCTGGGTTCAGCGAAGTAGGCGCAGTCGGCGACGTAGCCGTGGGAGAGGCCTACGATGTTGAAACTCCTTAAATCGGCGGTGGGGTAATGCGCTTTGGGGCTTCGGCCATAGAAGGCGTATTTCTTAAAGCAGTCGTAGTACGCTTTGTGGCGGTAAAGAGCGTAACCTGATTCGTGTGGTGCTAGGCCGAGGTAACGGATAAGCAGCTTTCGGTCATCGGAGGAGAGGTTGAAGGGCGTTTTGCTGGCGCTCTCGGGGAAGAGGACTCCTTGTAGTAGTGTCGTTACCTGGTCGAGGGAGAGATAGTTGGCGTTAGTGAAGCTGTAGGGCTTCTCGATTAGCCGGTTGCCGCTGGCCCGGTAGCCGCGCCCAACGGCTACTGGGCCGATTGGCGGGGGCAATGGCTGCGTATTGAAGGCGGGCGCTTGGTGGACGGGGGCGCGGTGGGCCAGGTAGAAGGTAATCGGGTTGGTGTGGCGGTTGGCGAGCGAATCGCAACCGGGAGTGAAGCGGTTGGTGATGCGGGCGGTTGGCATTTGCCAATCGGTGAGCCGCTGGTGCAGCTCGGCTTGGCCAACAAACTCGTAGAGCCGGTTGTAGGCTTCATTATCCGAGACGAGGAGCATCCGCCGGATGTAATTGCCGACGTTGGCGACGCGGTCGGGGTCGCGGTGAAACGGTTTGGTTACGGCGGTTTGGCAACGGTAGGCTACTCCGGTGGCCATTGGAGTGGCAATGCTGACGCCTTGGGCTTCGTAACGATGCAGCTTTTCGAGGGCCGCGATGCAGACGGGCAGCTTGACGAGGCTGGCTGGGTTGAAATACCGCGTGGGATCGACGTGCCAAGTGTGGCGGCTGAAGGTGGGCCGATTCTGAGCGTCGCGGTTGATTTGGGTGTAGATGATTTGTAGGTTCAGCTCATCGGCTCGCCGCAGAATGGAATCTAGCTTGGGCTGAGCGCGGAGGAGGCTATCGAGGAGCGGGGAATCTGGGGTTGCGGAAGCTTGAGGCGCAGCCGCGTGTTGCCCAAGCGCCGACTGCTTACGCGGCCCGTCGGCGAAGAGTAGCGTGGCGGTGAGCCCAATGGTGAGGAGCGGACGAATCACAGGCGGGTTTTACGCATCGCCAACATCAGGTTCGACTCATTCGCGCGGTGATTGTAGCCGGTGCCGAAGGGGAGCGACTTGGGGTGATGTAGCGAATCGCGGTAGGCGGTGAATAGGTCGTGCTGGTAATGGGCGGCGAAGAGTGGAATCGGCTTGGTGTAGTGGCCGTAGTGTGTAATCTGCCAGCGATTGTCGTCGAAGAAATCGTAGGCGATGCCGGAATCGTCTTGGAGGAGGAGTTGACTTTGATTGAGGACGACGTTACGAATCTTCGAGAAGTACGACTTGTGCATCAGGTAAGAAGCCGATTTGACGAACGTGGCGACCGAGCCGAGTTTCTTGGCGAACGTGAGAAGCGCGGGATTCCCGGCGAGCTTGCCGTCGGAGATGTCAGCGGAGAAGTAGTAGACGGTTTGCGCTTTCCCGGTGGAATCGGTGAGGAGAAGGCGGGAGCCGGGTACTTGGCGGGTGTTGGGCGTCGCGGCGCCTTCTTCGAGAGCGCCTTCCGGGGACAGATGCACGAGCTGCGCATCGATGACGCGGTGGCCGGTGCGGGTGGCGAAGAGCAGGAGAATAGGAAGCGTGCCGTCCAACTCAGCGGATTTGAAATCTTTCTCCATACTAATCGTCCGGAAAAAGCTGAAATTCAAGACCGACCACAACGAGCTCTGCACCATCTTGAACAGATTGGGCTGCACGAGCACCGCTGGCGTGGGAAGCGCGCCCACCGGCTCCAGCCCCACCATTACATAGGTATCGGCCTGCGGAAAGTAGGTGTGGACGTTCAGCAAATCTGGTCCGGAGAACGGGTAGAATACCGTGGTGAGCGGGCGCGCGGCAGAATCGAGCTGCCGGGTGGCCCAGCGGCGGATGGGTTGAACGCGGGAACGGTCGTAGGCGCGCCACTTGGCGCTGTTGGCGTGGCGGAACGCTTTCCACCGGGCGCTGGTGAGCAAAGTGTCGTCGATGGGGGCGCCGGGGCGGGCGGATAAGCCGCCGAGGTAGCGTCCGAAGGCATCGAAGAAGCCCGAGGCGCGGGTCGTGTCGATTCGCGAGAGGTCGACGGTGGCGGGGCGGAGCGCGGGGGAGACGAGCGAATCAGTATCAGCAGAAGCGCTCACTGACGCGGAATCCGGCGCGGTGGGCGGCGAGGCGACTTCCGGCTCCGTCGGGGTAACCGTGGCGACGGGCGGCTCGGTGGTGGTCGATTTAGTGGATTCCGTCTGACAACCGACGTTCAGGAGTGAGGCAGCGAGCAGGGCCGCTAGCGAGCGAAGACGCATAAAAAAGGATTGAACCAGTAGAGAGACTAGAGAGATTCGGCCGGAGTTAATCAGTGATTCTGGGATTCGGAACTGCTTGCGGCCGCGACAACAGATAATAGAGCGGCAAGCCAATCAGCAGCGTCCCGGCTCCGGCGAGGGATTCGAGGGGCCGTTGGCTGATGAGGAACCACATCGTCCAGCCATTCAGGAGAAGAAACAGAAGTGGCGTAACCGGGTAGCCCCACGCCCGGTAAGGGCGCGGCATATCGGGGCGTTGCAGCCGCAGCACGAAAACCCCGGCAACCGTCAGGAAGGTGAAAAGGCTGAGAACGAAGCCAGCGTATATGAGCACCTGCTCGAACGAGCCGGTCAAGATGAACGCCAGCGTAAGGCCGACTTGCACGAGGAGCGCCCGTAACGGCACGCCGCTGCCTGGCTGCCGGTGGGCGAGCCACCGAAGCGCGGGCAGGTCTTCGCCGATGGTCTGGACGATGCGCGGCCCGGCAAAGGTCATGGCGCTGATGGTGGACGTGAGGAGTGCCCCAATGGTGAGGCCCATCAAGCTGGCGATGGGCGCCGGGAAAATGTGCTGGGCGGCCAATAAACCTACTTCCAACTCGCCTTTCAGCTCGGCCAGGGGCGTGACCCGCAGGAAAGCGTAGTTCAGGCCGATGTAGAGCGCGGCGACGAGCGCCGTGCCGGTGAGCAAAATGCGCGGCAGATTGCGCTGCGGCTGCTCGATTTCGCCAGCGATGTACGCAGCGGCGTTCCACCCAGAATACGCGTACGAAACGTATACCAGCGAGACGGCAAACGCCGGACTAAGCACCAGCTCACCGTCGCCGAGTACGGGGGCCACGCCGCTGGCCGGGAGCACATTGGGCAGGCCCGGCCACCAAACGGCCAGAATCAACAGGCAAACGACGAGCACTTTCAGTACCGTCAGGACAACTTGCACACGTCCGCCGAGCCGCACGCTGCGCGAATGCACCAGCGTCAGCAACACCACGACTGCGGCGGCCAATCCCCGAACCGAGGTTTCGGGGTAAATCCGATGCACGTACTCACCCAACGCGACGGCGGCCAGCGCGGTGGGAGCCGCAAACCCGACGGTGGCTGAGGCCCAACCGCTCAAAAACCCCACGGCCGGGTGATAAATGACACTCAGGTAATGGTACTCACCGCCGGAGCGAGGCAGGGCAGCCGCCAGCTCGCCGTAGCTTAAGGCGCCGCACAAGGCAATGACGCCGCCCACAACCCACAACAGTAGCAATGGAAACACGGACGGCGTGCCCGCCACCTGGAAACCCAGAGAGGTGAACACGCCGGTCCCGATCATACTGGCCACCACGATGGCTGTAGCCGACCAAAACCCCAATCCGGGGCGGGGCGAAGAAGAGTTTGCCGACATTCGGCGCAAGTTGGCGATGCCGCGGGCTATGCGCTCACTTTTGGCCGTTTATATAGCGGGACGGTGCTGCACGGCTCGCCGTACATCACGCTGCTCGTGACGGGTAAGAGGCGGTGCATTACCTCTACGTACGCGGCGGTGGGGACTGGCAGATTGCCGCAGCCTTTGATTACGACTTTCGCGTCGCGGTATTGCTCGATGTCGATGGCGGCCAGCGCGTCGTGGAAAAGCGCTTGCTCCAGCGCGAAGACGTCGCCGAAGACGTAGCGGTTGGCGTGTGGCTCCAGCTTCGTGGCTAATAACATGTAGGCCCACGTCGGCACGATGGCGTCGGCGGAGCAGAGGATGGCGACGTTTTTTCCGGCGTAGGCTGTCCAGTCGTGGGTTTTGAGGAATTCGCGGAAATCCTTTTCGCGTAGCATCAGGCCGTGGAAGAGGTTTTCTTTGATATCGTACACGACCCGCTCGCCGGGATGAATGAATTCTTCCAGATTGAGCGTGGTGAGCGCGGAGTTGGCGACGCGGTTAACGAATTCGGTTTCCATGATTTCCATGACGGGATTGGTACTTCCGGTACGGCCCTGACTTCCCCCCTACTATTACGATTGCGCGGCCACGGCGGCCACCGATTGGCGCGGCGTCGTGGTGTGGGCTTCCTTTAAGTAGGCCGGTTCGAAGTAGGCCACATCCTCAAACAACTTTTCGCGGAATTTGTGCCCCGCCAGCACGGCCAAGCTACTGACGGCAGGCACCAGTACGTGGGGCAGGAAATGAGCATCCGGGTGCTCACTGAACATAGCCTGCACTTTCGCGGCGCCGCTTCCGCAGAAAACGACCGGCCCGTGCGCCAAAATCTCGGCGAACCACTCCGGCGTCAGAATTTGGGGAGTTTCCGCGAGAAGCTCTTCCATATCAGCCGAAAACAGGCCCGTGAAAGCTTCCTGACGGCGCGCATCTATCAAGGGGCAGAACCGGAAGCGCGACGGTTCGGGCAGGCTATCGGCGACTTGCCGCGCCAATACTCGTAAAGTCGATACAGCAATCAGCGGAATACCGAGCGCGGTGCAGAGGCCTTTCGCGGTAGCGGCGCCAATCCGCAGGCCCGTGTAAGAACCGGGACCGGCCGATAGCGCCACCGCCCCGACGTCGGCGAGAGTGTAGCCACTCAACTGGAGCAGACTTTCAGCCAGCGGCAGCAAATGCGAGGCGTGGGATTTCTCGACCCGCAGCTCCGCTTGGGCGAGTAGCTCACCGCTGGGCAGGTGCGCGAGGGCGACCCCGCAAACCGGCGACGATGTTTCCAGACAGAGAAGTAACGGGCTGTGGCGTTCGGCGGCGTCGGGGAGCATTATTTCTTCGCGGCCGGAGCGCCCACTACGGCGGTCGGCTTGAGGAGGGCGGCGTAGCGCGGGGCGTCGTTGAGGACGGCTACGGCGGTTTTCACGTCTTCGTCGTACCCGAACGAGGCTTCCGTGAGACCCTTCTGGAAGTAATAGCGCGAGACGATTTCGGCTTCGATGAGCGGAACGATCTCGGCCTTAAAGCGCACCAAATCGTTGCCCTTGTTGAGTTGAATCTTCTTCTGCATCGCCACTACGTCGGTTTTGATATCGTCGTAGTGCTTGTCTTCCTTCGCTTGCTTCACCAGCTCCTCGACGGCCGTCTCGACGCCCGTTTTATATGAAACGTCCTTCGTGCCGAGGTACGAGATGAACCGCTCGTAGTCGCCGGGCGCGAGGCGGAATTCCTTCGCCGTGGCGATGGTCGGGTGCTCGGCGCGGTAGCGGGTCGCGAAATCGAAGATGTAGCCCTTCGTGACGAGCGTGCGGGTGATATCAGCGATTTCGGGGTCGACAACGGCCACATCCGGCGAGATGCCACCGCCATCGTACACGGTGCGGCCGACGGCCGTTTTGAAGGCCGTGCGGGTAGAGTCAGCGAATTTGCTCACCGAGCCGTCGGCTTTGCGGTGCGAATAATCCAGCTCCTGAATGCACCGGCCACTCGGGATGTAGTATTTCGCCGTCGTGACTTTGAGCTGCGAGTTATACGGCAGCGGGCGCGTGGCCTGCACCAAGCCCTTGCCGAACGTACGCTCGCCGATGAGGACGGCACGGTCGTAATCCTGTAAAACGCCCGACACGATTTCCGCCGCCGAAGCCGAACGGCCCGACGCAATCACAGCAATCGGCATTTGGGTATCGAGCGGCGCGTCGAGCGCCTTGTACACCTTGTTCCACTCCGTGACTTTCCCCTTCGTGCTCACAATCTCTTTGCCTTTATCGACGAAGAGGTTAGAGATGGTGATGGCCTCGTTGAGCAGGCCCCCGGGGTTGTCGCGCAGGTCGATGATGAGCTTCTTGGCGCCTTGGCCTTTCAGCGCCGTCACGGCGTCGCGCACTTCCTTACCGGCATCCACCGTGAAGCCCTGAAGCTGCAGGTAGCCTACATCGGCCGTCACCATCCCGTAATACGGCACGTTGTCGATCTGAATATTGGCGCGGGTAATCGGCACCTCAAACGGCTTATCTACCCCAAAGCGGCGCACTTCGAGCTTCACCACCGTGCCCGCCTGCCCTTTCAGAAACTTCGAGATTTCGTTCGAATTGCGGCTATCGAGCGCAATGCCGTCGATTTTCGTTACTTCATCGCCAATCAGCAAGCCCGCTTTTTGGGCGGGAAAGCCTTCGTGCGGCATTGTGATGAGCGTCTTGCCGTTCCGCGTCGCCACAATGGCGCCGATGCCGCCGTATTGGCCGGTCGTCATCGTGCGGAAGTCCTCGATATCGTCTTCGGGGATGTAGTTGGTGTACGGGTCGAGCGATTTGAGCATCGCGTCAATCCCCGTTTTCACCATCCGGGCGGGCGGTACCTCATCTACATAATACGTATTCACCTCTTTGAAGAGCGAGGCGAAGATATCGAGGTTACGCGCGATATCGAAGTAGCGCTCCGACGCCGTGTTCGACGACAACGAGAAGGCCAGCGCCCCGGTAGCAAGCAAGGTCAGGGCGACAGATTTTTTCTTCATATCTCAGGAAGGGCGACAAGCGAGCAAGAAAAGGTGGGCAGCTTCGTTCGTGATGAGAGAAAAACCGCTCTACAGAGCCGAAGGCAGCGCGTGGGCTGGAAGTTCCGCCAAGAGCCGCTCAAGGCCTTTCCGTAGTCGGCGGCTCAGATAAACGAACGATTCCGGCTTTTCCCGACCAATATACAGCACAGCTATCAGTAGCGGTCCGCCGGTGCCGGAAGGAGCCGCGCTGCTGATGCGGGGTTGCTCCAAAAGCCACGGTTTATGCTGCCGCCACGCCTCGCGGAGCTGCCGCTTGATGCGGTTACGGTCGTGGGCGCGCTTGAAGTGCCGCTTCGATACGCTGAGCACCACCTGCACGGGCGGCACCGCCCTAGGGCGACGCGGGACCGAAGGATTCTCAGCGGTCGAACCACCTGAAACCGGCGTACCCGCTTCAGGTCGCCAGACGACGAACCGAAGCGGGTACACATTGAAAGCATTGCCTGACTTGAACAACCCATCGAGTAAACGACGGGAGCACAGGCGCTCGGCTTTGCGAAACGTGAAGCGAGCCGGAGCTGCTGCCGAAGGCCGCTGGACCGGATTGCTCACGCGTTACGCAAGGATAATTTAAGGTTTCGGGCGGCGCTCGTCGGACACCGTCAGGTGCTTGCGACCTTTGGAGCGGCGGGCTGCCAGCACACGGCGGCCGTTGGCGGTTTCCATCCGCGAGCGGAAGCCGTGTTTGTTGCGGCGCTTGCGTTGCGAGGGCTGGTACGTACGTTTCATCGTCTTGCGGCTGTATCCGATCTGTTTTCGGGAACGGGCGGCAAAAGTACGAAGAACCCCGGGAACGGCCAAACATTTTCGGCAATCTCCTGAAGCCATCCATCCTTATTCTGACCGTATTCGCCCCTGAATCAGCCCCTACATTTGAGCCACGATGATTGCTTATCACCTCGCCTACCGGGCCCCACTTACCGGCTACATCCCGGTAGAAACCACTTTTGACCCCCTCGGCGCCCCCACCACAGCCGTGCAATTGGCGGCGTGGCGACCGGGGCGTTACGAGCTGCAAAATTTCGCGCAGAAACTTCGGCATCTGCGCGCTTACGACGAGCAAGGACGCGAATTAGCCTTCCAAAAGACCACCAAAGACCGCTGGGAAGTCCAAACGGTGGGCGTCAAAACCCTCACCATTCGCTACGATTTTTACGCCCGTCAGCTCGACGCCGGGGGGTCTTGGGTCGATGAGCAACAGCTATACGTGAACCCCGTGAACTGCTGTCTGGCGGTGGTCGGGCGCGAGACGGAGCCGTGCGAGCTGGTGCTCGGCGTGCCCGACGGGTGGCGCGTGGCCTGCGCCCTGCCAGCGCCCGGACGCGATGCCCGCGTGCTGCACGCCAACGGCGGTTACGACGAGCTAGCCGACTCGCCGCTCATCGCCTCTCCTACCCTTCAGCACGAGGCGTATGAGATGGCGGGGCATCGGTTCCACGTTTGGGTGCAGGGCACGGCGGTGCGCAACTGGGAGCGCCTACTGGCCGATTTTCGGGCGTTCACGGAAGAGCAAATGCGGCTGTTCGGCGGGTTTCCGCGCCCCGCGTTCGATTTTCTGGTGCAGGTGCTCCCAACGCCGTTCTACCACGGCGTGGAGCACACTGCGAGTACGGTGCTCGCGCTCGGCCCGGCGGAGCTGCTGGGCACGCCGGCGCTCTACAAAGAGCTGTTGGGCGTGGCGTGCCACGAGCTGTTTCACGTCTGGAATGTGAAGCTGATTCGGCCCGCAGAAATGCAGCCGTATGATTTCACACGGGAGAATTTCTTCCGCACGGGCTACGTCGCAGAAGGCCTCACGACGTATTACGGCGATTATCTGCTCTGCCGGGCGGGGGTTTTCACGCCGGAGCAATACTTTTTCGAGCTGAACGGCGTCCTGCGCAAGCATTTCGACGAGGATGGTTGGCGGCACTTGTCCGTCGCCGATTCGTCAATGGATTTGTGGCTTGATGGGTACAAGGCGGGCGTGCCGGGCCGGAAGGTCAGCATTTACCACAAGGGCTGTCTGGCGGCGCTGCTGCTCGATTTGGAGCTGCGGCGGCTATCGGACGGCACGCGGTCGCTCGACGATGTGATGCGGGGGCTGTGGCAGGAGTTCGGGCAGACCGGCACCGGCTACACCGAGGCCGATTACCGGCGCGTGGTGGAAACAGTGGCAGAAGTACCGCTGGACTGGTATTTCAACGAAGTCATCGAAGGTCTGACGCCGCTCGAAAAGCTCTTGAGCCGGGCGCTCGGCACGGTCGGCTGCCAACTGCTAGTAGAGGAAAGCGTGTTGCCGAACGAGAGCCTGTTCGGGTTCCGCATCGGCGGCTCCGGGCAAGCGCGGGAAGTGGTGGCGATTGCTGAAAACTCGCCCGCGGCCCATTTCCTGTCATTAGAAGACGAGGTAGTGGCGGTCAATGGCCGAAAAGTGGAAGGCAACCTACCGGCGCTGCTCCAAGGCCTGACAGAAGCGGAAATCACCTTGTTCCGCCAAAAACATCTCCGCACGGTCAGGCTCACGGCCGGGGAAGAGCGGTTTTTCCGCCGATTCACCGTCGCGGCCGACCCGGATGCGTCGCCCGCCGAAGTGGCCCGCCGCGCGCTGTGGCTCGGCGCCGCCGATCAGCACGGCGAGCGCGGATAAACACTTTCGGTCCCTCTCAAAAACACAACGGCCCGCCCACTCTCGTGGACGGGCCGTTAAGCTTTCAGGCTTCAATAGTCTACCCTACACGTCGTGCGACATCGGGTTGTTGCCCTGCGGATTATTCCGAATCGGGGTGACCTTCTGGGGATTCTTGCCAGAATCGCGGCCCATTGGGGCGCGGTGGGCACCGTCGTTACGGCTCGGGTTCTGCTCGGTGGTTTTGTGGGCTCCACCGCGTGCGAACGGGTTCACGGAAGCTTTCTCGTTGCCCTGCACATCGCTGTGCGGCTCGCCTTCGTGCTTGGCGGGCTTAACGACGTGGTTCTGTTGCTCCTCCGGATTCTGGGCGTCCTGCGGATGTTGCGGCTCTTCTTGGTGCTTGCTCATGGGAGTATGGTTCGGTTTCGGTGAGAGATGTCCGAGTGTACTCCAAATCGGGCGCGGCGGTTGCCGGTTGCGGTGGCCGCCGTCGTCTGCACCCTGAGCGGCAAGGGCCGCTTCTCCCCTACCCCATCCGCACGAGCGCCGAAAACTGCGCTTCACGGGCGCGGATTTCGGAGGCCGTCAGGTTGAGCAGGCGCTCGGTGCCGAACTTCTCGACACAGAACGACGCCATCGCGGAGCCGTGGACCACGGCGCGGGTCATCGCCGCAAAGTCGGTGCGGTTGGCTGCCGCCAAGTGGCCGATGAAGCCGCCCGCGAACGTATCACCCGCGCCGGTCGGGTCGAATACGTCTTCCAGCGGCAGAGCGGGGCAGTAGAAAATCTGACCGTCCGGACCAAACAGCAGGGCGCCGTGCTCGCCTTTTTTGATGATGAGCGTGTGCGGCCCCATCGCCCGAATCACGCGGGCGGCTTTGATGAGCGAGTATTCGCCGGAAAGCTGCCGTGCTTCTTCGTCGTTGATGCTCAGCACGTCCACCATTTGGAGGGTCTGGCGCAGGTCGTCCATCGCCGTATCCATCCAGAAATTCATCGTGTCCATCACCACCAGCTTCGGCCGACGGCGCAACCGCTCGATGACGGTGCGCTGAATGGCGGGCACGAGGTTCCCGAGCATCAGAAACTCACAATCCTGATACGCCGGGGGGATGATGGGGTCGAAGGAGCCGAGGACGTTCAGCTCGGTCACGAGGGTCTCGCGCGAGTTGAGGTCGGTGTTGTAGCGCCCCGACCAGAAGAACGACTTCTCGCCTTCTTTAATCTGGAGGCCCGTCGTATCGACGCCGTGCTGCTGGAGCATCGTGATGTCGGTCGCCGGAAAATCGTCGCCGACGACGGCTACCAGATTGACGGGCTTCACCGAGTACGAAGACGCCAGCGAAATGAAGGTGGCGGCACCGCCGATGATTTTATCGGTCTTACCGAAAGGCGTTTCGATGGCGTCGAACGCAACGGAGCCGATGACGAGGAGTGACATACGTAAGAGAGTCGTTGAAAGCGACAAAGGTCGGCAACGGCGGCGCACCAACCACAGCGGTTCGCCGCTGTACATTCGCTCTTCTCATTTCTTACTGATTCTCACCCCTTCTCACTCGTTATGCGCCTTTGCTTCGCCTTCGCCCTGCTGTTTTTGGGTCTGACTCCGTTGGCTGCCCACGCGCAGGAAACGCCCGCCACGGCCGACCCCGACCAAATCGACACCAAGCTCGAACAGCCCGCCGATTACTGCACCCTCATCTTCGAGGGCGACGGCAATCCGGATAAGTTCTACGCCCTCGACTTCGGGAAAGGCACAAAAGCCCGCGCCTACGACGTCGAGCAAGCCGCGATTCTCAAGAAGATAGAGGTGATGACGTCGGTCACGCGCGCCATCAATTACCTCAGCCAAAAGGGCCGCTGGGATTTGGTAACCACCTACGCCACCCGCGACGGCAGCAAAGTCTACCACTACTACACGTTCAAGCGCAAGTAGTTAGCCCCGCGCAGACCCCGAAACGCAAAACGCCCCGCTGAGCTTGGCTCAACGGGGCGTCTTCAAGTAAAAGGCACAGCAATGGGGTTCGAACCCACGACCTCCAGAATCACAATCTGGCGCTCTAACCAGCTGAGCTATGCCATGCGTGTGCGTTTTACGTGGGCAAAGGTACGGCAGAGGCGGTATTAGGCGCAAGCTTCGGCTTGAAAAGCGTGCGATTAGGGTTTTTGGGGTGGGAATACATATCGGTGCTTTCAGCTCAACGCACGCTTGGCAGCCCCGCTAGGGGCTACCTTCCGGTAGTCTCAATATCAGCCCCACAACCCGCAGTCCCGCTAGGGACTACCCCCGCCCATCAACCGCCGACAGGGTAGCCCCTAACGGGGCTGCCGGGTATTTTTACC
>JANNMJ010000061.1:0-2060 GCA_031397815.1 Hymenobacteraceae bacterium
GCCCGTGCGTTGGAAAAATGCCTTTGGCGCGGGCGGGCACAAGGCCCAGCCCCTACTTGCCGCTGCCGCGCAGGGCCTCGATGGGGTTCAGGCGCGACATCCGCCACGCGGGATACACGCCGCTCAGGAGACCGAAAATCACGGTCAGGAAAATGCCCCAGCCGAACACGCGCCAGTTCAGACCGAAATGGCTGTAGGCGATGACGTGGCTCTCATTGAGGATTTCTAGGACGCCCGCCGCCAGCGCCAACCCCAGCGCGCCCCCCAGAAAGGAGAGGAGAATATTCTCGACCAGAAACTGCCCCACCAGCACCCAGCTCGACGCGCCAAACGCTTTCCGGACGCCAATCTCAGAGGAGCGCTCCAGAATCCTAGTGACGTTCAGGTTCACGAGGTTGAGCGTCGGGAGGAGCATGAAGAGGAGGCCGAGAATCGAGGCGAGGAGGTAAAACTCGCCTTGGTGGTCGCTCGGGTCGGTGTTGTCGCCGGAGTGCAGGAGCTGGCGCGTCATCGAGGCGAGGATGTTGTCGGCGTAGATGTAGAGGTGGTCGATTTGCTTCGGATCGGGAATCGTGATTTTCGGCACCACGCCCTGAAACTCATCCTGAATGGCGGTGATGTCGCCGGGTTTTTTCGCCAGAATAATCGCAAGGAAATTGCCGTCCAGCTTGCCCGGGTCCAGAATGACCGGCGCGAGCGTGTACGGCACCCACACGTCGGAATAGGAGTAGATGCGCACGCCGGGCACGTCTTTCACGACCCCCGTCACGCGGTAGCGGCGCAGGTTCATCTCCAATTCGCGCCCGACGATATTATCGGTCGTGCCGAAGTAGGCGCGCGCCGTCGATTCGTTCACCACCGCCATCGCCGCCGATTGCCGCACTTCCGCTTCCGTAAATGCCCGGCCGCTGATGAAATCGAAATCCATCATCTGCCAGAACGCGCCGTCGGTGTAGCGCAAATCAATCGCGAGGCGCTGATTGGTGGTATAAGCCGTCGCGTTCTCGGTCATCGACGTCAGTGCGACTTTCTCCGGCGTTTTCAGCGTCCGGATGTATTTATCAATAAACTGCGCGCTCACCGGCGAGTTTTGCCACCCGTGCCCCTCGTGAAAGCGTTGGCGCAGCATACTCACGAACAGCATCCGGTCGATGCGCCGCTCCGGCACCTGCGGCCCGCTCAGGTGGTCGAAAAACGCCACCACCACGAGCAAAATCATCAGCGTAAACGAAATGCCGAACAAGCTGATGAACGTAAAGAATTTACGCCGCAGCAGCACTTTGTAGGCAAGCTTGATATAAGAGCGGAGCATAGGAGCGAGGGAAAAGCGAAGCGAAAGCTGCGTCGTCGTCGTCGAAAAAAGAAGAATTAGCCCCTACGCCGCCACCCGCATCGAGTGCAGGTCGGCAATCTGCTGTTGCAGCACGGCACGGGCCTTGAAAAGCTGCGATTTGCTCGTGCCTTCCGAGATGTGCATCAGCTCCGCGATTTGCGGGTGCGTGAACCCTTCCACGGCGTAGAGATTGAATACCGTGCGGTACCCGGTGGGCAGCTTTTCGAGGAGGCGCCAGAGGTCGGCGGCGGCCAAATCGCTCTCGGCGTTCGCCGCCGTGCCCAAGCGGTTCGCGACCATCCCGCCCTGCCCGTCCGCATCGTCAATCGAGACGGTGAGCGCATTCCGCTTCCGCAGAAACTTGAGCGCCTCGTGCACCATCACCCGCCGCACCCACCCCGCCAACGCCCCGCGCCCCTCATACTGATGCAGGTACTGAAAGACCTTCACAAAGCCCTGCGCCAGCACATCGTCGGCGTCGTCGCGGTCGCGGATGTACCGCCGCACCACGGCGAGCATCTTGCCCGCATAGCGCTCGTACAGCTGCCGCTGCGCGCGCGGGTTTTGGTCGAGGCAGCCTTGCACTAGTTCGGTTTCGGAGAGAAGCATTTTCACGATCATGATGGGGGGGGGATTGATGTGGGGATGTGTAGGATGTGGGGATGTGAAACAGATGTAGGGATGCGGCGGGATTGATGTGGGGACGGTGTAGGGGCGTGGCCTTGTG
>JANNMJ010000105.1:0-12618 GCA_031397815.1 Hymenobacteraceae bacterium
CATGCGGGCGGGCACAAGGCCACGCCCCTACGTTGGCTAGTCACACGCGCTAGCTGGCAGGTCAAGAGACCTGCGAATAGCCGACACGGGGCCGGAGCCCCGCGTCAAGCCCTTGGTTACTCACCTAAAAAGCAAACCCCCGATAGCGCCAACGCACTATCGGGGGTTTCTTTTATCGCAGCCAAGCCGCAACCATTACGGCGTAGTCGGCTCGCCGAAAGCGCCTTCTGAGGCGTTGTCGTCCTTCTTCTTTTTCTTCTTCTTGCCGCCACCGTCGGCGGGGGCTTCGCCTTCGGAAGGGGCGAAGTTGGGGTTGACGGGCTCTGGCGCGGGTGCGTCGGCGGGTGGGGCTTCTTCTTCTTTCTTCTTCTTTTTCTTCTTGCCGGTGTCGGCGGGGGCGTCCGTAGGGGCGGTTTCGGTGGGGGTTGGAGTGGGTGCTGGTTCCGCTGCCGGCTCGGCAGTGGGCGCGGGCGCGTCGGCGGGTGGGGCTTCTTCGTCCTTCTTCTTTTTCTTCTTGCCGGTGTCGGCGGGGGCGTCGGTGGGGGCGTCGCCGGGGCTTGGGGCGAAGTTGGAGTTACCGGCGTCGGCGGGTGGAGCGTCGGCGGGCGGGGTGTCTTCCGATTTCTTCTTTTTCTTCTTGGCCGTGGCTTCGGTGGCGCCGTCGGCGGGGGCAGTGTCGCCGGGTGAAGGGCTGAAGGCGCCGTTGTCGGCGGGCGGGGCTTCTTCGTCCTTCTTCTTTTTCTTCTTGCTCGTGCCGTCGGCACTGGCGCCGTCGGCGGGGGCGGTTTCGGGGGTGAAAGCGGGCGCTGACGACACTTTGCGTTTCAGCTTGCGGCGGTCTTCTTCGGAACGATACTGCTTCAGGAACCAGCCGCGGAACTGGTCTTTCTGGAACTCATCGCCCGGCCACACGCCGAACTGCGACGCCGTGAGATACTCTTCCTTCGGCTGTTTCTCGATGATTTCGTTCGCGAATGCCTCCCACGACGAGAACGCGAGCAGCGTGCCGTTGGCGTACTTGAAGTGGTAGCTCGTGCTGGGGTCAGGCTCCAGCAGCAGCTCGACGTAATCGCCTTCGGGGGCGCGCTTGATTTCGAGGTAGCCTTCCATCACGGCGTTGATATTGCCGGGACCAGCGTTCGAGACGCTGATGGCGCCCGTGCTGTACCACGCGCGGTTTTTCCGGCTCCACTTGAGCGTCACGTCGTTGAGGACGAGCGTGCGGTCGAATTTGGGGTTGAAGCGCGGGAGCGGGTCGGGGGTGCCGCCGGGCTTCACCTGATTGAACGCCTTCGCGGGTTTCGAACCCACAAAATCGCCGAGCTTCGACGTGAACTCGTCGCCGAGCTGGACGGCGCGCATCGCGCCCTCGCTCGATTTCGCCATATTCGACGCCATCGTGCCGGTCGATTTCCCTGGCAGCTTCGTGTCGATGGTAATCATCACGTTCAGCTCGTAAACGCCCGAATCGGGGATGCCGGTGCCGAAACCGGCGGCTTCCATCTGGAAGTTGGGGTTGTTGTTGATGAAGTTGAACTTGCCGCGCATCGTGGCGCCGCCGTTCTTGCCGTTCCACGTCATCACGTTGCCCTCGTTCACCTCGAAGCCGTCGCGCTTCTCGTTGCCCATCATAAACTCGTCCTTCGACTTGTTATACGTCAGCACATCGCCGACTTCGAAGACCGGCAGGTCGGCAGGGTCTTGCTTGACGCCCACGTAGAGCGGGTAGAGCTTGCTGGTGGCGTCGGAGCGCATGATGCCCGTGAACATCGGGCTGGCGTCGGCGGAGCGCAGGCCCGCGATGGGGATGCGGACGTTCGCGGGGTCGATGGAGTCGTTGAGGGCGAACCAGTCGGAGGCCGACACATCCTTGCTGAGCTTGAGGCGCCCTTCCCCTTCGTTGGAGAAGCCGCGCTTCCGCGAGATAATCGCCATTCCGCCCCGGTACTGCACGCGCGGCGCCACGAACACCTGCTCCTTATCCCCCACCGTGGCGCGGGCGCGGGTGACGAGGCCACCCGACGGCGCGCCGCCCATATTGCCGGTTGCGGCGGCGTTGGCGGCGGCCAAGTCGCGCTTCTTCTTGGCTTCCTTGGCGGCTTTGGCGGCGGCTTTTTCGGCCTTCTTATCCACGCCCGCGCTGGCGGCGTCCGGGTCGGCAAGTGGGTCTACATCGGCGGCAGCGACGGCTTTCTCGTGGAGCAGGACGGAGGCTGAGTCGATGCGGAAGTCGTTGAAGCGGATGGTGGCGGTATCGCCCCGGTTCGCGTAGCGATACGACGCCGACCCCGTGAAACGCGTCCGCGACTGGATCTGAATCTCGCCGTCGTACAAGCGGTGGAACTTCGTGAGCGTGTCCATCGTGATGATGGCCTTCTTGAACGGCTGCATCACGGCGTTTTCGGCGATGATGACGCGCGACGAGTCGGGCTGCACCCGCGAATCGCCGACCGTGATGTACGGCACGCCGGTGGCGCGCAGCTGGAGCTTTTCGAGGTCGTAAACGCCCCCGGCGGCCGGGAAGCGCAACCCTTGCTGGTCGGGCTTGGTCGAGACAAAGAACGATTTCGCCAGCCCCGCGCCTTCCGGCACTTTCAGCGTTACGCGCTTCTTCTTGAAATCCCAGCGCCCGCCGGGCAGCGAGGTGCGGTACTGAATCCCCGCCAATTCGGTGGAAGCAGCGCCTTCCTTCTCGGGCGCAAACTCGGCGAAGCCGCCCGCGATATCGTAGTGCACGTTTGCGTCCTTCGCCTTAAGGGCGGGCTTCTTTTCGTCGGGGCCTTTGATGATGAGCAGCGCGTGCCGACCGTCGTAGGAATCCTTCTTGAACGTAAGGTCTTCCCCGGCGATGGAAGCCGTGGCGTGGTCGAGGGTGCCGGAGCCGCCGAGGCCGCGTGGCGTCACGATGGCCGTGCCGGAGAACGCGTAATCGCCCTTGTCGTAGAGCTTGAACGGCTCCTGCTGGGTGGTCATCGTGAGGGAGTCGCGCTGGGCGTACCACTTCATCAGGTAATCGGAACCGGCGAGCTTCGGCGTGTTTGCCGACCCCGGAATGGTGACCGACTGCCCGACGGCAACGGCCGAATCGACGTAAAACACAATCTGATCCGACTTCAGCGTCGCCTCCTTCACCTTCAGCGAGCCGCTGCCTTGCAGGCCGCCGTTGTCCATCTTGATGGTGCTGAAGAGCGTGCCTTTGCCGCCGTAAGCCGCAATACCCTCAGCGGGCACCTTGTACGTGAAGCCCGATGAGCCGTCGGCCTGTAGGCCCAGCTCGGTCTGGATATCGGGGAAGATGCCGCCGGAGTGGAACGTGCCTTTCAGGCCAACGGGCGCCTTAGCGGAGCCATTGAGCGAGTCGAGGTGGAACGGTGGGACTTCGAAAAAGACCGTCGTGTCGTACACGCCGCCTTGAATGGCGGGGTCGTTGAAGAACACGTAGGCGCCGGATTGTGAGTCGAACGACGGGAACTTGCCGAGCTTGCGGCGCCCGCTCTTGTTGTCGGGGCGGTTGAGGTAGAGGCGACCGGAGCTTTTCTTGCCGGGGCTGGTGAGCGCCATCGTGGCCGCTTTTCCGCCTTCGACCTTCTTCTTTTTATCGCGGACGATGGTGGAGTCGATCTGCGCCATATCGACGTAGAATCCCTCGTAATCGAACACAAAATCGGAGCCGACGAACGCCAAATCCGTCGCCGTCAGACGGCCGCTGAACTTCATGTTGCGGTTCTTCTGAATCCGAACGATACCCGAATCCGGCTCCATAAAGCACTCGACAGTGTCAGCGAGGAAGTTGAAGCGCTCGACGCCGCGCACGAGCAGCTCGTCCTTCTGCAAGTCCAGGGTGGCGTTTTTGCCCGCCGACGAGAGCGAGTTGACCAGAATGTGGTCGTAATCCTTTTTCCCTTTCGCCGACTGCACGTAGTGCTTCGCCTTCTCCTTGATGGTGATGGAACCGGAGGCGGGGTTGTAATCAACGAACCCGTCGCGGGCGAGGCCGAGGACGGCTTTGTGGAGCGATTCCTTCGAGAGCTTCCGCGCTTCCACGAGGTCGATCAGGAAAAACTGATCGGCTTTTTTCTCCACCGAATAAGCGTAAACCAATTGGAGCGGGTGAAACCGCGCAATGGTTTTCTGCTGCTGATAATACGTGTCGGTGTAAAACTCTTTAGAAGCGAACGTCGCGAAGACCTGATTCTTCGCCGTAATCATCGCAAAATTGACGTACGGCGACCGAATATCCCACGTCACCAATTCGGCGCCGATTTCCATTTTATGGTACGAATCGAAGTACGGCGCCTGGCGATAAATGCCGTCGCCGCGCACCAGCGTAGCCATGTGCCGCCCGATGGCGTACTTGAATTTCACGCCGGGATGGATAATCGAATCGGTGCCGTGCTGATGGAGCGTCACGCCCGCCCGCGCTGCCGTGATGAGCGAATCGCCGAGCTGAAACGACCCCGATTGCGCCCGCAGCTTGAGCGAATCGCTGGAGCTGAGCAGAATCGACGACAGCGACCCGTCGAGGGAGGCCGTCGAGAGCTTCGCCCCGGCGAGCGCGAAGCCGCCGTGGTACGTGATGCCGTCGCCGAGGTTCTTGATGCGGGCGTTGTTCGTGAACGACGCAAAGCGCGGGTACGACGAGCGCCCCTGCTTATCGCGCCGCCCGGCGCGGTAATCCAGAACGCCATCAATCGGCTTTTCGAGGACGCTCGGGTAATCCAGCGTCGCGCCTTCGGCCTTAAAGCCCGGCTTCGAGACATCGAAGGTGTACTGATTGAGCGTGGCAGTGGCGGGGTTCCCAGCCGTCGGCTCCCACGTCATGGTGCCGCCGTTCCCCACGAAAACGCCTTTCGTGAGCATCATTGCCCCGGTAGCGCCCTTCACGACGGCGCCGCCCGTAGAATCGGAAGAAGTGCCGATGACCAGATCCACATCCTTAATCACGAGCACGGCGCCGGTCACGACGGGCATCGGCTCGGGCGCGTACGCCATCATCTGGCTTTGACCACCGCCGAGGGCGGGGTCGGCACCCCAGCCTCCGGCCCCGCCGTCATCCAGAATCACTGGCTCATCGCCCCAGCCGGGAGGTGGCGGCGGCGGATCGGCGGGTTTGGGCTTGGCCTTCGCGGTGGCTTTTTTCTTGGGCGCGGGCGCATCCCACGAGCCCCAGCCATCATCGGCGGCGGCGGGTTCGGGGTCGCCCCAGCCGTCGTTGGCGGGTTTGGGCTTGGCTTTTTTCTTGACGGCGGGCTTGGGCGTGGCTTTCACCACGGGCGCCGGTTCCACCTTTTTCGGCTCGGGCGGCGCTTCGGGCTTGGGCGCCTCGTAAGGCTTGCCGAAGGCGGGGGCGGGGTTGCCGCCGTCGTAATACTGGAAGGCGAATTTGCCGCCGCCGAACTTCAAGCTGTTCGTTCTTCCCTGATAAAGCGTCCGCTGCGCGAGGACCAGACTCACCACGCTCAGCAAGCGCGGCATCGCGGCGGGCGGGTCGTTGGCGAGGGTTTTCTCGAACACGGTGAGCAAATCGTCGAGGGCCGAGCCGCTCAGCGCCTGCTCGTTCACGGCGCTCACCAGCGAGCCGAAATACTGCTCGTAGTGCGGGTGGGCCTTATACCGGCGCTCCACCATTTGCTGCGCGATGGCAATCACTCGCTGCTGCTGAGGCGGCGAAAACCGCCCCGCCGACCACGTCGATTGGAACATCATCGCCGTTTCGGTCACGTTATCCTTCCCCAACCGGTCGAGGAGCTTGCGCGCATCATCGGGGAAAACGGCCGGGTCGGTGGAGAGCTTGTAGAAATTGACGGGCTTCTTCTTGCCGCCCGGCCCGGTGCCGGTTTTGGCGGCTGCCGGAGCTGGTTCGGGGTCGCCGGCGCCCCAATCGGAGCTGGCGGCGGGCTTGGCGGTGCCGTCGTCGGCGGTGGCGGGCTTGTCGGTTTCGTCGGTGGCGGCGGGTTTGGCGGCCGTTTTGGTGGCCGGTTTGGTCGCGGGCTTGGTGGCGGCGGCGGGCTTGGTGGCAGCTTTGGGCTTCGGCTTGGGCTTAGCGGCGGGCGCGGGCGCATCCCACGAACCCCAACCGTCGTCGGCGGGGGGTGTGGTGGTGGCGGGCTTGGCTTTAGGCTTCTGCTGCGCGAAACCGGGCGCAGACAGCACCAGCGAAAGCGCGGCGATCAGGCCGAAACGAAACGAGAGAGCGAGCATCAGGGGCGAAGGAAACGCGAGTGTCCCGGACGGGGGGAAGCGCCTTCCGGTTTTACGGGAAAGCGCGCACACCCGGCGGGTTGCTTCGCAAGTTCGGGCCGCCGTCGGAAAGTTCACCGGAAAGGGGATGACGGGGGTGGTTTTGGGGTGAATCCCTGACTTCGGGTAATCGCGCGAGGCTCTGCCCCGTGCGGGCTATTCGCGGGACTCTGGCCCGCCATCCCAATCGGCCGAGTAACAGGCAGGTCAAGAGACCTGCGAATAGGCGACACGGGGCTGGAGCCCCGCGTCAGTAGACGCGAGGGGAAGGCTCAACTCCTCTCCTAGTGGGGAACGCGGTTGAGCAAGGCGGTTGAGCGGCGCCCTTACTTATCCCATCAGTCCCCAAATCACTAACATTCACAACGAATCGATCGAAAAATTGCGAAACTTATCAATGTCATGCACAACATCGGCAAATACCACCATGACAACGGGGGTGTCGTTGAATACATTAGCGATGTTGTGCATGACATCGGCCCTGTCATGCATGACATCGGCCCTGTTACGCATGACAATGGCCCTGTCATGCATAACATCGGCGATGTAAGGCATGACATCGCCAATTCCCGCAATGGAAAGGACAGTTCCGGCGGGTGAACCGCCCACGGGAGATTTGTGGCTGAGCATACGCGGGGTTGGGCTGTCCCCCCACCCCGGCCCTGCGGGCCACCCCTCCCCTCCGGGGCGGGGAGTTCGTTAATGCTTCCAGCCTTTCTACTGCACTGCTTTTTAATGCACCGCCCGCCACACGCGCAGCACTTCCCCGACGCTCCACGCCTGCGCGGGGCAGCCGCGGGCGCGGTGCGGGGCGGTGGCGTCGAAGACTTCGGAGAGGGAGCCGATGATGCCTTCCTGCTCGATGTGGGGCAGGAGGCCGAGCAGGATTTGGCGGGCGCGCTTCCGGCCGGTTTCGCCACGGGTGCGGATGAGGGCGTCGCAGAACGGACCGAGGAGCCACGCCCAGACGGTGCCCTGGTGGTAGGCGGCGTCGCGGTGGTACTGGTCGCCTTGGTAGGTGGGCTTGTAATCGGGGTGGCCGGGCGCGAGGGTGCGGAGGCCGCGCGGCGTCAGCAGGTGCTCTTCGACGGTGCGGACGATGGCTTTGGCTTTCGGGCCGCTCAGCACGGGGTGCGGCAGCGAGACCGCGAGGAGCTGATTCGGCCGGATGCTCGCCGACCGGAACCGGCCTTCGACGTAATCAAAGAGGCATTGGCGGTCTTCGTTCCAGAAGGTATCGATGAACGAGGAGCGCGTGATTTCGGCTTGGGCGGCCCAGTGCGCGGCGTCGCGCGTGTCGCCGCCGAGACGGCGGAGGAGGTCGGCGTAAATGAGCTGGGCGTTGTACCAGAGCGCGTTGATCTCGACGACCTTCCCTAGCCGCGCCGTCACCACCCACTCGCCGAGCTTGGCGTCCATCCACGTAAGCTGCACGCCCTCTTCCCCGGCCGAGATGAGGTTGTCGGCGGGGTCGGCGTGGATGTGGAAGTGCGTGCCTTTGCTGTAATGGTGCAGAATCTCGGTCAGCACGGGCAGGGTTTTCCGCAGAAAAGCCTCTGGCTCCGGCGCGAGGCGGGCGTAATAGTGCAGCGCCACGAAGAGCCACAGCGACGGGTCGACGGCGTTGTAGGCGATGGGCGCGCCGAGGTAATCAGAGAACGAGTTCGGCAGCAAACCGTCGCGGCGCTGCCCGATGAAGGCTTCCAAAACGAGCCGCGCCTCAGCAGCCCGACCAGTTTGCAGCAACAGGCCGGGGAGGCTGATGAGGGCATCGCGGCCCCAATCGGAGAACCACGGGTAGCCGGCAATCAGCGACTTCCCCGCCCGCCCTCGCTTCACAACGAACTGGTCGGCGGCCAAAACGAGGGCGCGCTCCAGCCGCGCGGCAGGGTCGGTGGAGAAACCTTTTTCGGCGCCGATTTTATTATCCGTGAGAAGCTTCTCGCGCCGCCGGGTTTCTTTGTCGAACAACGTGAACGCATCGCGTCCGGCGGGGCTGGCGGTGCTCAGAATGACCCCGCACCGCTGCCCCGCTTCGAGCTGCACCGAGAACCGACCGGGCGCGAACAGGTCTTCCTGAAACTCCAGTCCGCGCTCGCGCTCCATCGGGTAATCGAGGCCGTAGTGCCACTGCGCATCGGGCACGAACGTGGCGCCCGGCACCCGCACGAACCAATCGACGACGCCGTAACAGTTGCCGCGCCACGTATCCGACCCGGCCTCGGCCACGGCGGGGTTGAGGTGCCCGTTGGCTTGGGTGAGGGAGTGAATGTCGCGGTCGGCGAGAAGGGCGGTCAGGTCGAGGGTGAAGCGTTCGGGCGCTTCGAGCACTTCGTAGAGCACGAGAGTGGTGTTTTCGCCCTGCACGGCGGCAATCGTGCGGCGCAGCCGGATGCCGAGCGCCGCGTATTCCCAAACGGGGAACAAGTCGCGCCGGAACGCGCTGAGATAGTGGTGCCCACCCGGACTGACGCTCCCGCCCGCCCAGTGCTGCACGTGCAGATCGGCGCGCTGCCCATCGGCGAGCCAGAGGGTTTCGGTGAGCTGCGCGACCACCACGCGCCGCGCGACGGGCGGTTCCTGCGCCGCCACGAGGAGGCCGTGATACCGCCGCGCACTCGCGCCCGCTACGGTTGCGGAAGCCCAGCCACCCAGCCCATTGGCTTCGAGATATTCGGTGCGGAGGAGGTCGTCGGGGGCGGGAAGCGGGGTCACGGAGCGGGCGTAAATCGTCGGAAGGAAGGTCAGGTAACCTGCAAGGACGTAACCCGGCGGATTTCGTTACGGCTTGACCGTGTTGGGCAGGCAAGTAACGAGGTTTTTGGGTTTTGGGCATGGTGGACGCCGCACCCGGGGTAGATTTTTTCAAAATCAACCCCGGGCTTTGGAAAAGAACCCCGTTGGGGTACCCTTTCCTACGTACCCGGCACCGTCTCGGTGCCGGAGCTGCTGATCCCGATTGGCTACCCAACCACCGACACCGAGACGGTGCCGGGTACGTCGGAATGCGCCGATTGGGGTGGCGGGTCAAGAGCCCCGCGAATAGCCCGCACGGGGCCGGAGCCCCGCGCGATGCGCGTTGGATTGGGCACATCTCCCACATCCCCCTCACATCCTCACATTCCCCCCACATCCCCACATCTCCCCCCCTACCCTCTCTCCCGTGCCCGACGGTCGTCGGCTTCCATTTGGATGAGCTTGGCGATGAGGGCGGTCCAGCCGGTTTGGTGGCTGGCGCCGCAGCCGCGCCCGTTATCTCCGTGGAAGTATTCGGGGAAGAGGAGGAGGTTTTGGAAGTGAGGGTCGTCGCGGTAACGCTTGGCTTCGGAGCCGTAGAGCGGACGGAGGCCGGTTTCCTTGTCGGGCAGGAACAGGCGCAGGAGGCCGCGCGCGAGGGCGTCGGCGATGTCGCGCAGGCTGAGGAGCTTGCCGGAACCGGTGGGGAATTCGACCAAAAAGTCATCCCCGTAATAGTGATGGAACCGCTGGAGCGACTCGATGATGAGGAAGTTCATCGGCAGCCACACCGGGCCGCGCCAGTTCGAGTTGCCGCCGAACATACTCAGGCTCGACTCGCCCGGCTCGTACCCGACGGTCGCTTCGCGCGGGCCACCGCCCTCGTCGGCGAGGCGGAAGCGGTACGGGTTGGCTTCGTAAACGCGTGACAGCGAGCGGATACCGTAGTCGCTGAGGAACTCCGCTTCGTCGAGCATCCGCCGCAGGAGGGCTTTCATCCGGTGGCCGCGCAGGAGGCTCAGCAGCTGCCGCTCGCCGCGCCCCGGCACCTGCCAACGGCTCACGAGCGCCGCCAGCTCGGGGCGGTTGGTGAGGAACCACGTCAGGCGCTTGGCGAAATGCGGCGCCGCCTCGAACAGCTCCGGGTCAAGGACTTCGACGGCGAACAACGGAATCAGGCCGACCATCGAACGCACTTTCAGAAGCTGGTGCGAGCCGTCGGGCGCGAGGAGGGCATCGTAATAAAACTCGTCCTCGGTGTCCCAAAGCGACCCGACATCGCCCCCGACATTCTCCATCGCTCCGGCGATGTACAGGAAGTGCTCGAAGAATTTCGACGCCATATCCTCGTACACGGGGTTGGTGCGGGTCAGCTCCAGCGCCATCCGCATCATCGTGAGGGCGTACATCGCCATCCAGCTCGTGCCGTCGGCCTGCTCCAAGTAGCCACCGCCGGGGAGCGGCGCCGAGCGGTCGAAGACGCCGATGTTATCGAGGCCGAGGAAGCCGCCCTGGAAGAGGTTCCGCCCTTCGCGGTCTTTGCGGTTCACCCACCACGTGAAATTGACGAGGAGCTTCTGGAAGACCGATTCGAGGAAGACCGTGTCGCCGATGACGTTATCGGTCGCCGAATCGCCGCCGTCCGGGTGTTTGGCGGTGATTTTATAGACCCGCCACGCCGCCCACGCGTGGACCGGCGGGTTCACGTCGCCGAACTGCCACTCGTACGCCGGGAGCTGCCCGCTCGGGTGCATCAGGCGCTCGCGCAGCAGCAGCAATAGCTGGCCTTTGGCGAAAGTGGGGTCGATTTGGGCAATCGGGACGGTGTGAAACGCCAAATCCCAAGCCGCGAACCACGGGAACTCCCATTTATCGGGCATCGAGATGACGTCGCCGCACCGCAGATGCTCCCACCCGACGTTGCGATGGTCGGGCTTGCGCCGCTCGGCGGGCGGGGCGGGAGAGGCGGGGTCGCCGCGGAGCCATTGCCGCACGTCGAAGCGATAATACTGTTTCGCCCAAAGCAGGCCCGCCCACGCTTGCCGCTGAATCTGGCAGCGCTCAGGGTCGGTGGGTTCGGCGTAGAGGCTGCCGTAGAAATCGTCGGCTTCCTGAATGCGGCTGCTGAATTGGGCGTCGAAATCGGCGAAAGGGTCCTGCTCGGCGGGACCGTCGCCGGGCATCATCCGGAGGCGGAGGGTGGCGCTGCCGCCCGCCGGTACCATCAGCGGGTAGCAGAAGGCGGCGCGGGTGCCGGCGCGGGCGGGGTTGAGACCGGATTCGTCGCCGGTCATCACCCACTGGCTGATGCCGTCCTTGAAGTACGTTGCGTCGGGGTTGCTGACGCGGTCGGGGAAGTACGCCGGGTTCGTCTCGTTGTCGCAGACGAGGAGTTTCGGCTGACCGTCGGCGTAGAGGCGGAAGGTTCCCAAATCGGGATGGGCGATCCGGAGCGTATCGAGGGTGCCGTTGCCGGTAGCGGTTTCCAGATGCGGCTTCGGCCCAACGCCCGGCAAGCCCCACGCCCACGTATTGCGGAACCACGCCTGCGCCAAAACGTGGAGCGGTGCCGCCTTATCGCCGCGATTATGCGCCGTAATGCGCCATAAAACATCTTCCGGACCATCGCCCTTCCCCCATTCGATGTCGATATCGAAGTAGCGGTTCTGGTCGAAGAGGTCGGTATCGGTTATCTCAAATTCCGGTTCCGCTTTGGAGCGATTCCGGTTCTGCCGCCGCAGCTCGGCGTACGGAAACGCCGCTTGCGGGTACTTATACCGCATCCGCTGGTAGGCGTGGCTCGGCACCGCATCGAGGTAATAATACAGCTCCTTGACGTCTTCGCCGTGGTTGCCTTCCGGCCCGGTGAGGCCGAAAAGGCGCTCCTTGACGCGGTCGTCCTGCCCGTTCCAGAAAGCGGGCGCCAAGCACAGCCGCTGCCGACTGTCGCAGAACCCGCCGATGCCGTCTTCGCCCCAGCGGTAGGTCACGCGGGGGGCATCGTCGTAGCCGACGTAGCCCCAAACGTCGCCGTGCTTCGAGTAATCTTCCCGCACGGTACCCCATTGTCGCTCCGCCAGATACGGCCCCCAGCGCCGCCACGGGTGGCCAGCAGGGTCGGCATCAGCTTGGGACAAACGGTGGTGTTCGAGCGTGTGCATCAGCGAAAAACAGCGTGGGTGGGCCGCGAAGGTCGGGCCGGGAACGAAACTGACGCAGCAAGTCAGTTATTCGCACACGCTCGTCTCCCCGCAACCGCTCCGACCGACAATCGTTTGCTTCCGCCCGTAAAAGCCGGAGAGGCAGTTTGATAAAGTGGATTAATGCGGGAATCCTTCCGGATAAATTTTCCCCCTGAGCGCCGCTTTCGGCTTCCTTCCGCCCCGTTCCGCCCCCCGAACTCTGCCCTGTACGCGTGGCTGAACCCAGCAAGTCACAGCCATGCAAGGTTGCCTGAAGGTAGGGGATATCCTGCCTGAAACCCCGAGATAGGTTGGGGATAAGGGGGAGATGTGGGGGTATTTGTCTCGTCCGGCCCTGGCTATACAGGGTGAGGTGATAATCCGGCTGGGGCTTTACAGCTGGACGTGGTAATCCGGATTGGACTTTACAGGGGGGAAAGGTAAGTCGGTCGCGGCGTTA
>JANNMJ010000208.1:0-17168 GCA_031397815.1 Hymenobacteraceae bacterium
TAGTGATGTGGAGATCACTCGGGTGATGCCGCTCGGGTGATGCCGCTCGCGCCGCATCGCGCGGGGCTCTGGCCCCGTGCGGGCTATTCGCGGGGCTCTTGCCCCGCCAACCCAATCGGCGCAGGCCTAACGCGCGTGGCCAGCTCTGTCCCAGAGATGGCGTCAATAGGCGAATCAACGCCATCTCTGGGACAGAGCTGGCCACAGGGGAAAACGGCAGGTCAAGAGACCTGCGAATACTCGACACGGGGCCGGAGCCCCGCGTCCTCGTTAGGGGTTACCCGTCCCCGGCGGAGCGGGGAGTTCTTCATGCCAAAAGCCCGGAGCTGATTTCAATGAAATCAACCCCGGGCTTTTATGGATTACGCGGACCAGCCTTGCGCTATTCCTTCACGAAGCGGATGTGCGTGGCGGTGCCATCCGGGGCGGTGACCCGGACTACGTAGGCGCCAATCGGTAGCTCCTGCACCGCGAGCGGAGTGCGGGTGCCGCCGAGCAGCGTCAGCGAGCGGACGAGGCGGCCGGTGGCGTCGAAGAGGTGGGCGTCATACGAGGGCGCTGGGGCGGCGCTCAGGTCGAGGGTCACTTCGAGGTGCGCGGGGTTCGGGTAAAGCGCGATGACCGGGCCGGTTACACCACCCGTGAACCGCACGGCGCGCACGGTCGAGAAGGCGGTGGTGCCGTCGAAATCGACCTGCCGCAGGCGGTAGTAGAACGTCCCGGCGGTGCGACCGACCCCCGCGTCACGGGCGTCGTAGCTCAGCGATTGGCTGCTGTTACCGGCACCCACGCGGCGCGCGACTTCGCGGTAATCGCCGGAAGGCGTGGTGGAGCGCTCGACGGCGAAGTAGGCGCTATTCTTCTCCGAAGCCGTCGCCCATGTGAGGATAGCATCCACGCCTTGGGGCTTGGCATCGAACGAAATCAGCTCCACCGGAAGCGGCGTGCTGCCGATGGTGAACGTCACGTCCTGCGTGTTTTGCCCAGCCAGCTCATCCACGGTGGTGATGGTCACGGTGTAGGTGCCGGGGGTGAGCAGCAGCGCGTTCTGCACGAACAACCGGCCGTTGACGGCATCGAGGCCGACGCCCGCCGGGAGCGGGTTGCTGCCGCCAGCGAGGAAGACGACGCGGGTGCCGTTATCGGTCACGACGGGGCCGGCGGCGTACTCGCCGCCGTTGGCGTCGAATACGGTCGCGATGTCTTCGCCGTTCACGTATGGGTTTGGCCCGCCCTGCACGGGCGCGTTGGTGTAAACCGACGCGTTATCGCGGCCGACCGGCACCGTATAGCGCGCCCGGTTCCCGACGGCGCTGAGGTTGTCAATGACCGTGTAATCGAAGAAGGCGTTACCGACGAACCCGGGTGCGGGGTCGAACTGAAGCAACGACGCTTGCGCGACCGTCAAGAGCTGATTCACCACCACGGGCACCCCACCGATGGTCAGCTCACCCTGCGCGGGCAGCGGCAGCGACAGGATCCGGTAGTTCGCCACGGACCCGTCGGCATCGGTGCCGAGCAGCGGCGAGATGAGGTTGTCGGCGGTGGAGGTTTCGCCGCGTGGCGCCTGCAAGGTGTTTACCACATCGCGCGCCACCGGTAGGCGGTTGGCAGTGGTGCTCGTGACTTGGTTGGCGATGTTGTTACCCATGATCGGGTCGGTGGTGCTGCTGATCACGTTGCCCGTCACGGTGTAGCCCGTGGCTGGCGCGTTGAACGCGACGGTGTTCGTCACGGCCCCGGCCGAGCCGATGGCCTGTGCCGCGATGGTCGGGAAGGTGACCAGTCCGCTGAGGGAGTTGTACGAACCGCCACCCGTAATGAGCACGCCCGTCAGGCCGGTCGGGATGGTCAGGGTCTGCGCGACGCCCGTCGCCGGGGAGGCGCCGTTGTTGATGGTGGTCACGGAGTACACTACGGCAGCACCGGGGTCGGTAACGGCGGGGCCGTTGACGGTGGTCCGGACGTCGGCCGACGGCGTGATCGTCACGGTCACCGTTGCGCGGTTGTTGGCTTGGGTGAGGTCGGTTTCAGCCCCCGCCACGATGGCAGTCGCCACGAGTGGCCCCGAGCCCGGCGCGTTCACGATCACCGAGCGGGCCAGCGAGCTACCGTTCGCCAGCGTCGCATCGCTCCACGTCACCACGCCGGTGACGGCATCGTACGTGCCGCCGTTGTTGACGGTAACGCCCGTCAGGCCGGGCCGCAGTGCCAGCTGTTGCACCAACGAAGTCGATGCGTCGGGGCCGTTGTTGGTGGTGGTCACGGTGAAGGTCAGCGGCGCACCGGCGGTTTGCGTGGGTAGGCTGCTCACCACGCCCACGCTCAAGTTGGCGCGCGCCACGGTAGATGCGCTGACACTCGTGGTGAACGTGGAGAGGTTGTTCGTGGTGATCGGGTCATCGCCGCCGATCACGGCCGCCGTCGCGACGGGCGTGATGAACGAGCGGTCGGGGGTGTTGAAGGTGATCGTGCGGACCACCGACCCCACCGTGCCCGGCAGCTGGTTCAGGGCGTTGTTGACGAAGGTCACCACGCCGGTCATGTTATTGTAAGAGCCGCCGGTGCTGATGGCCACCCCTGTCAGGTTGGTCGGGAGCTGCACGGTGAGCGTGTGCCCGTTGGCCACAGCCGGACCAGCGTTGGTGGCGGTCACCACGTACGTCACCGGCGAGCCGACCGTAGTGCTGGCCGGCCCCACGATGTTCAGTGCCACATCGGCGTACGCCTGCAACAGCACGCTGCTGCGGAAGGCGTTGTTCGTGAGGTTGGTTTCGGTAGAAGACAAATCGACCGTCGCCGCGAGCGGCAGGGCTGTGGCATCGTTGAGCTGCGCCGTGAAGCTGATGGTGTTCGTGACGGCAGCACCGGGGTTCAGCGTAGCGACCAACGGGAAGCTCACGACCCCAGTCAGGGCGTTGTAGCTACCGCCGCCGCTGACTACCACGCCCGTCAGACCAGCCGGGAGCAAGACGCTGGTATTCGCGTTTTGCGCCGGATTGAGGCCGATGTTGGTCGTGGTGACGGTGTACGTCACCACCTGACCCGCTACGGCCCGCGCCGGGCCGCTGAGGGTCACGCGGGCGTCGGCGGTCTGAACGGCGGTTACGGTCACTTCGGTGGTCGCGACGTTATCGGCCGGCACGGGGTCGGCGGACGTCGTCACCACACTGGCGGTGCCCGTGAGAAGGCCGCTGGTCGGGGTATTGACCGTTACGGTGTAGGCTTGCGAAGTGGCCGTTGGCTGGGTAGCAACTACCGGCCACGTCACCACGCCCGTGGTGAACGAATACGTTCCGCCGCCCGAGACGCTGACCCCCGTCAGGCCCGGCGACAGTGCCAGACGCGTCGTGAGGCCGGTCGCGGTTTGCGGTCCGGCGTTGCCTTGCGTCACGGTAAACGTCACGGGCACGCCGGGGTCGGCACCGCCCACGGGCGCATTGGAGCTGACCGTCACGTAGGCATTCGCCGAGGCGGCAGTCGGCGCGCTCACCGTGGTGGCGACGCTCGAGGTGTTGTTCGCGGTGTTGAGGTCGCCGGTGAGCGGTGCTACGTCACCCGTGACGGTGTAGCCCGTGGCAGGCGCCAGGAAGGAGACCGCGTTATTGCGCACCTGCGTCGGCGCCAATCCGCCGATGGTCGGGAACGTGACCACGCCGGTTCCGGCGTTGTAAGTGCCGCCATTCGTCATAAATACGTCGGTCAGGCCGGCGGGAATCGTGAGCGTCTGCACCACGTTCTGCACCGCCATCGGGCCGTTGTTGACGGTCGTGACGGCGTAGGTCGTCAGGTTCCCCGTTTGGGCCGTAAGCGGGCCACTCACGAGAGTCGTCAGATCGAAGCGTTCGGCGGTGAAGATGGTGGCCGTGGCGAGGTCGTTAGCATACAGCCCGCCTTGGTTGGTGGTGGTGCTGATGCTGGCCGTGGCCGTAACTGCTCCGTTGGTGGTGGGTTGCAGGTACGTGATGCTAGAGTTGAAGATCTGACCGGCGGTCAGCGTCGTCAGTCCGGCGTAAACCACCTGCCCCGTTCCGGAGGTGTACACGCCCCCGTTGGAGGCCACCACGCCGCTCAGGCCGGGCAGCAATTGCACTACCCCGATGACCCCGTTAGCAGTACTCGGGCCGTTGTTCGTGAACACGATATCGAACTGCGCCGTGGTGCCCGCCAAGACGGGCGAGGAGAGCGGCGTGACGGTAGTCGCGACGTCGGATTGCAGCGTCACATCGCCTGAATGCTCGGAGGTATTGCCGTTGAGCGTCGCCGTGGAGGTCACGCCTTCCGTCAGGATAGCCGACTGAGTGGTCAGCGGCAACGAGCTGAACGGCATCGTGAACGTGAACCGGGCGGCGGCGGCGTCCTGCCCTTGCAGCAGGCTATTGATGGCGGTGGGGCCGTAAGCGCCGGTACCGCCGTCGGTATCATCCACTGAGCCTTCGACGCGGGTGTAGAGGTAGATGCGGCCTTCGCCGAACCGCGTTGGGTCGGTGTCCGACACGAACAGCTCGACGGTGGCGCCGGGGCGGCAGAAGCCCGTCACGATCATATTCCCGCTCTGCACGTCGAGCGACGTGAGCACCGGGTAATCGGTGCCGCGGTTCGGCAGCGGCGTCGGCGGCGTGGCGATGGTGCCTTCGTTGAGGTTGACGTTATCGCCGGAACCGTATTCGACGGCGCCCGAGCCGGGGCCACCCACGAACGCATTCGGGTTGAAGACGAGGTCGATGGCAATGGCGCCGGAGTTGTAAATCGAGTTCTGCGAGATCGTCACGTTCGACTGCCCGTACCCGACCACGATTCCCGAAGCCTGCGTATCGACGATGATGTTCCGCGAGATCACGTCGGCCTGCGTGCCGCGCCGCGCGCCGTTCCGCTGGAGGTAGCAAATCGCCGACCCTTCCAACGACGACAGCGCCACGCCCGCGCCCCCTTTGCCGCACGATACCATCGTGTTGTTCAGCACCTGCGAAACCGCCGTCTGCTGAATCTCGAACTGCACGGCGCTGGAGTTGGAGCGCGTGAACAGGTTCCCCTGAATCAGCATCGGGCCAGACCCGCCACCATCGCCGAGCGAGATGGCGTCGCCACCGGCGCTGGTGTAACCGTTCTGCGTGAACTGGTTGCCGATGATGTTGGTCACACCCACCGTCGCGAGGCCGTTATCGATATCAATCCCCGAGTTGCCGGTGTACCCGACGAGGTTATTCTGAATCGTCCCCACGGCCGTGCCGCCGATGCCGATGGCGAAGTTCGTCGAGACGGTCGCGTCGTTCTCCCACTGGTGGGCAATCGCGCTGGAGCCGAGGACGTTGTTTTCAAGCAAATACCCCGTCCCCGTGATACCGATGGACTGCGTGCCGCCGCGCACCGCCATGTTGCGCACCGTGGCGTTGGCGCCGCTCAATTGCATCACGTTGCCCACGCCGGTATTCCCCGAGATTTCAATCTCTGGCTGCGCCACGGGCGTCACCGGCAGCGCATCCACCCCGACGGCATCCGTCGTGCCGAGCGTGCCGGTGTTGGTATTGCCGACGGTCGTTGTTTGGGTGCCGCCGTCGATGGTGGTGCCCTGATCGGTCAGAATCAGCGCCGCCCCACTCGCAGGAAGCGCGATGACGGCGCGCGCATCGCCCGCTGCCCCGGTGAGCTGGTTGACCAGCCCGGCCCGCAGCCCCGGCACGGCCGCGCCGCTCGGAATCATGAAGATCGTCGTCTCGCGCCCGGCCGTCTGCCCGACTTGCGCCAGGTTAGCGTTCGTGAGCGTGTTGGCGTTCGTGAGGAACTGCCGCAGCGAGCCTTGCCCCGTGTTCAGGGTATTGGTGATGACATCGAACGAGTAGCCGAAATCAACAGCGCTCACCGTGGCGCCGCCCACCGTCACGGTGGCCTGGCTCTGCGCGATGGTAGTGGCCGTGTTGAGGGCCGCCAACGTCACCGGCGCGGGAGCCGAAATGATGAACGAGCTAGACGTGAACGTGGCGTAAGCCCCGTTGTTGAGTGGCTGAATAGTGCCCACCGACACGCCATTGATGCGAATATCGAGCTGCTGGTTGTTCGCTCCGCAACAGTTCCGCTGGGCCACGCGCATCGAGATCGTGTACGAGCCGGGCGGCAGACTGATAGTCTGCGAGGCGCTGCCGGTCATCTGCACGAAACCCACCTGTGAGCCGCCGGGAGGGGCGGGCGGGCCGAAGCCGGAACCGTTCGCGGCAATCCCGGCGAAACCCGTGAACGTCCACGAGCCGCCGCTGGTGTTATAAGAGAAGCCGCCGCCCTGGCTCGGCGTTTCGAATGATTCGTTGAGTATCGCCGTCGGGGCGCCGCTGATGGCTACCAAGTCGACGAAGGCAGTGTTGTCGCCGCCGCTCGGGTTCAGCCCGACGATCTCGACCAGCGTAGTCGGTGCAGCGCCGGAGCTGGGGGCATCGACTTTTTCCGGTGCCTCGCCGCCTACGCGGTTCACGTCACCGGCGCCGCCGCGCACCACGTACGTCTGCACCGGCACCAAGCCCACCACGCTGCCCGGCCGGGCACTCGTGACGGTGTTGTTCACCACGCGTACCGTGTAATTGCCCGCGCCCACGCCGGGGATGGCGTACGCGCCGGTGGCATCCGTAGTAGTAGCCTGCGCGAAGGTGCCAGTAGCGTCGTACAGCTCGACGCGGGCGTTCGGCCGTCCGATGACGCCCGTCGTGAAGCCCGACCCGACGGCCGACGTGTTCGCGGTCGCGAAGTCACGTCCGGCGCCGCCGCCGTAGTTCACATCCTCGAACACCGTCCCCAGAATGCTGATCAGGTTGACGATCCCGCTGAATTCCGACGTCGCATTGCTGAGCGTCCCGGTAGCCGTCAAGCCCCCCGCGATGATGGCGTTTTGCTGCGCCACGGTCAGCGCCGAGAACGGCAGCGTGAACGAGAAGCGGTTCGTCGTTTCGGTGCCTTGCAGCTTGCCGTTGATGGCGCCCGGGCCGTAGGTGCCGGTGCCGCCGTCAGTATCATCCGCCCCGAGGCCTTCGACGCGGGTAGCGAGGAAGGTTTCGCCTTCCCCAAAACCCGACGGGTCAACGGACGGAATGTAGAATTCGACCGTCATACCCGGCTGCGCGAACCCCGTCACGATCAAGCTCCCGCTGCTCACGCTGACCGTCGAGAGGAGCGGGAAGTTGAGCAGGCCGTTGCCGCCGCCATCGGCGTCGGCGGCGTCGTTGATGGTCACGAACGAACCGGAGCCGGTGGCTTGGTTGTCGGCCCCTGACAGCAGGTCGATCCCGAGCTGCCCGGTAGCAGCGCCGCCGCTCAGGCTCAAAACCGTCCCGTTATTGAAGATCGAGTTTTGGCTGATGCGGTTCGTCGCGGCCGTCGAAATCACCATCACCCCAGCCCCGTAGTTGCCGTTGATGATGTTTTGGTTGATGATGTTGTTCGCACCGCCCACCCGGATGCCCGGCGTCTCGACCGCCCCGCGGCCGTTGCCGCTGATGGTGTTGTTGTTGATGCTGCTGGCGCCGGTGCTCAGGTTCAGCTCGATCCCGACGCCACCGTTATCGGCCACGATGTTGCCCGTGACCGACGTACCCAGTCCGCGCGCCTCGATCCCGTCTTGCCCGGTCACGGCGAAAGTGCCGTTGCCGCGCACCTCGTTGCCCGTGATGGTCACGCTGGTGGGCACGCTGATCAGCCCCGTTCCGACGCCGAAGCCGATCAGGTTTTGGGTGACTTGCACGGCCGAACCGGCCGCAATCTGAACGTGCGTACCGCCGGAGCGCCCCGCGCCGGGGTCGGTGAAGCTGGCAGCCGTCGTGCCGATGACGTTCTGCGTGATTTGCGCCGTAGCGGCATTCGACAGAATATCATTCCCCGTACCGGCCGAGCCGAAACCGTACATTGCCAGACCGGCCACGCGCGCATTGGTGGCGGTGGCGGTCAGGTCGAGGCCGTTGGTAATGGCGCTGTTCCCGACCAGCTGCACCTCCAGGCCGTTGAACGCCGAAACGGCGGTGGCGCTCGTTCCGGCCGTAGTGGCAGCGCGGAGCGTAAGGTTGTTCGGGTTATTGAGGTTGAACGACTGCGAGCGGCCATCGATATGCGTGCCCGTACCCGTGACCTGCGGCAGAGCCGAGGCCAGCGTAATCACCGCCACGCCGGAGCCGTTGAGCTGGTTCACCAGCCCGACGCGCAGCCCAGCCTGAGCCGTGCCGTTCGGAATCATAAAGATGCTCGCCTCGCGCAACGTCGTCAGGGGCGTCGTCGCACCGTTCAGTGCCGACCGCACCGAGCCGCTCTGCACCAGCAACGTCTCGTTGCCGAGGGCGTTGGCGTTCGTGATGAACTGCCGCAGCGAGCCTTGCCCCGCATTACGGGTGCTGACGACGAGGTCGAAGTTGAAACCGAAATCGATGCCCGTCAGATTGACTGCCGCTACGGTCACGCTCGTGATCGACTGCGGAGTAGTAGTGCCAGTCGTTAGGCTTGCGAGCGTGACGGGCGCGGCCGGGTTGTTCGCCCCGGCATCTTCGAGCTGCGGCGCTTCCCCGCCCACGCGGTCAGTAGCGCCATTCACGAACGTCTGGACCGGCAGCAAGCCCGCCACGTAGCCCGCGCGGGCGCTGGTAACGGAGCTGTTCACCACGCGCAGCGTGTACGTCCCCGACGATACGCCATTGAAGGTGTAGAGGCCGTTGGCGTTCGTCCGCGCCGTATCAATCAGGATGCCCGTGTTGGAATACCGCTCCACGAGCGCGTTCGCGCGGCGAATCACACCCGTCGCGAAGCCCGACGTGGTGGCGCTGGTGTTGGCCGCCGTGTACGTCCGACCAACGCCGCCGCCGAAGTTCACATCTTCAAAAACCGTCCCCTGCACTTGCAGCCCCAAAACCACCTGCACCTGCCCGCTGAACTCGGAAGTCGAGTTAGAGCCCGCAAACGTGCCCGTAGCGCTCAGGTTATCCCCGGCGGCAATACCGCCCGGCAGCGGAATCAGGAACCGGAAACCGTTCGTGTTGTCGGAGCCTTGCAGAATCCCGTTGATGGCGGCCGGGCCATACGTGCCGACGGTGCCGTCGAGGTCAGAGATGGCTTCCGTGACTGTGGTGACGTACGTCTGGCCTTCGCCGAAGCTGGTGCCGTCAGGGGTGGTGTTTTTGAAGATCTCGATGACCGTGTTGGAGCGCGAGAAGCCAATCAGCTCCAGATTGGCGCCGATGATTTTCGCACTCGTAATGATCGGGTAGTTGAAGAGGGCGTTCGGACCAGTGTCGCCGTCGCCGCTGTCGTTCAAATCGACCCCAGCGCCCCCGACCAGATTGATCCCGAGGCCCGTGTTCGCCGTAATCGAGTTGCGCGAGAACGTGAAGCTGCCCGTCCCGGCCGCGTGCCGCACACCGTCGACGGCGCTCGTCGTAATCACGTTGCTGGTGATGGCGCCCTGCTTGTTCTGCGCGGCATTCGCGACGGTTTCCGTCAGCTGAATCCCGTTGTTCGTGAGGCCGAGAAACGAGTTTTCGAGCACCGACGTAGCGCCAGCGCCCGAGTTACCGACGTTCGGGTTCGTGAAGATGAGGCTCAGGCCGTCGTACGTGCCACCCGCCGTCACGCCCACTAAGTTGCGGCGCACGGTGAGGGCCGAGAACTGGTTGGTGGCCGTAATAGCGCCCCCGGCGCCGCCCACCGCGCCTACCAGCCGCATCTCGTTGGCATCAATCAAGACCGACGTGAGCGGGTTGTTCTGGTCGTCGCCGTCAATCACGACGGCCGCCCGGCGCGTCACCGAGAAGATGTTGTTGCGGATGGTAATCCCCGTGCCGCGCCCCAGCAGCGCCACGCCCTGGTTGATGCGGTTGGTACCCGTCGGGGTTCCTAACGTAGTAGTGTTATTGGAGCCGAAAACGTTGTTCTCGATCAAAAGCCCCGATGCGGTGTTCGTCGGCAGAATCACCACGCCGTACGAGCTGAGGCGCCGAAGGATAAAGCCCCGAATTTCAACGTTGCTCGCGTTCACTGCGAAGCCGTAGTTCATGCCGATGTTGTCGGCATTGCCCGGTCCTTGAATGAGTACTTCCGGCGCATCCGTGCCGGGCAGCTCATAATCATCAACGGTTCCGAGAATACCGTCAGCGCCGGTCCCGACCGACGTGTTCGCCGCCGAACCCAGAAACTTACCCAGCGTCGGCCCGACCGTCGTAATCCCGACGTTCGAGTTGCCGACGTTGGTCGTCTGCGTCGTGCCGTCGATGACAGTATTCGCGTCGGCAATTGTGGGCAGCAAGCCGTTAGCATCCGTGTAGCTGTGCTGCACGACACCAGCCGTCAGCTGCGAGGCAGGCCCACCGCTCGTGCTGACGATCAATCCGGGGTGCGCCGCACCGTCAGACACCATATAGATGGTAACTTCCTCCCCTGCCGTTTGCCCCACTTGCGCCAACCCGGCGTTCGTGAGCGCATTGGAGTTGAGGATGAACTGGCGCAGCGAGCCTTGGCCGTCGTTTCGGGTCGTAGAAACGATATCGAAGTTGAAGCCGAAATCCACGTTCGCAACGGTTCCGGCGGTAGCGTTAAACGGCGCGGAAGCGGCAGCCGGGCCGCGCGTAGCCGTAAAAAGCGCGTTAAAGTTGGTAGCTCCGTTCGCCGCATCGAGCAGGTTAGGCGTAAGCCCGCCCACGCGGTTCCCGGCGTTCGCATCAATACCAGAATACGTGCTTACCGGCAGCAGACCGGCGATGTAGCCCGGCCGGGCGCTCGTGACGGTGCTGTTCACCACCCGAACCCGATAGCTGTTGCCGTTCACCACGTTGGCCCCGGTGAACGAGTAAAGCCCGCCGCCCGCCGTGAGGGTAGACGTCACGAAAGTGCCGTTTGCGTTGGTGGTGAAGTTGTACAGCTCAACGCGGGCGTTATCGCGCCCGCTGAAGCCGCTTCCGGCTCCCGGCCACGCACGGCCGGCGCCGCCGCCGTAGTTCGCATCTTCAAAGACGCGCCCCGAAATGGTTTGCGCAAGCGCCGGCGAGGCGATGCCCAATAGACCTGCGGTCAGGAGCATCAGCACCCGAAACAGGAATTTTCCCAGTTGACAGTCTTCTCCCGCGCCGCTTTTCAGTGGCTGTGGAGTAGGTAGAAAAGGGAAATGTTGCTGGAGTAAGGGTTGGCTCATAGAGTCCGAAATGAAGGTGAACAACCGATGTAATCAACACGGGCTTGGACGAACATCGCAGTAGGTCTGTTTTTTAATGGAGACCCTGTGGGTCAAGGTACGCCCAAATGGCACCCTACCGGGAGATAGGCAAGGTATTTTGTCGCAAAAAGCAGAATTTTGGTTGTAAACGTCAGAACAACCACCAATTCATCTCCCGTGTATGCCCCCTATCAATATAAACCCTTTTGCCGACGAACGACAAACAATCGCTACCGAACGACATAAAAAGCCTAACGAACTGCATCAGTCGCTTCGCGAGGTTAGGTAGGAAATTTGTTATTTAAACAAGATATAAATTAGGTTAACTTCACTGTGCGGTAATCTAGTAAAAATATCACTAGTCCAAGAGGGTCAATTGACATACATGGGCAAAATTCTGCCCGTGGTTCTTAGGAAAGAGCCAAATGGATTAGCAGAAAGCAGGTAGCATCGGGCAAGCCTGATCGTGGCTGAGCCGCAGCCCCCTTATCGCGGTGGTAATGCTGCGCGCACTCATCCTCTTCCCTCTCCCCCACGCCCGACCTTCGCAGGAGCAGGCCTTGTGCCCGCCCTCGCTACTAAAAACTTCCTACAGTGTGATTTGCCTAACAGCTCAGAACGAAGCGACGCCGAAATCAGGCGCTAACCAGCCCGCGCCGCACCATCTCGGTGGCGATCCGGACGGCGTTTGTGGCGGCGCCTTTCCGGAGGTTGTCGGCTACAATCCAGAATCCAGAGGTTGATGGTGCGCGGCTGGCTTTCGTCACGGCAGAGGCGCCCGGCGAGGACGGCCGCATCACTGTGTCGGCCTCCATTACGCATCAGCCGCAAGAGCGCCGCCTCTACACCGACTCCGAAAAGCGCGCCTACCTCACCGAAAAGCACCCCGTGCTACAATAGCTACGCGACCGGCTGCATCTGGAGCCGAATTTTTAGGCCGACCACCGTGCCCGCCACTGCCCGCCACTGCCCGCATAAGACCCTACTAGTCACCTACCGACCCCGCCGGAAGCTACGCCCGAAATTTGTTTTCATTTTACCTACCCTAACTTGTACCTTTGGCCCCCTGATTCGGTGGCCTTTATGAACAAACCCCTTGCGCTGGCAGTCGTCGCCTCGGTTTTGACCCTGACGTATTGCCGCGCGCCCCAACAGGCGGCCGCGCCCGTCTCGGCTCCAGCCGCTGCTACGCCTCCGTCAGCCGCGCCTAACGCGCCCAAACAATACAAATTCCAGGAAGTTGCGGGCGATCCGCTCCACACGCGCATCTATACGCTCGACAACGGGCTGACGGTGTACCTGTCGGATTACAAGAACGCGCCACGCATCCAGACCTACATAGCCGTTCGGGCAGGGTCCAAGAACGACCCGCACACCGCAACCGGCTTGGCGCACTACTTGGAGCACATGGTGTTCAAGGGCACCAGCCGGATGGGCACCCAGGACTGGACGAAAGAGCAGGCCGAGCTTGATAAGATCGAAGCCCTCTACAACGTCTACCGCACCAAGACCGACGCTGGCGAACGCACCCGTCTCTATCATCAGATTGACTCGATTAGCGGTGTAGCGGCGAAATACGCCGTCGCGAACGAGTATGATAAGCTGATGGGCACCATCGGCGCGCGTGGCACCAACGCCCATACGTGGCTCGAAGAAACGGTTTATCAGGAAGATATTCCGGCGAACGAAGTGCAGCGGTGGGCGGAAATCCAATCCGAGCGCTTTCGTGAGCTGGTTCCGCGTCTGTTCCATACCGAGCTGGAAGCGGTTTACGAAGAGAAGAATCGCGGCCTCGACTCCGACGGTAACAAGCAGTTTGAAGCCCTACTTACGGCGCTCTTCCAGAAGCACGAGTACGGCACGCAAACCACCATCGGCACCATTGAGCACCTGAAGAACCCTTCGATCACCGAGATCAAGAAGTACTTCAACGCCTATTACGTGCCGAACAACGTGGCCATCACGATGAGCGGCGACCTCGATTTTGATCAAACGATCAAGATCATCGATCAGCAATTCGGCTCCTGGAAACCTAGCCCGGCGCTGCCCGCCTACACCGCTCCGCAGGAAGCCCCGCTCACGGCGCCCATCGAAAAAACCGTCTTCGGTCCAGAAGCCGAAAGCCTTTTGATGGGCTTCCGCCTCCCCGGTCAGCTTCACCCGGATGCCCTCGCGCTGCGGATGATCGACCGGATTCTCGCCAATGGTCAGGCGGGCTTGATCGATTTGAACCTGAATCAGCAGCAGAAAGTCTTGAGCGCCGGCGCCTCGACGATCACCGCGAACGATTACAGCATCGAATACCTGAGCGCGAGCCTGCGCTCCGGCCAAACGATGGAACAGGCGCGCGACCTGCTGCTCGGCGAGATTGCCAAAGTCAAGAAGGGGGATTTCCCCGATTGGCTGATGCCCGCCATCGTGACGAACGAGCGCCTGAGCCGCCAAAAAGCGTATCAGAGCAACACGGGCCGCGCCTCGGCGATGTACAACGCCTTCATCGCCCGCGAATCGTGGAATGATTTCGTGAGCGAGAACGACCGTTTCGCGACCATTACCAAGCAGCAGGTGATGGACGCCGCCAACCGCTACTTCGGCAACGGTTACGCTATCGTTTACAAGCGCACCGGCGACGACAAGAACGCCCTGAAAGTCACGAAGCCCAGCATCACGCCGGTGCCCGTGAACCGGGAAGCGCAGAGCACCTTCGCCGCCAAGATCATGGGCGAAACCGCTCCTGAGATTCAGCCCTCGTTCGTCGATTACAACAAGGAAATAGAGCGCAGCAAGCTAGAAAGCGGCGCCGAGATTCTCGCCACCCGCAACACCGAAAACAAGCTCTTCTCGCTTGGTTACGTCTTCGAAACCGGTACCGACACCAATCCGCAGCTCGGAATGGCGCTCGATTACCTCAAATTCCTCGGCGACGACAAGCACACTGCCGCGGAGCTGCAACAGGAGTTCTACAAGCTCGGCTGCGCGTTCGATGTGAGCGCCGGGAACGACCAAACCCGCCTCACCCTCACCGGTCCCGACGAAACCTTCGAGCAGGGCGTGGCGCTTTTTGAGCACTTTCTCCGCACGCCCCGCGCCGACGAGAAAGCCCTGAAAGACCTCGTCGCGGGTGTCTTGAAAGACCGCGCCGACCAGAAGCGCAACAAGCGCCTGATTCTGCAAGCGGCGATGGTGAGTTACGCCAAGTACGGCGCCCAAAACCCGTTCACGAACATTGTCGGGGAGAAAGCGCTGAAGGCGCTGAAACCGGCTACGCTGCTGGCGGATGTTCGGAAGCTGGTGGGTACGCAGCACCGCGTGTTCTACTACGGCCCACGGCCAGCCGCTACCCTCGCGACGGCGCTCGACGGCGTGCGCGTTGGCGCACCGGCCCTGACGCCCGCGCCGACTACGAAAGAGTTTGCCGAGCGCGACATCGCGAAGCCGACCGTCTACTGGGCCGACTACGATATGGTGCAAGCCGAGCTCGTGTTCCTGACCCGCGCGCAACCCTACGATAAAGCGCTCGTTCCGACCATCGCCGTTTACAACGAGTACTTCGGCGGCGGAATGGGTTCTATCGTCTTCCAAGAGCTGCGCGAATCGAAAGCGCTGGCTTACTCGACGTACTCGAACTACAGCAACGCCCGGAAGATCGGTCGCTCGAACTACATCCAAAGCTACATCGGCGCCCAAGCCGATAAGCTCCCCGAAGCGATGGCCGGAATGGAAGCCTTGCTCAACGATATGCCCCTCGCGGAAGCCAACTTCAGCAACGCGAAATCGGCCATTCGCTCTAACATCGCCGCCGACCGCGTCACGCGTGAAAACATCCTGTATTCCTACGAATCGGCCCGCCGGCTCGGTCTGGACTACGACATCCGCAAGGACATCTACCAACAAGCCGGTACCCTCAGCTTCGACGACTTGAAACGCTTCCAACAGCAGAACGTCCGGCAAAAGCCGCAGGTCGTACTAGTACTTGGCTCGAAAAAGCGCCTCAATTTCAAGGAGCTAGCCAAGTACGGCACCGTCAAGGAGCTGTCTACTGCTGAGCTTTTTGGGTATTGATGCCGGCTGAGTGCTACCGGCACCCCTCCAGCTTCTCCCCCCCACCGGTACGGTGCTAACCCGCTACGCCACCGCCCCCCCATTTACCCGCCCACCCTTTACCGTTCGCCTATAACAATGGCTGCCAACAAGATCACGATTGCCAAAGGCAAGCTGTCGGTTCCGAAACACCCCATCATCCCCTTCATCGAAGGCGACGGCACCGGTCCGGACATTTGGGCCGCATCGCAGCGCGTTTTCGACGCTGCCGTGGAGAAAGCCTATGGCGGCGACCGCCAGATTCAGTGGAAAGAAGTGCTGGCTGGCGAAAAAGCCAACCGTCAGGTTTCCAACTGGCTGCCCGCCGAAACGCTCCAAGCCTTCCGCGATTACCTCGTCGGCATCAAAGGCCCCCTGACGACGCCCGTCGGCGGCGGTATCCGCTCGCTGAACGTAGCGCTACGGCAGGAGCTTGACCTTTACGCCTGCGTGCGGCCTGTGCGGTGGTTCGAAGGCGTGCCTTCCCCCGTCAAGCACCCCGAGCTGACCGATATGGTCATCTTCCGCGAGAACACGGAGGATATCTACGCCGGAATCGAGTACATGAGCGGCACCGCGCAAGCTCAAAAGATGCTCGAATTCCTGCAAGATGAGATGGGCGTCAAGAAAATCCGCTTCCCGGAGTCGTCTTCGTTCGGTGTAAAGCCGATCTCGAAAGAAGGTACCGAGCGGTTGGTGCGCTCGGCTATCAAGTACGCGCTGGAGCACAAGAAGCCTTCCGTGACGATTGTCCACAAGGGCAACATCATGAAGTTCACCGAAGGCGCCTTCAAGACGTGGGGTTATGATGTGGCCGAGAAGGAATTCGGCGGCAAAGTGTTCACGTGGGTTCAGTACGACAAGATCGCCGCTAACATGGGCGTATCAGCGGCTGAGGCCACAATGAAAGCCGCAGCGGCGGCCGGTAAGCTGATCATCAAGGATTCCATCGCGGATGCCTTCCTGCAGCAAATCCTGCTTCGTCCGGCCGATTACTCGGTTGTAGCCACCCCGAACCTCAACGGCGACTACATCTCCGATGCCCTCGCGGCTATCGTCGGCGGGATCGGCATCGCGCCGGGCGCCAACATCAACTACCTGACGGGCCACGCCATTTTCGAAGCCACGCACGGCACCGCGCCGAAATACGCTGGCCTGGATAAAGTGAACCCCGGTTCAGTGATCCTGTCGGGGGTGATGATGCTCGAGTACATCGGCTGGAAAGAAGCCGCCGACCTGATCGTCAAAGGCCTCGAAGCCGCCATCGCCAACAAGCGCGTGACGTACGACTTCGAACGCCAGATGGAAGGCGCCACGCTGCTCAAAACCAGCGAGTTCGGCAACGAGATCATCAAGAACATGAACGAGATGTAAGGTGCCGTCGGCAACTTACCATCTTCTTCCGTAAAAAGCGAATCGCCCATCTGACTGAGTCAGATGGGCGATTCGCTTTTTGCCCCGTTCATCAGTAAACGCAGTTAAGTTTTCTCAGCGAGCTTGTCGGGGATAGTTTTTTTTGAAAATCCCCCGGCTTTCTAGCGTAAAGCTCATTTGGAGTACTTCGCTTCCTTTCCACGCAAATAGCAAAGGTTCACGTGGCCAGCTCTGTCTCAGAGATGGCGTCAATAGGCGCATCAACGCTATCTCCGATGTAGCTGGCTCTGTCCCAGAGACGGTGCGATAGGACAGCGACTCAACGCCATCTCTGTCCCAGAGATGGCCACCAAGGTGCGCCGATTGGGTTGGCGGGCCAGAGTCCCGCGAATAGCCCGCACGGGGCAGAGCCCTATGGCTTATACACAAGTGCAAAGCCGAATATAAGGCACACTCTTCTGCTCGCTTGGCTAGTGCATTTGCAAGCTCTAGAGCCACTTTTTCCGATCAAATATCAGAAACAACATAGTCTTCTGAATCAACCGAA
>JANNMJ010000184.1:0-18113 GCA_031397815.1 Hymenobacteraceae bacterium
GCGGGGCTGGGGGGCTCCGCGGGCGACGGGGGCCTCGGGGGCCCCGCGGGCTACGCGGGCTACGCGGGCTACGCGGGCTACGCGGGCTACGCGGGCTACGCGGGCTACGCCCCCAATCGGGCGGGAACAGTCCCACGCCCCCGGCAACCCCCGTCCGCCCAACGGCCTCTATACGGTTAGGCTATCAATTCTGACCCGTTTGGCGCGCTATGTTTGTCGCTACCCCGTCGCTCGTCGCAACTTTGGTGCATCCGAAGGCGCCTGTTGGCGCGGCCGGGCCTTCGATGACGCCTCAAATCCCTGATTCTGCTCCGGCGTCTGCGCTGGAACTTCGGTTGGCCCAGCTTTGGGCCGACGGGCAGGAGCGGGCGTGGATGGAAGCGCTTTTCCAAGGATACTACGCCCCGTTGGCGACGGCCGTCGCGAGGGTCGTGCGCGACCGTGATACCGCCCAGGACCTCGTGCAGGACGTGCTGGCGCGGGTTTGGCACAACCGTCATAGCATCGAAATCAGCACTACGTGGCGGGCGTACCTGCATCGGGCGGCGCTGAATGCGGCGCTGCGGCATCAGGAGCGCGCCGCTCGCTCGGTGTCGCTGGAAGACGCCCTGCCCGAAGGCACCGCCGAACCTGCTGCTCCCCTCGCCGATACCCTCGCCGACCTGCACCACCGTGAGACCGCCGCCGCCGTCGCCGCCGCCCTCACGCACCTGCCTACTGAATGTCGCCGGGTATTTGAGCTGAGTCGGTTTGAAGAATTGAGTTACAAGGAGATTGCCGAAGCCCTCGAAATCTCCCCCAAAACCGTTGAGAATCAGATGGGGAAAGCCCTGCGGATTATGCGGCAGCAGCTCGGCAACGTTCTCAAAAACCTGTATTCGCTGGGGCTGATGCTTTGGTTTTGGGGATGATGCGGATGTCTGGAGAACCAAAAGCGCGGCGACGCAGGGGCGGACGCGCTGACCGGGGGAAAAAAGATTCGGTCGGCGTAGGGGTTTTAGCGGATGTAGGTATCGAAGGGATAACTACTGCGCGCGGATTCGCGCCGCCGTGCGTAGAATCGTCCTGCCGAACGCCGCTCGGCGGCTGTTCACACTTTTCTGTCATCCTTCGAACCTGTTTCCATGTCTGCTGACGCCGCTTCGACGCCTTGGGATTTGCTAGCTCGTCAGCTCGCCGGAGAAGCCACGCCCGCCGAGGCCGCCGTGGTGCGCGCGTGGGCAGCGGCCTCGCCGGATAATGCGGCGATGTGGCGGCAGTTGAGCGGCGTTTGGGCTGAAACCGCGTCGGCCACCAGCACTGCTACACCCGTTTTTACCGCCGCTGATACTGCAAACGCTTGGCAGCGATTCGAGGCGCAGGTAATGGGGCCACCACCGCCAAGTGCGCCGCCAAACGCGCCGTCCTCGGGGCCGTCCGCACCTCCGAGTTCTCCCGCCCCGCCGCCGCCCGCCGCTCCGCTGAGCTTGCCGGGCGCTGCGGGAATGGCGGGTTGGGGGAAGGTGGCAGCATTACTGGTAGCGGGCGCGGGCGCCGGTTGGCTGCTCCGCACCGCGATTCCGGCCGAATCAGGAGCGGCGCAACGGCCCGTTGCCGTGGCAATGGCGCCCGCCGCCGCTGCCGCCGCTTCGGCCGATGCCGCCCGTCAAAGCGGTCCGGCGGAAGTTGATTTGGTGTTCGAGGAAACTCCCGTCGCCGAAGTGGCGCTTCGGCTGGAGCGCACTTTTGGCGGCACGCACGTCGTGGTGATCGATTCGGCGTTGGCGCGGCAGCGTTTTACGGGCACGTTCCAGGCGGCGCGGCCGGTGGTGGTGCTGCGGGTGGTGAGTCTGGCGGCCGGTGCCACCCTCACGCACCGCCCCGACAGTACGTGGGTAATCGGCCGGGGCAGCGAATGAAGACGTACGGCGTCGGCTGGGTCGCAGGTTTCGGCCTGCTGGTAGCGAGTAGTGGCGCCGTGGCGTCGGCTGCCCCGCCTCCGCCCCCCGGCGATGGCCAATCCGCCGCCAAGACTTCCCCCAAACCCTCCGCCGACCCGCTCGCGCGGCGCATCACGATGCCCGCCCTGCAAGCGCCCCTCGGAATGGTCTTGCGCGAGATAGCCCGGCAAGGCGGTGTCGCGCTTTCGTACAGCCCTACCCGGCTGCCGCTCGATGTGATGGTGCGCGTGCCCGCCGTGCGGCAACAGTCGGTGGCGGAAGTGCTGGCCGTTGTTCTTCAAGATCAGCCAATTAAATATGGCGTGTTGGCGGGCCAAGTGGTTCTGTGGCGCCGCGATGAGCGCCCCCCAGCGGCCGGACTGGTTGAGCGGCGCCCCGGTCGGGCGCAGCCGGTGGCGCGTGGCGGTGCTGCTTCTTCCACCGCATCAGTGGCGAAATCAGGAGCAAGCGCCGCCACGGGCACGAGCCGGTCGGTCCGCCAAACGCTGCCGGGCGCTCATTCGTCTACCGCTGCCCGCGCCCGGCTTGTAGGTGCTTCGGGGGCTGGCAAGTCGGCGTCCGCCCGCGTAACGCCCGTGTCGGCCACATCACCGGCCAGTTCCACCGTTGCCACTACTCACGAGAGTGTCACTGTTTCCGAAGAAACTTCCCGTCAGATTTCTGCTGATGAAGCCGTCGCCTCGGTGCCGATGGCGGGTTCTTCGGGCGATACGGCCGTCATCAACACCCGCTCAGCAACTCGGAAGACTTCTCCTAGCGCCTCGGCTCTTACGGAGAACGCAGCGGCTGCGGCGCGGAAAGTGAGCGAGCTAGCGACGCGCACGGCGCAGAAAGTGGGTACTGGCGTTGGGCTGCTCTCGTCGCGCATCGTCGGGTTGGCCGCGCCTACGCTTGACTCCCTCACGCAGCACGCCCCGCGCGCGATGGCCGTCACGCCGTCGGCATCGGTTTGGCGGCAGCGGGGCGTGCAGCTCTCGCTGATTCCGCCGCTGAGCACCAACGGCCGGGCGAATGGTCAGACGGTCAATAAAATATCACTCAATCTGGTGATGGGTTACGCCGCCGGGGTGCGCGGGGTGGAAGTAGGGGGCGGTATGAACTACGTCCGCGATTCTGTCATTGGGCTTCAGCTCGGCGGCATCGTCAATAGCGCTGGGGGGCGGGTGCTGGGCGCCCAAATCGCGGGCGTTATCAACACCGCGCGGGGCGGCTTGGAAGGCGTTCAAAGTGCCGGGCTGATCAACATCTCGCGGGGGGCTTCGGCGGGGTGGCAAAGCGCGGGGTTAATCAATATCGCCCACACACGCTCCGCACCGGGCCTCGAAAAGCCCGATCAGGCGGTTGATCCGCTAGTGCAGTTCGCCGGGTTGCTCAACAGCGCGCCGCGGGGGCTGCGGGGCGCGCAAGTGGCGGGCCTGCTGAACGTGGCTGGCCGGGTGAAGGGCGTGCAGATCGCCGGGCTGCTCAACATCGCCGATACGGTGGCGGGCGTCAGTCTCGCGCCGCTCAACTTCGTGCGGCGCGGTTACCACGCGCTGGAGCTTTCCACGGAAAGTAATTGGCCCTTGGCCCTCACGCTCAAGCTCGGTGGCTCGGCGAGTTTTTACACCTACTTCACGGCCGTATCGGCGGGCGGCTTCACGAACCCCGCCCGGTGGGGCCTAGGCTATGGGATCGGGAGCGAGCTGGCCGCCCGCCAGCGAATGAGCTTCAGCATCGACGGGCAAGTGGTGCAGTTTCGGGAGAAGGACCGGGCGTGGGGAATGTGGGAGGGGCTGAATATGCACGTCCAGCTCCGGCCGCAGGTGGGTTGGGGAGTTGGCAAGAAGCGTCGCATCCGGTTAGTCGCCGGGCCAGTCCTGAACGTCCTCGTCACGGACCATCTCGACTCTGCCAACGGCTCGCTCGATTCAAGCTTAGCGGCTACCGGCATCGGCATCTTCGCCAACGCCGGCAACGCCAACACCCGCACCAACGGCTGGATCAGCGCCAGCGCCGGACTGCGGTGGCGGTTCTGAGGAGTCGGTCATTCAGAACATAGTGCCCACGAGCGCCCACGAAAAAGGCCGGAGCGTTAGCCCCGGCCTCTTGGTTTCGTCCGTCGTAGGAAGAAGAACGAATGCTCTAGTACGTCACGGGCACGTCCACCTCGGTGGTATCCCACACGATCCGCATTGTGGCCTTACCGGCGGCTTCCTCGCGGAAGACGATGGAAAATGCTTCCACGGCTTCCGCTGGTTTCAGCACCGGCGCCTTGATGCGCACGACGTCCTTCTTCTGATCGTAGGCGTAAGCACCCCACCGGTCGGTATCATTCGAGACGATCACCGTCCATTCCTTCTCGCCGGGGATGGTGTAAAGCGCGTAGCTCCCCACGGCCAGCTTCTTGCCGCCGATGGTCAGCGGCTTGTAGACGCGCAGCTCGACGCTCTCGTTCGCGCCCGTCCGCCACACTTGGCCGAACGGCACGACGTACGACGTATCCGGGCCGAACAGCTTGGCTCGCCCGTTCTTCTGCGGACGGCTGTAAAGCACACGCGCCACAGGCGTCGGGTCGGTCGGCTTCTCCCGGAAAGGCGAGTCGCGCGGGAGCCACGTCGCGTCGAGCGGGCTTTTATCGAGCTTCGGAAATTCCGGCCGCTTGCCCTCTTGGGCGTGGGCGGTCAGGGAAGCGGCCGTCAGCACGGCGGCGGCGAGGATGGAAAAGCGCATCAATGGAAGAGAGGGAAAACGGGCGATGATCGAAAATAACTCAGACTCGACTGCAAAAGAACACCCCGCGCCGCTATGTGTTCAGCGGGGGCTGGTTCCGGCGGGTTGCAGTCGGTCATCAGGCAACAAAAAAGGGCTACCCGCAGGCAGCCCTTTTTTAAGATTGAAAACGGGTTCTCAAGTCGTTATCGAACGATTTCGACCCAGCCTCTCCACGTCTTGCCGTCGGTGGCTTTGATGTGGTAGTAGTAGGTGCCGGCGGCGAGGTCATCGCCGTTCCAGTCCTGCTTGTAGTCTTTCTTGTCGTAGACTTTACGGCCCCAGCGGGTGTAAATCTGCACATCAATCGGCAGAGCCGTGACGCGGGCCGAGAACGTTTCGTTCTTACCGTCGCCGTTCGGCGTGATGATGTTGTAGACGGGCAACGGCAGGATTTTCAGCAGGAACGTGACCGTATCGAGGCATTCGCCGCGCTTGGCCACGAGCGTGTAGCTCGACTCTTCGGTAAGCGGCGCCACGCGGACGAGCGAATCAGTGGTAGCGGCCAAGCCGTCGACCGGCAGCCACTGGTAGCTCTGGCCGCCGGAGGCGCGCAGCGTAACCGAGTCGCCGTAGTAGAATGGGCCGGGCTCGACGGTCGTGATCTCCGCTTGCGGGGTTTGGTCTACTAACACCGGTGCCGTATACGTGATACGGTTGCCGAGGCGGTCAATGATCTGCAACGTTGCCGTGTAGCTGCGCGTGCCCGTTGGCGAGCCTTCGTATTGGTGAATCGGCGTTGGGCTGGTGCTGGTGGCACCGTCGCCGAAGTTCCACAGGTAGCTGCGAACGCCGTTGTTGGCGCCGGAAGTCAGGAAGTCGCTCTTGTAGAACACCACCGAGTTGCAGTCTGACTTCGTCGAGATGAACTCCGCGTCGATACCGATCCGGGCGATATTGGGCAGGTTCGGGCAAGCACCACCCAACCGCAGCGTAAAGCCGGAGTTAGAAGTCGAGTAGTTGTCGACGAGAAGGGCGTAAACCCGACCTGCAACAATGTCGATAGGTGCTAAAGCACCAGTCTGGATGGTGGTTGTGTTGTCGAACTGATTACCACCCAAATAACCGGGTTCTTGCGATGGACAGAGGCTCAGCCCCGTTGCGCCGTTTTGGCCAGTCCAGTTGCAAGCAATAGCGTTGCCTTTGCCACCGCAACCCTGCGGATCGGAAGACACGTCCCATACGCCCCAATCATAGTCATCAGTCGGGTTATTTGGGTCAATGTTGAAGACCAACTTGCCGGAGGTACCCGCTACGAATTTGAACCATTTGGATTGGCGCTCTCCGCCGTTACCCCAGCACGAGTTAGAGATAGTGACTTCATTTGGGTCGAGGCCGCTACCCTGATTACTGACTCCCTGAGCGAAAGTCGTTGGGTTCAGCAGGATCGTTGATTGGTTGCAATCCTGCGAGAGCAGAATGGCGGGCGCTGAGAACGTTGCCTGCACCGTGAAGGTACCGGCGCTGGCTGTGCTTGGCGAGGCGACCGAAATGAGATAGGTAGAGTCGTTGGTGAGGGCGCCGACGCGGGCCGTTACAGCACCCGCTCCGCAGGCATAGTCAACGAGCAGCAGTCCTCTGGAGCACGATCCTTGGTAAATGAATACCTCAAGCGGAGCGGTGGCGGTACCACCGGTCACCACATAATCGAGCTGCGAGGCGGTAGCGCGCAGCGAGTACCACACATCGGGGTGAACATCGAGGGGGCTACCGGACTGGCAGCCGACGAGGCCGATCAAGTCGTCGTTGGCGCCGGCAGTAGTCCCTGGGGTCGTGGCGCCGTTAGTCAAAACCTGCGCCGTAGAGCAGAGGTCGTTGGCGGGAGCTTGAGCGAATGCCGTCCCGGCCAGTAGCATACTGGCTCCAAGGCCAGCTGCAAATACGCGTAGTGAAGTCACGAAGAAATTCGAAATAGCGATGGGGGATGGATACTAACGGGATGCCGAATACGGAACATTCGGCGTCAGCGGCCGGAAGCCGGGCGCGTTGATAACCTGACGGGGCAGAATCCGAACGCGCGCGTAAGAGCTGATTGCCCAGCTGACCTCGGTGGTCTGCTGACGCCGTTTTTCGATCTCCGTCAGGGCATCGGTCGTCAGAACCATCTGCACCTTGTCACTCAATTGAACAAGCTGGAAAGTGCCGATAGCGGCAGGGCGGGCAGCCGCTTGGCGAGCAGCCGGTTGATTGGTAGTAGGCCGGGTGCCTGATGGACGGCTAGGGCGCGTAGCACTCTGGGCGGAAGCCGAGCCAGCGAGCAGCAGGGCCGCCACTAGTGCGGGACCAGCTACACGGGCGGCCGTGGGCAGAAATCGCAGCATTACGAGGGGGAAAGAAGGAAACAACTGATTCTGAGGGGAAAACAGACGATAACGAGCGCAAACTTCCTTTGAGGGCGTTGGCGAGATGGTAAGTCGGGGCGCAAGACGAGAAAACAACTCCCTTACGTTGCCGCCGACGGCGTTTTTATTCGGTGAAGTCGAGGTCGCGCCCGTAGCTCTCGGGCAGCGTGGCCACTGCCCAGGCGGCAACGGCGAGTACGATGGCTCCCAGTAAGGCAGCCGCGCTTAAAACGCCCAAGGGGGTGGCCAAGGCTTTGAAAGAGAGCGTCAGCAAAACCACTGAGCCGCGCACAAAGTTAGGAACGGTTGTCGCGACGGTGCCACGGAGATTAGTGCCGAACTGTTCGGCGGCAATCGTCACGAAAACCGCCCAATAACCGGAGGAAATTCCAAGGGCGAAGCACGCCACATTGAACATCGTAGCATCGGCGCCGCGCAGCAAAGTCAGGTAACAGGCGACCACCGCCGTCGTCAGGCCCAAAAACGTGAGCATCACGCGGTTGCGCGAGTGCCAGAGCTGACTGAGCCAGCCCGTCAGCACATCGCCGAAGACTAAGCCGAAGTAGCACCAGAAGATGCCTTCGCCGCCCGTCACCGTCCCGCGGATGCCGAGGGCTTTGCCGAATTCGGGCGCCAGCGTAATCAGAATCCCCACCACGAACCACAGCGGCACCCCCATCAGGATGCAGCGCAGGTAACGGCCCAAACGGTCACGGGAAGTGAAGAGGCTGAGGAAATCGCCGCGCCGCACGCCCGTGTGCTCAGTGGCGACGATGCGGGCGAACATCCCGCTTTCGGCCACCCCGATGCGGAGCAGCAGCAGCGCCAGCCCCAGTCCGCCGCCCACGAAATAAGCGTTGCGCCACCCCAAACGCTCGCCGACCCAATACGCCAGCATCGCCCCGCTCACCCCCACCGACGCCACGATCATCGTCCCGTAACCGCGTTTTTCCTTCGGCAGAACTTCGCTCACGAGCGTGATGCCCGCGCCCAGCTCACCGGCCAGCCCGATACCGGCAATCAGCCGCAGGATGGCGTATTGCGGCAAAGTGTGCACAAACCCGTTCGCCAGATTGGCGAGGGAATAGAGGAGAATGGAGCCGAACAGCACCGTCAGGCGCCCCCGGCGGTCGGCGAGAATCCCCCACAGAATCCCGCCGAGGAGCATGCCGCCCATCTGCATATTGAGCAGCAGAAGGCCATCGTCGGTCAGAGATTGACCGGTTCGACCTAAATCCGTCAGACTCGGCACCCGAACAATGCTGAACAGCACCAAGTCGTAGATATCGACGAAGTAGCCGAGGGCGGCGACGATGACGGCCGCCGAAACGACCGAAGCCGCCGGCCCGTCCAGCACAGGACGGGCGGCGGCTTCGGGGGAAGACGACGGTAAATCGGCCGAAAAATCGGGCACTAGTTGCGCCGGGCCTTGCGACCCTCCGGCGCCCGCGCCGGAGCTGGAGCCGCTTGCGGCGCGATGGGCGCCGGCTGCTGCGGCTGCTCTTGGAGTTTCGTCTGGTTGGTGCCCGGCTGCTTCCATTCGCCCGAAGATACGATTCCTTCGAGCGCCGTTTCGAGCTGTTTGAACACGGCGGGCGGCGATTCGATGTTCCGGTTGAGCACTTGCTTGGTGCGCGTGCCGTTCGAGAAGCTCAGATACGTGCCCGAGACGTCCATGATATTGCCGTCGTAACGGTCGCGAAGCTGCCAGAATCCGCTGCTCTCGAAGCGGCGCTTGAGGGCGGCGAACTGCGTAGGCGGAAGCTGCCGCTCCCAGGTGCCGGTGCGCGGCGTGTTGCGCTCCCCGACGTACTGCGCACGGCCATCCGGATAAATCCAGAGCGTGAAAACCGGACAAGGCCCGCGCCCACACGGCGTTTTCTGGAAGTGAATCACCGCGCCATTTACGGGCACCGACGGTGACGGCATATCCGGAAACTGCTCGCCGGGCTGGTTTTGGGGCATTTTCACAGGACCGGAAGGGGTAGGAGGAGCTGGTGGCGGCGGGGCGGGCGTGGGGTTTGGCGCCGGGTCACGCGGGGGCGGCACCGGAGCGGGCGTGGGGTCATGCGGGGGAGGAGTAGGCGCTGGGGGTGGTGGCGTGGGGTCACGCGGCGGCGGAGTAGGCGCGGGTGGCGGCGTCGGGTCACGCGGCGGCGGTGTAGGGGCGGGGGTTGGTGCCGGTGGGGGCAGGCTCGGGTTGCGCGGCGGCGGGGCGGGCGCGGGCGTTGGTGCCGGCGGGGGCGGCGTCGGGTTGCGCGGCGGTGGCGCGGGCGCAGGTATTGGCGCTGGTTGGGGCGCGGGTGGTGGCGGCGGGGTGGGCGCAGGCGGCGGCAGGCTCGGCGCTGCCGCGTAAATCGGCTCCGGGTAGTAAACGAGCGGCGGGGCGGGCGGCGCTACCGGCATCGGCGCTACCGGGACCGGCGCCACTTGAATCGGGGCGGGCACCGGAGCGGGCGCCGGGGTGCTGTACGTGTCGTTGGGGTCGCGGACGACGTAATACGTCGGGCCGCAGCCTACAAGCAGTGCGGTGGCGAGCGCCAACGCCGGGGTGAAATACTGCCTCATCGCCGAGAGTAAGAAAATCTAAAGAGCCGAAACGGATGTTGCTGCGGGGGGCGTGAGAGCCGTCTCACGGTCGCCACATCCCAATACAAAATATCGGGCCAACTGTGGCCGTTAAGGCGGTAAAGCTACGTTGAAGGCTTTCTAGGGAAGGCACAAAACAACGTCGGCCAGACGCTGCTGCGTCTGGCCGACTGGAAATGAAGAATGTGAGTGGGGAAAACGGTGCCCGTTTCGGGGTTTTTCCAGCAAGCTGCTTGGGGTGGCGCGTCAGAGACAGACGCCAGCTTCTACAGCTTGTATTTCTGATTTCTTTCGACTTGGTTTTCTGTCGATGGCTCGCCTTCTTCAGCCAAGCCCCTTACTCCAGCACCAGCCGCGTGCTAGCGGTTTGGTTATCAGCGAAAGTGACTTGCAGCTGATAAACGCCTTTCGGGAGCTGCCGCACATCGGCTTCCAACCGCCCACCGACCAACGCCTGACGCCACACGCACTGGCCCAAGCCGTTGAGGAGCTTCGCTTCGCCGTCGGCCACGCCGCTCAGGGCTACGTTGAGGGTGCCGTGGGCGGGGTTCGGGTAAATCGGGAGCAGCGTGAGGGCGCCTTTCTGATGAATCGCCCGCGCCACTGACCAGCTCGCCGTGCCGTCCTGATCTTCCGTGCGGAGGCGGTAATAGGCGTCCGTCGGCGGGGTGGCGTCGTAGGCGGCGTAACGGGCGCCGGTGGATTGGTTGGTCGCCTCGACGGTGGTGAGGTCTTTCCAATCGGTGCCGTTCAGGCTGCGCTCGATGACGAAACGCGCGACCTTTTCTTCCGAAGCCGTCCGCCAGTCAATCCGGACTTGCCCGGCTTCGGCAGTGGCGTTGAAGGCGGTCAGCTCGACGGGTAGCGGAAGCTGGCCGGGCGCCGTGGTGGCATCGCCGAGGGTGCAGCCCAAACCGGTATTCACCGACGTGCCGAGGTAATTGCCCGTCGCGGGGTCGATGCGATAGGCGATGCCGTTGGCGGAAACTAGCGCGTAAAAATTCCCCATCGCATCGCGGAACAGCGAACCGACCTGACTAGCGACCGGCAGCAGCGTGGTCGGGGTGGTCACGGTCGCGACCGGCGACGTGTCGATGTTGCTCACCGTCACGTATTGCTGCTCGATCCCCAGATACGTCACGATAGTATTCGTGGCTTCCACGTAGGCAATGTCCTGAAAACCACCATCGGGCAGTGGCCCAGTGCCCGCCAGATAGCTGTTAGCCTGCACGCGCAGAGCTTCGATAATGGCCGCTGCGGCGGGGCTGGAAGTGTTGACCAGCCGCCAAACCGGCGCCGCCGGGGTAGGAGGCGCCAGATTGATCTCCCCCAGATAGAGCTGCACGTTGCTGACGGTATTCGTCAGGATATTGTACCGTAGCGAGGCACCCGTCAGGAAATAACGCGAGCCGGGCGCGCCATCGGCGGCTTGGTTGATGACGAAGCCCAGCCCAATATTCGGAAACGTGGCCGCCGGAGCGGGGGGCGTGCCCACTGTACCGAGCGGAGTAGCCGCCGCGTTGGTCAGGTTGATGCGGTAAAACTGCGGCGGCGTCAGGCCCCCAATTCCGCCGGTCGTGACGCTGTTCATCGCGTACACGTTGTTGGGGTCGTTCAGATCAGAGCCGAGGCCGTTTACAATCAAGTTGTTACCAGCGGTATTGACCGGCCCGATAGTCAGCAGCGTGTTATCCGGGTTGACGCGCCGCAGAATCGACGGATTGCTGGCCGTCGCGGGGCACGTAGAGGTGATCAAGAACGGCACCGGCGTCTGGGCGACGGTGAGCTGACTACTCAGCAGACCGGTCGTAAGAAGGAGCGCGGTTAAAGTGGAGGAAAGGTTTTTCATTGATTCTCGGCAAAATGTGCGGATGGTTTACCGGAGCCTGCGCAGGGGGCCAGCCCCGGCGTAGGATCCGATGGTAGAAGCTGATGAGTACGACGAAGTTAATGCGTGGGTTTGCATAAGAGGTAGAAAAAATTGGCTTATAACAAAAATTTATTTTTGCCCTTCAAAAGCGGTCGGACTTGATAAAACTGTCCGAAACCGCTACTCGGGCGGTTCTGACGCCGGGCGGGCGCTAACTTTCTGGCCTACTTTCCGTCGAAACTTCCGCGAAATGGCCGCTTACTCGCTCGTCTTGTTAAATGCCCGGCAGGTGCTCACCATCGCCGGTGCGCCCGCCGATCAGCCGCTCGCTGGCGCCGCCATGCGCGATTGGCGGGTGATTCCCGACGGTTTCGTGGCGTGCCATGCCGATCGTATCGCCGCCGTTGGGCCGATGACGGAGCTGGATCACGCGCTGATTGGCCCCGCCACCGTCACGGTTGATTGTACGGGGCGGGTGCTGCTGCCGGGACTGGTGGAATGCCACACGCATCTGGTGTTCGGCGGGAACCGGGCGCACGAGTTCGAGCGCAAGCTAGCGGGCGAGTCGTACCTCGATATTCTGGCGTCCGGCGGCGGGATTCTGAGCACCGTGCGCGCCACGCGGGCAGCCACGGAAGAGGCGCTGCTGACGTCGGCGCTGCATCATCTGGCTGGTTTTCAGGCGTATGGCGTCACTACGGTGGAAGCGAAAACCGGGTATGGACTTGACCATTCCACTGAAATCCGGCTCTTGGAAGTAGCGCACGCGGCGGCGCGCCAACAGCCGGTGCAGCTCGTCCATACCTTGCTCGCGGCGCACGTGGTGCCGCCCGAATACAAGGCCGTCGGCCCGGCCGCGTACCTCGATTTCCTGCTCGCCGAGGTGCTGCCGGCGGCGCAGGGACTGGCCGAGTTCGTCGATATTTTCTGTGAGGAAGGCGCATTCCCGCTCGCAGAATCGCGCCGTTACCTCGCGGCGGCGCAGCAAATGGGCTTCAAGCTGAAAATTCACGCCGAACAGCTCCACGACCTCGGCGGCTGCGCGATGGCGGCCGAGCTGGGCGCCGTCAGCGTCGACCACGCCGATTATCTCTCGGCGGCGGATGCGCGGCGGGTCGCGGCGGGCGGGCGCACGGTGGCGGTGCTACTGCCGCTGGTGCCGCTCTTTCTTCGACAGGAAAAATACGCCGATGGCCGAATGCTCATCGATGCGGGCGTGCCGGTGGCAGTCAGCACTGATTTCAATCCCGGCTCGTGCCCGAGTAAAAACCTGTGGCTTGCGCTCAGCACGGCGTGCCTGAAAATGGGTTTACGGCCGCTGGAAGCCCTCGCGGCGGTCACGCTGAATGCGGCGTGGGCGATTGACCGCCAAACCGAAATCGGCTCCCTCGAAGTCGGCAAGCGCGCCGATATCCTCGTCCTCGATGTGCCCGATTACACCGAAATCCCCTACTGGCTCGGCGAAAACCCCGTCCGGACGGTGGTGATTGGCGGGGCGGTAGTTTTTGGTTTATAGTTTTTGGTTTCTGGTGGGGAGGGCTGTGGGCTACGCGCTAGCTTTCGTCGTTGTCGTTGTCGTTGTCGTCGGCGGAGCTGAATCCGGCTCCGGCTTTGGCTCCGCCATTCTGACTTCCACGCGCAGCGCCTGCAAGCCGCTCACGCCCTGCGCCGGTTCGAGGACCAGATGCTCCGTCGGCCCCGCCGTGAGTATTCCCTGTTCGCGCAGATACTGAATGTATTCGCCGTATTCGGCGGCTTCGCGGGCTTGTTGATAGACGAGGGCAATCTTGCCGGGCTGCGTCAGGCGCTCACCGGTGCCTTCGATGGTGGCCTTGTCAATCCGCTTTTTGATGATTTCGTAACGGGCATTCCGCGCGCCATCCACGTCGAATTGACGCTCGTCTTCGCGGAAACGGATGGCGAGCGGCTCGGCATTGATGAAAAGCAGCTGCGTGGTGGCGAGCGGAATCGGCAGCGAATCCTTAATTGAATCGGCGGCTTGCGCGATTTCTATCAACGTCTGAAGCTGCCAGAGACGCAGCTTCTTGAGGTGTTCCGTATCGAATTTCTTATTCTCGACCAGCGACGCGCCCACGTAAATATCGAACTCCACCCCGTCCGTCACCGCCTTGCGGAAGTAGTGCGGCAGAATAAGCTGCGCCGCGCTTTCGGCCGTGTCGAGCAGCTTGCTGATGTACTCGTTGAGCTGCGTTTGGCTATCCTCAAACTTTTTCCGCGCCTCATACACGATACCCGCCTGCGGGTCGAGGGCTTTCCAGTAGCGCATGATCACGGCGCGCAGCTCGGGAGTAATCGAGTGGAGGTACTCGAAAAGCGGCTCGACGTCGGTGCGGAGGAGGTTGAGAATCGTGTTCTCGTCGTCGGACGCCAGCTCATCGCGCAGGCTCAGCAGGTGGCGGCGCACCTGATACCGCAGCTCATCGACAATCGGCAGCGATTGCGCTTCGGATGCCAGATTGAGGACGCGATTCGCCAGATCGAGCTGCTTGATGAGGTCGTTGCGCACACCTTCCGCCCGCGCCGCCGACGACCCGCGCACATCGATAGCCGCGTAAAGCGGATACACTTCCGAGAAGATAATCGGCTTCAGGGCGGGCGCCGGTACGCGGCGGCGCTGCTGATCGAGGAAGTCTTCGGCGGCTTCCACGAACCGCCATTCCAGCGCCGGATGAATCGCCGTAAACCGCTCTTTTACAATCGACTGCACCTGCGCCCATTCGGCCGCCTGATGCCGATGCACCGCCACCGCGAAGAGCGGCAGAAACTGCTCGATGGTTTCCAAGGAAAAAGCCGTGAGCGAGCCGGGCACGGGCGCTCCCAGCTCCAGAACGCCCAAAACGTCGTCGCCGTACCGCAAAAGGCTCAGGATGACATTCCGCAGACCCATCGCCAATACCGGCTCGCGCAGCGTGTCGGGGACGCCCTCGGCGGTCAAAATGTCGTCGATGACGAGCGGTTTGCCCGATTTGATGAGCTGCGCGAACAGACCCCGCAACTCCGTCGATTCCGCTGATTCGGTCGGGTCTTCGAGGCGCTGCGTGAGCGAGGCGGCATTGAGCCGGTGCCCGAACGTGACGAACGAGCCTTGTTTCGGGCGGTACGCCGCCAACCCCAACCGCAGCGACGGCAGCCGGAACAGTGACCGCAATTGCTCCTGAAGCTGCTCCAGCCGGTCAGGGGCGAGCAGGACGTCGCGCGCGAGCAAGTCGTTCTTGAGCGTCGAGAGCACCTGCGTCTCCGTCACGTCGGTGAGGTGCAGGAGGGTGAAGCCGTGCAGCTCGAAGCGGTCCGGCGGAAGTTTCGTGAGCCAACCGTCTAGGTCGTGGATGTGCGTGGTGAGCGTTTTGCGGTCGGCGGGCGGCAGGTCGGGCAAGTCGCCGCGTACCTGAACGCGCATAAATCGGCTATCTAAATCGACTTTATAATGCCGGTATAATCCGAGGGAATAATCGGGGACGGTGAAAATAATCGTTTCTTCCTGCGGAATATGCACGTCGTAACACGCGCTCATAATCAGCAGGTAAGCGAATCGACAGAGATAAAAATTGATTTCCGCCGTGCTGAGGTTGAGCGGCTGCTTGAGCTGTCCGGCGGCCGTCACCATCACGCGCCGGAAGCTCGGCGTGGCGTACAGGACTTCGCGCTCGAAGGGCGCAATCGCGCCGCTGAGCGTCGTGTCGAGGGTGGCGGGCGGGATGAGCGCCATCATCAGCGCTTCCACCAGCCCGGCGTGGGTGGTGAGCAGCGCCTTCGACGGACTCGGCGCGAGCAGCTCGGGAGCTTGGTCGGTGCGCGCAATCAGCTCGGCGGCGAAGCGTGAAAGCCCGGCGGGCGTGTTTGGGTCGTCGGCGCGGGCGCGCCACCACGCCACCAGCGGCTCCAAGCTCAGAACGGTGCGGAAGGGAAGCGGAAGCGCGAGGGAGTTATCCATAGAAAGCCGCACCAAAACAAGGCAGGACGCCGCCGTAAAAGCGGCCCGCAGCAGACGGCCGCGAAAATTAAAGCGCAGACCGCGCGCGGCCGGGCGCTAACCCAAGCTGCACGCGTTTGGCGGAGTGTCAGGGTTTACGTAGCTCTACTATGACCGGTTCGTCGGGGCTGCCGGTGGCGGTGCGCAGGTCGAGGATGGGATCGCCGTTCACGCGCACCGATTTTCGCTGGTTTTTATAACAGGTACAACACGCGCTAACCGTCTCGTAACGGCCGCTGACCTGCACATCGGTGAGGCGGACGGTGAACGTATCCGGCGCCTGCCCGCGCACCAAGTAGCGGTACGCCACCGGCTTGCGCGGATTACTGGCGAACGGCGCGCGCTGGGTGATCGTAAAGTCGGACCCCGTGGCGCCGACTTCAGTGGTGAGCCGCACGGAATCGCGCCGAGGACGGTCGATAGAGTCGAGCGGGAGGCGGACCAGATAGACGGTATCCAGCTCGGCCCGCCGGAAACCGCCGCCGCTGCCCACCGTCGCGCTATCCCGCGAGAAGCGGAAGTAGAGGTTGTCGGCGTATTGGTCGCGGCACTCGCAGCGCTCATTGACGCAGCAGCCGCTGAACAGCGCCAGAAGCGCCAGCAGCGCGAGCGGGAAGCGCAGGGTGAGCGGGTGAAACGAACGCATTCTGAGGAGGAGCGGGAGCGGGGGGATGCTGCGGAGCCAGTACCGGATTCGGGGGCAGATAGTTTTAGCGCGAAACCGGCGAATGGGGCGTTAATCGACGACGCTGACGGTCGGCGGGAGCGGGGTTTCGGTGAATTCGTTCTCCCATTTCGCCACCACCACCGTCGCCAAGCAGTTACCGAGGACGTTGACCGCCGTGCGCCCCATATCCATCAGCGCATCAATGCCGAGGATGAGGAAAATCGGCCACGCCGGTAAGTTGAACGACGCCACCGTGCCGAGCAGAATCACCAGCGACGCGCGCGGCACGCCCGCCACGCCCTTCGACGTCAGCATCAGCGTAAACACCATCACCAATTGCTGCCCAAACGTGAGGTGAACGCCCGCCGCCTGCGCCACGAAAATGGCCGCCAGCGAGAGGTAAAGCGTCGTGCCGTCGAGGTTGAACGAGTAGCCCGTCGGCATCACGAATGCCACCACCCGGCGCGGCACGCCGAAGGCTTCCATCGCTTCCATCGCGCGCGGCAGGGCAGCTTCCGACGTACTCGTCGCGAACGCAATCCCGACGGGCTCGGCCACGGCCGCAATGAACCGGCGCACCGGCACGCGCCACAGCAGCGCCATCGGCAGCAACACCAGCAGAATGAACGCGAAAAGGGCGCCGTACAGCGTCAGAAGCAAGTACAAGGCATTCTGAAGCGGCCCCAATCCCAGCTTGCCCACCGTGTAGGCAATGGCGCCCGCCACGCCCAGCGGCGCGAGGTACATCACGATGCCCGTAAACTTAAACATGGCAGCCGTCAGGCTCTCGAACGCCACCAGCAAAGGCCGACGCTGGGTTTCGGAAAGCTGCGCGAGCGCAATCGCGAGCAGCACAGCGAACACCACCACCTGCAAAACCTGCCCTTCGGCAATGGCTTTGGCGATGTTTTCGGGGAACGCGTGGAGGATAATATCGCCCGCCGATTGCGCCGGAACCGCCTGAATCTCGCCGACTTTCGCGAGCGCGTCTGCCGGTTGCGGAACGCCTTCCCCGGCGCGGGTGAGGTTGATGGCGCCGAGGCCCAAAAACAGGGCAATCGTCGTCACTACTTCAAAGTAAATCAGCGCCTTGATGCCCATCCGCCCAACTTGCTTGATGTCGGAATGCCCCGCAATCCCGACCACGAGGGTCGAAAGCACCAAGGGCGCCACAATCGTCTTCACCAGCCGCAGGAACGCATCGCTGAACACTTTCAGGCTTTGCGCGGCCGTCGGGAAATCATATCCCGCCTCAATCCCGACGAACATCCCCAGCATAATCCAAAGCGTCAGCGACCGCCGCGACGCCACGAACATCCCCGCACCCGCCAGCGCCACCCACCGTATCCACCACCATCCATCGAGCTTCGGCGCCTCATACGGCCAATGCCCCTCGGCCCGCCCCAACAGCAGCACGAGTGCCACGAGGGCCACCAACAAAACGACGAAACGGGTAGGGGAGGGGCGCGAAGCGGCCGGGCGAGGGGCCGCGAGCGGTGAAATGTCGGCGGGAGCGTGCATCAGCAAACAAAATCAGGAACCCGGCGAAGGTACGGCCTTGACGGAAGCCTTCCGCCGGAGGGTTCTCAGGGGGCGGGTCTCAGGCGGAGGGTTGGGGATTCGTGTTCTCAAGCTTCCGGTCTAGGCGGGAGGGTCGGGAATGACTGTTCTCAAGGCTCAGGTCTAGGCGGGAGGGTTGAGAACCCGTGTTTTTAGGGGTCCGGCCTAGGCGGGAGGGTTGAGAACCCGTGTTTTTAGGCTTCCGGTCTAGGCCGGGCTAAAGAACAGACTATTTTTTGCTTGAAAGTTGGACTTTGTGGGGAGAAGATGGCGGTTTCGGTGCTGATTGGGCTGGGTGCTGACGTGTGTGCCCGGCGTGTGCCCGGGGTAGCCTTCGGCAACCCCGGGCTTCTGGGATGAAACCCCTTCGGGGTACTCGTTTCAGAAGAGATGACGCGGGGGG
>JANNMJ010000209.1:0-1948 GCA_031397815.1 Hymenobacteraceae bacterium
CCCGGGGATGTGGTCCACACCCCGGTGGGGGTTCGCATTCGCCTTGTTTGGGTCAACCCCCTCGGGGTTTCTCCCCCAATGCCCGGGGTTGGCGGCGCTTTGCGCCGACTACCCCGGGCACGCGTCGGGCTACCCGAGCACACGTCGGGCCTACACACAAAAAAGCGCCTTACCAGCCCAAGCTGATAAAGCGCTTTTTTATTCACAAGCTCCGGCCCAAAAACCGAAAACCAGAAACCAAAAACCAACCCTACTGCCCCTGCATCAACGAATACCCGGCCTTGCCGTCGAAGTCGCAGAGGTTTTCGGTTTTGATGACGTCATAACCCCCATCCACGAGCGCCCGCTGTTGGTCGAGGAGCTGTTGATGCGTGACGGTCGCGCCCTTCTCCGCCGCCAGATACCGAAGGCGCCAGTGGTCGACAAATACTTCCTGCGATGTGTTACCCGGCCACACTTTCAGGCCCCGGTTCGAGGCGGCGAGGAGCTTCAGGCCCGATACGGTCAGCTTGTTAATCGCTTCGACGCCGCTCGGCTCGCCTTCCCAATCGAGGAAGATATCGGACCCGACGAGCGTTTTCGTGGCCGTGCTGCCCAAGCGGGGCGTAATCATCGGCACGGCTTCGCGTGGCGGATAAATGATGCATTCCAGCTTCTCCGGCGACATTCCGAGGCGCTCGATCACCGCATCCGCGAACGCCTGCGTGCCGACGCGCTGCTTGCTTTGGCCTTCCGTGTAGATATCGCCCGTCGCGATGCCGTCTTCCACCGTCCGCAGCCACGCGTTGTGGATGCGCTCCGCCACGCGGTTCTTCCCAACGTGCAGCAGCATCATCACGGCGCTCAGCAGCAACCCGGACGGGTTCGCGATGTCCTGCCCGGCAATCGTCGGCGCCGAGCCGTGGATGGCTTCGAACATCGCCGCTTTATCGCCAATATTCGCCGAAGGCCCAAAGCCAACCGACCCGGAAACCTGCGCTGCGATATCGGAGATGATATCTCCGTAGAGGTTCATCGTCACGATCACGTCGAACCATTCCGGCGTATCCGCCAAGCGCGCCGCGCCAATGTCGATGATGTACGAATCGTGCTCGATATCCGGGTATTCGGCCGCCACGAGCTTGAAAATATCATGGAACAGCCCGTCGGTGAGCTTCATGATATTGTCCTTCACCATCACGGTCACTTTTTTGCGGCCGTTGGTGCGGGCGTACTCAAACGCGTACCGAATGATTTTCTCCGACCCCGGCTGCGTAATCAGCTTCAGCGTCTGGTAAACCTGCTTGGTTTGGCGGTGCTCGATGCCCGCATACAAGTCTTCCTCGTTCTCGCGGATGATGACCACGTCCATCTTCGGATGGCGCGTGTGCACGAACGGCGCATACGCCACGCACGGCCGCACATTCGAGAACAGCCCGAGCGTCTTGCGGGCCGTCACGTTAAGGCTCTTGTACCCACCGCCCTGCGGCGTGGTAATCGGCGCCTTCAGGAAAACTTTTGTCCGGGCGAGCGATTCCCAAGCGTCGTTGCCAATACCGGCCGTATTGCCCGACAAATACATCTTCTCGCCAATCTCGATGACCTCGTACCGAAGGCCCGCCTCAGCGGCGTCGAGGACGCGCAGGGTGGCTTTCATGATTTCGGGGCCGATGCCGTCGCCGTATGCGACGGTAATAGGGGTAAGTTGTTCTGAGCTGCTCATCTAGCGGAGACAGTGGAATGGTGATGCCGCAAAAGTACGGGCGGCGCTGCGCCGGAGCCGTTGCGGCGGCTGATTGTGAGGGCGTAAATGCCCGTTTCGGCGCTGCTTTTCAGGAGTTTTCCAACTGCATCGCCCCCAAACGCACGACGGCCCCCCCCGAGTCCATAGCCGCGGGCCCGCGTGCGGTTGGGGGCGATGCCGTTTGGAAACTACTGAAAAACCGCCCCCCAACGGGGCCTTAAGCCC
>JANNMJ010000255.1:0-9231 GCA_031397815.1 Hymenobacteraceae bacterium
CGCCTGCACCAGCGTCACCATCTGCTGCCACGTCTGCCCCCACGACATCGTCGAGAGCAATTCATCGACTTGCTGGAGCCAGCCGGAATCGGCGCTTTGGGCGAGAGCGGCCCCAACCGCCGCTTCCCACTCGGCCGCAGTGTCGGCGATTTGCACGAGGCCCAGCTCGCCGTACGGGCGCACGACGTCGCGGATGGTGGTGCTCACGACGGGCTTGCCGGCCGCGAGGTATTCAGGGGTTTTGGTCGGGGAGATGTAGCGCGTGCTTTCGTTGCGGGCGAAGAAGAGCGCCGCCACTTCCCAGTGGCCCACGTAGGCGGGCAGCTCGGCGTAGGCTTTGCCGCCGAGGTAATGAATGTTGGCGGCGCGGGGGAGCGTGGCGGGGTCGATTTTCACCACCGGCCCCAACAGCACAATGTGCCAATCGGGGCGCCGCAGGGCCAATTTCCCGACCAGCTCGATGTCAAACCGCTCATCAATCACCCCAAAAAAGCCGATGCGCGGATGCGGAATCTGGGCCTGATCGGCGGGGTCAGTAAGGGGCGTGCGGGCCTTCGCGAAATGTTCCTTTTCGATGGAAGACGGAAACGCGTGGACCGACGGGTGGCGCCCCACTTTCGCCTCGTAAATGCTTTGGCCGCCCGTGAACACCAAATCGGCGCGTTGCAGCAGCTCCTGCTCGCGGGCTTTGAGGGCGGGCGGCGCGAACGCGAACGCCGACAGCTCGTCCATACAATCGTACACCGTGACGCCGGGGCGGAACGAGCGGCTCTTGCCAATCGCCATCGGTGTGTAGTACCACGCGATGAAATCGTCATCGACGCGCTCCGCCGCGAAGTAGGCGTGCAAGAGGCGCTCCTGAATGGCTTCGGCTTCTTCGGGCGTCGCCTGAAGCTGCACGGGCAAATGCGCGACCACCACCTTCAGGCCGTTTTCCTTCGGCTTGATTTCGAGGTGAGGTTGTACCTGCCGGTCGTCGGGGTCGTGATGCCAGCACGGGTCTTCGACGAAATAAACCCGCCCATACTGCGCAAACCGCGAGAGCAAGTGTTGCGGGCGCTGCCAGACGAATTCCCAAACCAAATGGCAAAAACAGACGACATCCGGCGCATCCGCCGTAAAAGCATCGACTAAGGATTGCGCCGCCCGACCAGCGCGGGCTTTCTCGGGGCGTGCAGGGGTCATAGCGGGCTGCGCCTTCGAGGCGTCAGCAGTTGAAGAGAGAGGTTCCACAGGAAAACCAGATAACGGCGATGAAAACAGCGACTTTCTTACGCGCCCTTTTCAAATGGGTTGGGGGAAGTGGGCGGTGGGGACGTTACGTATGTGTATGGCGCGGGATAGTCGGCGCGGCGGGTAGCCCGGGGTAGTCGACGCAAAGCGCCGCCAACCCCGGGCTGTGGAAAAGAACCCCGTTGGGGTTCGCATCACGCAATCAATCGGGGAACCCCAACGGGGTTCTTTTCCAAAGCCCGGGGTTGATTTCGCAGAAATCTACCCCGGGCTACGCGGCGCGGGCGGCGCGCCCAACTCGTTCCGGGCCACGCACATGGCGTTCCGGCTCGCGCCCAATTCGTTCCGGGTCGCGCGCAACTCGTTCCGGCCCGCGCACAACTCGTTCCGGCCCGCGCGCAACTCGTTCCGGCTCACGCACATGTCGTTCCGGCTCGCGCACAACTTGTTCCGGGTCGCGCACAACTTGTTCCGGGTCGCGCACATGTCGTACACGACCACGTTCAACTCGTTCCGGGCCGCGCACATGTCGTACACGACCGCGCACATGTCGTACACGACCGCGCACATGTCGTACACGGCCGCGCACATGTCGTACACGGCCGCGCACCTGTCGTACACGGCCACGTCCAACTCGTACACGGCCACGCACATGTCGTACACGGTCACGTTCAACTCGTACACGGCCGCGCACATGTCGTACACGGCCACGCACATGTCGTACACGGCCACGCACATGTCGTACACGGCCGCGCACAAGTCGTACACGGCTGCGCACAAGTCGTACACGGCCACGTCTAACTCGTACACGGCCGTGCACAACTCGTACCCAGCCACCTAACGGCTCTGCTTAGAAGGCGCAGCCCTTCCCTCTCTCACCCCCCCACTGATATCAATCACCTTCAAAACTGACGCTGGTCAGTTTTTCGCCTTACCGGTCGCGGGAGCTTTGTGAAAGCGAAAAATTCGCCTTCACGCCTATGCTTTCTACTATCAGCACGCCGGAGATTAGGGCGGACCAACCGGCTATCGACACGTTCGCCTACGACAATCGCATCGTCCGCGATTTCGGCGTCGCCACCGTTTTCTGGGGCGTTGCGGGGATGATTATCGGGGTGCTCATCGCCTTTCAGCTCGCGCAGCCGGGGCTGAATATGAGCCTGCCGTACACCACGTTCGGGCGGATTCGGCCGCTGCACACCAACGCCGTGATCTTCGCGTTCGTCGGGAACGGCATCTTTATGGGCGTTTATTACTCGTTGCAGCGGCTCTGTAAGGCGCCGATGTACTCGAAGGCGCTCAGCAAGGTCCATTTCTGGGGGTGGCAGCTCGTCATTCTCTGCGCGCTCATCACGCTGCCGCTCGGCATCACTACTAGTAAGGAGTACGCCGAGCTGGAATGGCCCATCGACATCCTCATTACCCTCGTGTGGGTGGTGTTCGGGTGGAATATGTTCGGCACCATCGCCAAGCGTCGCGAGCGGCATCTGTACGTCGGGATCTGGTTCTACATCGCCACGTTCCTCACGGTGGCGGTGCTGCACATCGTGAACTCGATGGAGATACCGGTGACGCTCTTCAAGAGCTATTCGGCCTACGCTGGCGTGCAGGATGCGCTCGTGCAGTGGTGGTATGGGCACAACGCGGTGGCGTTTTTCCTGACCACCCCGTACCTCGGCCTGATGTATTATTTCCTGCCGAAAGCGGCGGGCCGACCGGTGTACTCTTATCGCCTGTCGATCATCCACTTCTGGTCGCTGATTTTCCTGTACATCTGGGCCGGGCCGCACCATCTGCTCTATACGGCGCTGCCGGATTGGGCGCAGAGCCTCGGCGTGGTGTTCTCGATTATGCTCATCGCACCGTCGTGGGGCGGGATGATTAACGGCCTGCTGACCTTACGCGGCGCCTGGGATAAAGTGCGCGAAGAGCCGGTGCTGAAGTTTATGGTGGTCGCCGTGACCGCCTACGGAATGGCGACGCTGGAAGGGCCGCTGCTCTCGCTGAAAAACGTGAACGCCATTGCGCACTTCACCGACTGGATCGTCGCGCACGTCCACGTCGGCGCCCTCGGCTGGAACGGGTTCCTCACCTTCGCGATGCTCTACTGGCTCTGGCCGCGCCTCTACCGCACGCCGCTGTTCTCGAAGAGCCTCGCCAACGCGCACTTCTGGCTCGGCACGCTCGGCATCCTGTTTTATGCCCTCCCGATGTACTGGGCCGGGTTTACGCAGGGGCTGATGTGGAAGCAGTTCAACGCCGAAGGGATGCTCCAGTACCCGAACTTTTTGGAGACCGTCATCCAGATCGTGCCGATGTATTACCTGCGCGGCGTCGGCGGGCTGCTCTACCTGAGCGGCGTATTCCTGATGGTGTATAACCTCTGGAAGACGGCCGCCGCCGGGTCGCTTCTCGCTTCGGAAACCGCCCACGCTCCGGCGCTGCTGCCGCTTTCGAGCGAAGCCGATGCCGCCGAGAAAGACCATCATTGGCACGGCTGGCTCGAACGGAAGCCGGTGCAATTGAGCATCCTCGCCACCATCGCCATCCTGATTGGCGGGGCCGTGGAAATGATTCCGACGTTCTTGGTGAAGTCGAATATCCCGACCATCGCCTCCGTGAAACCCTACACCTCGCTGGAGCTGGAAGGCCGCGACCTCTACATCCGCGAGGGCTGCGTGAACTGCCACAGCCAGATGGTGCGCCCGTTCCGCTCCGAAACCGAGCGCTACGGCGAGTACTCGAAAGCCGGGGAGTACGTCTACGACCGCCCGTTCCTGTGGGGCTCGAAGCGGACGGGGCCGGACTTGCAGCGCGTCGGCGCGAAGTACCCGCACTCGTGGCACTACCACCATATGCTCGACCCGACGAGTATGTCGCCCGGCTCCATCATGCCGCCCTACCCGTGGCTCTTCGAGGATGATATCGATTATTCGAGCACCGCGAAAAAGATTGCCGCCCTCCGCACCCTCGGCACCCCCTACCCGGATGGGTATGAGATGATGGCCGTCGCGGATGCCCGCAAACAAGCCGCCGGCATCGCCGCTGACCTCAAGAAAGAGGATATCGAAGTGAAATCCGACCGCGAGATCATCGCCATCATCGCCTACCTCCAGCGCCTCGGCACCGATATCAAGCGCCAGCCCGCCCCCTCCGATTCACTGCTCGCGCCGCTCGGCGTGCAGGCGAGCGTCAATTAAATCTCCCGTCCACCAAATCGGGGAACCCCAACGGGGTTCTTTTCCAAAGCCCGGGGTTGGCGGCGCTTTGCGCCGACTACCCCGGGCACACCCCGCCCGGCGCACGCGCCACGGCACCCCGGCGCACCCCGCCCGCCCCTTCAATCGAACCAAAAATCTCTCATGGAAAAGAACGTTCTGCGCGCCATCGATGGCATTGCGCTCTACCCGCTGATTTCGTTCGGCATTTTCGGCCTCTTCTTCCTCGGCTTGCTCGCGTACGTGCTGGTGGTGAAGCCGGAAGTGGTGGGGCAGATGAAAAATCTCCCCTTCGCGGATGCTGATTCTGACGCCGATGCTGATGCCGCTGCCGCCGCCCTCGCGGTAGCCTCTACCCGCACCTTCGACCCCAAGAAAGGAGGCTTGCCATGCTAGTGGTCAACCGCTTTGCTTCGCGAAACTGGCGGCTCGTCGGGCCGCTGCTGCTGGCTTTGGCGGCACTCCCGGCCGCCGCCCAAACCGCCGCGCCCGCCGCTGCGCCGCCCGCTGGGGAAGTGCCGATGCCGCCCGAAATCATCTTCCTGATTACCACGGCCGTCTTTATGGGGCTGCTGGTGCTGTTGTTCGGCGCCATCGTTATCTACCAAGCGCGGCCGTTGCTGCGGAAGCTCTACGACCAGCCCGCCGTCCAGAATACGTGGAGCGGCCGGATGCTCGGCCTCTTCGTCGGCGACCCCGTCGTGCTCACCGGCAAGGCTACCGACCATATCCTCGCCTCCCACGATTACGACGGCATCCACGAGTACGACAACGACCTCCCGCCGTGGTGGAAGGCGCTGTTCTGGGGCACCATCGGGTTCGCGGGCGTCTATCTGGTGTTCTTTCACGTCACGGCCAGCGGCGCGCTCAGCATCGAAGAGTATCAGGGCGAAATGGCGCAAGCCGCCATCCTCACCCAACAGCTCGGCGCCAACGACGACCCCAACAAACCCACCGATTACAAGCCCCTACTCGCCTCGGCAGACGTGAAAATCGGGCACGACCTCTTCACGCAAAACTGCGCTGCCTGCCACGGCAAAGCCGGGGAAGGCGCCGTCGGTCCCAACCTCACCGACGAGTACTGGCTCCACGGCGGCGAGGTGAACAAGGTCTATCACACCATCAAGTACGGTGTGCAGGGCAAGGGCATGGTGGCGTGGAAGGGGAAGCTGTCAAGCAAGCAGATGCTGCAAGTCGCGTCCTATATCCTGACGCTCCACGGCACCAACCCCGCCAACCCGAAAGCCCCGCAAGGCGAGAAGGAAAGCACCGCCGGTACCGCCGCGCCGACGCCCGGCGCACCTTCCGCGCAGCCGTAGCGGGCCGCCGCGCCCGCCGTTCTGTTCCGCCCGAAACCAATCGCCCCTATGTCTGCTCCTTCCGCTTCGCCGCCCCCTGAAACCGATTTTCGCGATACCATCTCGACCATCAGTGCCGAAGGCGAACGGGTGTGGCTGTATCCAAAGAAGCCTGCCGGGCGCCTCTACCGCGCCCGCAAATGGGTGAGCTACGGGCTGCTGACGCTGCTTTTTGCCGGGCCGTGGCTGCGGATGCCGAACGGGCTGCCGCTGCTGATGCTGAACCTGCCGGAGCGGCGGTTCATCATTCTGGGGTCGATTTTCTGGCCGCAGGATTTCTTCATCCTCGCCATCGCGCTCATCACGTTCATCGTCGGGATTACGCTCTTTACGGTGGTGTACGGGCGGCTTTTCTGCGGCTGGGTGTGTCCGCAGACCATTTTTCTGGAGATGGTTTTCCGTCGAATCGAGTATTGGTTCGAGGGCGATGCGCCGCAGCAAAAAGCCCTCGACCGCGCCGATTGGGATTTCAACAAGACGTGGCGGAAGGGCGGCAAGCAGCTCGTGTTCGTGCTGATTTCGTTCCTGATTGCCAACACCTTCCTCGCCTACATCATCGGCACCGAGGCGCTCGTGAAGCTCATCACCGAGCCGCCGACGGCGCACGTCGGGGGCCTCACGGCGATGGTCATCTTCACGGGGATTTTCTGGTACGTCTTCGCCATTTTCCGCGAGCAGGTCTGCACCATCGTCTGCCCGTACGGCCGGTTGCAAAGCGTGCTCCTCACGAAGGAGTCCATCGTCGTCGCCTACGACTATCAGCGCGGTGAGCCGCGCGAAAAGCTCCACAAAGGCCAAGCCCGCGCCCCTTTCGGTGACTGCATCGACTGCCACCAGTGCGTCCAAGTCTGCCCGACGGGCATCGACATCCGCAACGGCACCCAGCTCGAATGCACCAACTGCACCGCCTGCATCGACGCCTGCGACCATATGATGGACCTCGTGCATCTCCCGCAAGGCCTCATTCGCTTCGATTCCGAGCGCCACATCGCCGACAAGACGCCGTTTGTCGTCACGTCGCGCATCCGCGCTTACACGGCCGTGCTGGTGGTGCTGGTAGCGGGCCTGTTCACGCTGCTGGTCACGCGCCCGAACGTGGCGGCCACGGTCCTCCGCACGCCCGGTCAGCTCTTTCAGAAGACCGCGAACGGCACCATTACGAACCTCTACAACGCCTCCATCATCAACAAAACCAACACCCGCCAGCCCATCGAGCTGCGGGTGCTGGAACCGGCCGGGGGCCACGTCACGCTCATCGGGCAGCAAGCGGCGGGCCTCGTCCTGCCCGCGCAAGGCAGCGTAGATGCCGTCTTTTTCGCCGAGCTACCCCGCCAATCGCTCCCCCGGATGAGCAACCCCGTCGTCATCGGCATCTACAGCAACGGCCGCCTCCTCACGAAAACCAAAACCAGCTTCCTCGGCCCCGGCGCTTAGCGGAAGTCGTCAAAATCAATCAAATCATCCATAAATAATCCCCCTACCGCCATGACTGCCTCCCCAGAATCAGAAATCCTAAAATCAGCGAAACCCGCGCAATCCGCTAAATCAGCGATCCCGTACCTAATCATCGGCGCGTTCCTCCTTTTTGCCACCTACATCGGCATAATGGTGCAGCAAGCAATGCGCACCGACGTCGAGCTAGTCAGCACCGACTACTATCAGCAGGAGCTAGCCTACCAGCAGCGCATCACCGCCGACGCCCGCACGGCGGCCCTCCCAACGCCCATCCTGATTCAAACCACCACCGCCAATCAACTCACCGTGCGGCTGCCGTCCGCCCTCGCCGGGCAAAGCATCAAAGGAGAAGTGCGCTTCTTCCGCCCCTCCGATTCCCACCTCGATTTCTCCGTTCCGTTTCAACCCGACGGCACCACGCTCACCCAAACCCTCAGCACGGCGCGCTTGCAGCCGGGCCACTGGCGCATCCAGCTCAGCTTCACTGCCAACGGCCAGCCCTATTTCAAGGAAGAAGTAATCAGCCGCTAACCCAATTCCCCAACCCCGAAGGGGGAGGGGTGGCCCGAAGGGCCGGGGTGGGGAACGCGGCTGAGCAATGCGGCTAAGAACTCAGCTAAGAACACTGCCAAGCCACACACCCAATCACCCCTACATTCTTCCTCAACAACGATTCCCCAATCTTTTCCCCTAACCCTCATATGCTCTGGGCTGGTCTCGTCTTCGGTCTGCTAAGCTCGTTCCACTGCGTGGGAATGTGCGGCGCCATCGCGCTCGCGCTGCCCGGTGCGAACGCGACCGGCGGACGTTGGCTCGCCGACCGGCTGCTGTATCATCTGGGTCGAATCGGGATGTACACCATCCTCGGCGCGGCGGTGGGGACGGTCGGGCGCGGGCTGCATGTGCTGGGGTGGCAACAGGGGTTGTCGGTGGTATCCGGGGGGCTGATTCTGATGTTGGTGGTAGTGCCGGAAGCGTGGCGCGCCCGTGCCGCCGGGGCCGTCGGGCTGGCACGGCCGTTGGCCGCCGTGCAGCGGAATCTGATGCACTGGATGCAGCGGCCCGGCCCACTGGCGCTGCTGCTCACGGGTGCGCTAAACGGCCTGCTGCCGTGCGGAATGGTGTATCTAGCGCTCGCCGGGGCGCTGAGCGTGCCGGGCGTGGGCGGCGCGATGACGTATATGGCGCTGTTCGGCTTGGGCACGCTGCCGTTGTTGCTCGGCGTCGGGCTGACTACCCGTTTGGTTGGCCCGGCAGTGCGGTTCCGCTTGCGACGGGCCGTGCCGTGGGCGGCGGGTACGATGGCGCTGCTCTTCATCGTGCGCGGCCTCGGACTGGGGATTCCGTACCTGAGTCCGGCGGCGGGGTTGGCCACGCCCACCCAGCCGTATCAGCAGGTGATGTGCCACGAGCCTGCCATTTCCCCCCGGCCGTGAGTTTCCGCCCAACACCGCCGAAACCCTCTCACCGCGCTTCGCTATGACTGTCGCCGAACCCATTCTGCCCCTCCTCGTCGAGCCCGCTGAATCGAAGGAATACCGTCGCGGCACCTGCCTCTACCACTCCGGCGACCAGCCCGACGTGGCTTTCTGGCTCTACCGCGGGCGGGTCGAGCTGAAATCGGTCAGCCAAAGCAGCTCCATCATCCACAGCCCCACTCTCCTCGGGGCCGAGCGCCTGACGGAAATGCCCTGCAAGCACACCGTCCGCGTCCTCGACCGTTCGGCGAGCGTGCGCTACATCCCCCTCGCCGCCCTGCGCGCGTACTGGCAGCGCGACGGCGCCTTCCGCCTCTGGCTCCTGCGCCTGATGAGCGGCCACCACCCAACCGGCGAGTAGGCCGCCCCGCCGCCCCCCCCCCCCCCCCCCCCCCCCCCCCGAAGATTTTAGGGGGACAGCCCCAAAAAAAAAAATTTTAAAAAACCCCCCCCCCCCGGTATGAGAGCGCCGCCCGAAAAAAAAACACC
>JANNMJ010000050.1:0-9002 GCA_031397815.1 Hymenobacteraceae bacterium
CGCCCCTTCGGGGCACCCCTCCCCCAAGGGGGCGGGGAGTTTGTGCTGAACGTTGGGAAGGTTCGCGCTACTAAAACTGAAAAATCACCCCAATCGTCGGCACCACCAGCGGGTCGGAATCTTTTAGCAACACGGGGATGGCGTTTGAGCCATTGACGGCGGCGGGTTGGCCGTCGGTGGTGGCGAACTGGGTGGGGTCGGTGGGGTTGCGCTGGAAGGTGTAGGCGGGCGGACCGGGGTTATCGAGGACGAAGGCGTTCGTGACGTCGAAATACACGTCGAGGGACGTGCGACGGAAGTTGAGCTGCTTATCGATCCGGAAATCGAACTGCTGGAAGAACTTCAGGCGCTCGGTGTTGAGGCGCGTGTAATCGCGGATGCCTTGGCCGGTGGTGATGAAGTTGGCGCGCGATGCCACATCGTCCCACGGCGTGTAAGGCGCGCCGCCCGCGACGCGGTATTTCAGCCCCATCTGCCACCCTTTGCCGAACTGCCGCCCGAGCAGCGCCGACCCCAAATGGCGCGTATCCCACGCGGTAGGCTTCAGAATGCCGTCGATTCCGCTGAACTCCGAGCGGAAATACGTGTACGCAAACACCAAAAACAGCCCCCGCGTGAGCTTCTGCTGCGCGAACAGCTCGACGCCGTACGCACGGCCTTTGCCGGTGCTCTGAATCGCCTCGTTGCCGAGGGCGCTGAAATCGCCGCCGAGGTTCGCGAGGGAGATGCCGTCGCGGACGCTCACGGGGTAGTCGGAATATTGCTTATAAAACCCTTCGATGGTGAAGCGGCGGGCGGGGTTCGGCAGAAATTCGAGGCCCGCCACGTAGTGCGTGCTGCGGATATACTGCGCGTCTTTATTGAGCGGCGTGCCGGTTTCTGAGGTGAACCCTAGGATAGTGCCCGGCGGAATTTTATAATACTGCCCCACGGACGCGTTCAGGTTCCAGCGGTCGGTGAGGGCGTAGCTGAGGGCGGCGCGCGGCGAGAGGGTGCGCCATAATTCGTGGCCGGTGCTGGTGAACGTGTTGCCGTCGGTGCGGATGCCAGCGGAGAAGCTGAACCGGTCAGTAGCGCCGAAGGTGCGCGTGGCCTGCGCAAACGCGCCGTACCGGACGTAATCGAGGTCGTTTTGAAATTGAACCGTGATGCCGGGGGAAACGACGTTCCCCTCAGAATCGCGGAACTCGCGCCGGAGTCGACTAAAAAACCGCGAATCAAAATGCACCGCCTGCGCCGACCCGCCCACTGCCCACCGCAGCTTGCCGGAAGTTTTATTCAGATCGACTCGTAATTTATTCTCCACTTCCGTCGAGCGGGTGAGCAGGTTGCGGGCGGCTTCGTTGCCGATGTCGCGGTTCTCGAACTGGTCAATCTTGTACCACAGGAGCGTCCGGCTTAGGGCTACGTTGAGGTAGCCGCCCTTCACGAGGTGGCGAAGGCCCGCGCCAATGGTGTAATTCTGCTGAATAAACGTGGGCTGCGAGCGCAGCACATCGTCTTTTTCCGGCGATGACTCTTTCGGCGTCACCACCGAAAAATCATCAAGAGCGCCCAGCCCGAGAAGCGTGATGGTGGTTTTCGGCGAGAGCTTGTGGGTGATTTTAAATTGCGTATCGGCGTATTTCGGCCGAATCGGCAAGTCAATCAATTGAAAGAAATTCTGGAGATACGACTGCCGCACGCTCGCCAGAAACGTCGTTCGGCCGCCGTTCACCGAGTCTTTGCGGGTGCTGCGCCCGAGCGGGCCTTCCAGCGTCAGGGCGGCTTCCGTGAACGACGTCCGCAGGTTGCCCTGCACGCGTTCCGGGGAGCCATCGCGCTGCTTGAATTGCAGCACCGAGCTAAGCGGATTATCGTAGCGCGCCTCAAAAGCCGACGAGCTAAGCGTCACGTCTTCAATAAAAGACACGTTTAAAATCCCCGCCGGGCCGCCCGCCGACCCTTGCGTGGCGAAGTGATTAATCACCGGCACCTCGATACCGTCGAGGTAATACACGTTCTCGTTTGGCGCGCCGCCCCTGATCACGATATCGTTCCGGAACCCCGCTGTGCCGCCCGTGCCGCCGCCGCCCACGCCGGGCAGGCTCTGCACGGTGCGCGAGATGTCGAAGTTGCCGCCGGGGTTCGTCAGAATCTCCTCGCTCGTGAGGCGCTGCACGCTCAGCGGCGTCTCGGAAGTAGCGACCCGAATCGCGCGGCTCGCCGTGACGGTCGCCTCGCCGAGCTGCTGCGCGGCGGCGGTCGGCTCCAGCACCAGCGTCGCGGCATTCCCCGACGTGAGGGCCACGTTGAAGCGCGTGAACGCCGCGTAACCCACGGCTTTCACCTGCACGTTGTAATTACCCGGCGGAATATTGGTCAGCCGAAACCGCCCTTCCACATCGGTAGCGGTGCCGAGCGTGGTGTTTTCCAGCGATACTGAAGCGCCAATCAGCGGCTCCTGCGTGGCCCTATCGCGGACGAGGCCCGTGACGGTGGCGGTGGGTTGGGCTTGGGCGGTTGCCGAACCAATAATCGACAAAAGCAACACCAACAGTAGGCAACGAGACATAATCAGCGACCGATTTGGTTTGTTTTGGTACTTGTTTGGGGTACAACAGCCGCAAAAGTAGTTGGTTTTCGATCTTTTTTCTTTCGATCAAGCCTCTTTCTCGTATTTTTGTTACCAATCCAATGACGTACTCTTTCATACAGGCTCTGCTGGCTTCGGCCGACGAGTACGAGCATTCCCTGCCCGCCGACGCGGCGGCGAGTGAAGTCGGTTTCGGGCAATGGCTGCTGGCGCGGGCCGGGGCCGAGGTGGCGGTAGCGGTGGAAGCCGTTCCGGAAGTCCGGCGCCGTGCGGAGCAGCCGTTCATCACGCCGGAATCGGAGATCTGCACCCTCCTCACGATCACGTACCGCTACGTGCGTGGCTACGTGCGGCAGGCGCTGGCGGACTCCCCGCTCGCCAATTTCGACGATTTCACCTATCTGGCCGCCTTGCTGGAAGCCGAGCCGGGGGCGCTCACCAAGTCGGAGCTGATCGAGCACAACATTCAGGAGAAGGCCACCGGCATCGAAATCATCCGGCGGCTGCTGGCGCGCGGCTTCGTGACCCAAACCCCCCACCCCACCGACAAGCGCGCCAAGCACCTGCGCCTCACCCACGCCGGGCGCGGGGTGCTGTTTGCCGCTTTCGGCCCAATGGGGCAGGTAGCGCACCTGAGCGTCAGCCCCCTCAACACCGCCGAAAAACAGCTCCTTCTGCGCCTGCTCAGCAAGCTCGACTTCTTTCATCACCCCATTTTTATGGCGAGCAAGGCCGATTCTATCGAGACCTTGATGGCGCGGCACCTGCCGCCCCCTGAGTAGAATCGGCACGAGCCGCAGCGGCAGTTACTTGTGCCCCATGTGGGTGGGGCAAGACACCGTGGGGCATTTTTTTTGCCCCAAAGTATTTTGCCCCATACCTATGGGGCAACGCAGCGCCACATGCTCTTCGTTGCCCCATAGGGGTAAACTTCCTTTTTTTCTTCCTTCTAAATGACTCCCTCAACTACTTCTGCCCAGATTCGACACTACCTCGACCTTACCCAAGAGGAGCTTTCTTACTACCTCGGCGTTTCGCGGGCGCGGGTGGCTGATGCGGAGGCTGGCCGGGCTGCCGTGCCCCGCTCTTACACCTACGACGCCCAGATGCGGCTGAATTATCTGTTTTTCCTGTTACCGATGGCAGAGGTGAGCACGTTTTCCAAGCCGTCGGTCAGTACCGCTGACGTACCGCCGATGCCGCCTTTGCCGCTGCCGCCGCCTGCCGTTCCACTAACGGCTACTGAGCTGAAAGAAGTGGATTGGCAGCTCCGGACCGCCCGAACCAAAGCGCTCGTGCTACGGCTCAACCTCGACCAGCGAACCGCCCAAGCCGCTTATCACACGCTGGTGCAGGCGCATCGGCAGGCGTTACTGGCGGCGTTTGAAGCCCCCACATCGGCAGCACTCTCGCTCCGGGAGGTGTGTCCGGATGAGAAACCCACGAACACTCAATACCTCGTAGACCTGCTCAAGCGCCGAGCGGCCGATACAGAATGGCCCACCCCCAGCCTCACGCCTCTCGCCCTCACCCGCGACCGACTACGGCTGCATCTTTTGGAGACCGAAGCCGCCACGTTGGCAGCGTGGCTGGGGGAATAGGGTTGATAAGAGCATATCGGGCGTGTGGCCTGCGTAGCCCGGGGTAGCGCGCGCCCGGGGTTGATTTCTGCGAAATCAACCCCGGGCTTTGGAAATGAACCCCTTTGGGGTTCCCCGATTGACTGCGTGACGCGAACCCCAACGGGGTTCTTTTCCACAGCCCGGGGTTGGCGGCGCTTTGCGCCGACTACCCCGGGCTACGCGTCGCGCCGACTACCACGGGCTACCCCAATCGGGCGCCTCGCCTACGTACCCGGCACCGTCTCGGTGCCGGTGTTGGTCGCCGATTGGCCTCAGCAGCTCCGGCACCGAGACGGTGCCGGGTACGTCGGATTCCGCCACACATCTCCCCCACATCCCCACACAACCTTCTGCCCAACCGCCCGGTCCTTCGCATCTTCACGTTCTGCACTCCAATTCACTGCATGCGCATCCTCTCCCCTAAGCTGCCCCTGTTGGCGGCGCTACTGACCACCGTCGGCACGGCTTCGGCCCAGAACACGACTCCTGCCGCCGCTCCTGCCACTGACACCACCGATTACAGCCGTCGGTTCGCGGCCACCATCACGGCGGGTGACTTGGAAAAGCACCTGCGGATTTTGGCTTCTGATGAGTACGAAGGCCGCGAAACGGGCCAGAAAGGCCAGAAAATGGCCGCCGACTACCTCGCCAAGCAGTTTGCGGCGCTTGGGCTGCGCGGCCCCGTGACGGGCAATACCGACTCGCCGCATTTTCAGCATTTCGAGCTGATGCGGACGCGCTGGGTGGATACGCGGCTGCAAATCGGCGGACGGAAGCTGACGTATCTGAAGGATTATTATCCGGTCGGGACGGCGGATTTGCCGCGCGGCGCGAAGCTGAAACCGGTATTTGTGGGCTTCGGAATCGAAGAAAATGGTCAGTCCGATTACACCAATGCCGATGTGCGCGGCAAAGTGGTGGTGCTCTGGCAAGGCGAGCCGACTGATGAGCGCGGCGTGAGCAAAATCACGGGCACTTCCTCGCGCTCGACTTGGACGACCGACGTGAACCGCAAGCTCGCCCTCGCCAAACAGAAAGGCGCCGTGGCGGCGGTGCTGATTTCGGAACGCTCCGAAACCAATTTCAAGGACTGGATCGAGCGCGCCGGACCGCACATGCGTGAAGCCCGCGTCGGGTTCCCGACCCCGCCGAACGCCGGCACCCTCCCGGCGATGGTGGTCAGCCCGAATGTGGGCGCCAGCCTCTTGAGCGGACCGGATGCGGAGAAGGCAGGAGCGAAAATCACCAAGATTTGGCCGTGGCCGAGCACCGCGACGAAGCTATCGGGGAAGATTCGGCTGCAATCCAAAGCCGAAACCACGCCGTTTCAGACCGAAAACGTGTTGGGCTACCTCGAAGGGACCGATAAGAAGGACGAGCTGCTGATCCTCTCGGCGCACTACGACCATCTGGGCATCAAAGACGGCAAAGTGTTCAACGGCGCCGACGATGACGGGTCGGGGACGGTTGCGGTCGTTGAAATGGCGCAGGCGTTTGTGGAAGCGAAACGGGCGGGGCACGCCCCCCGGCGGTCGGTGCTGTTTTTGGCCGTTACCGGCGAAGAGAAAGGGCTCCTCGGGTCAGAATATTACTCGGATTATCCGGTCTTCCCGATTGCCGCCACCGTCGTGAACCTCAACACCGATATGATCGGCCGCCTGGACGAAAAGCACGCCACCGACCCGAATTACGTGTACGTCATCGGCGACGATAAGCTCTCTTCTGCGCTCCACGCCATTAATCAGACGCAAAACCAGCGTTACACCCGCCTCGACCTCGATTACACCTTCAACGACCCCGCCGACCCGAACCGGTTCTATTACCGTTCCGACCACTACAATTTCGCCCGCAAAGGCATCCCGGTCGCGTTCTATTTCAACGGCGTCCACGCCGATTATCATCAGGAAACCGATGAGGTCGATAAGATTCTGTTTCCGAAGATGGAGCGCATTACGCGCCTCGTTTTCCACACGGCGTGGGAAGTCGCGAACCGGGAAGAGCGCCTGAAAGTCGATTCCAACAAGCCCTAATAGAGCTGCGAGATGCGTACTGCGGCGCTTCGAGCTGCCATTGCGTTATTTTGCGCGCCCTTCCTTCCGCTATCCCCACGAGCGGGTAGGCGTCATTCATGAATTACTTTTTTCTGCCAAACAGATGGTCTTTGCGCAACAAAGCAGGATGTTCTCTCTGGTCGCACTGACCACCTTTTTAATTGCTTTTTCCGGCTGTGTCACACCCAAAAAATTCGACGAGTTCGTTGCTAAGCAATACAACAACCAGCTCCCGAATCAGCCCAGAAATAAGGCCGGAATCGTCATCACGCCGCTGATACCGAACAACAGCTCGCAGATTTCAACAACCATAAAGAAAAACGACCTATTTCTGCCGTTGCTCGTCTACTGGCGCCACGATTATCGAAAAATCTGCCTTCTCAATACCAACATTGCGCTGGCAAACTTCTCGAACGCCGTTAATGTGCTAACGCCGGGTCCGTTAGTTGAAAAACTGAATGGCCAGAAGCTGGAATTAGTAGTAGAGCAGGCCCCATCCACTTTTGCGCTTGTAACGAATGAGCACACGGCCTGGGTGTTGTTTGTCACGATTGGCTGGACGGTAAACTACATTGAGCCTGATATGAAGGATTTAATCGTCAGCTATAAGCTAGGAGACAGCGCGGACGCTAAAACCGGGCGAATCGTCGTTAAAAATCCCGACATTGACAGAAGCCAGCAAACTTACGGAGCGTGGAAAGTGGCCACCTCAGAATATCTGGCCGAGTACGATGCGAGCTTTACGACCATGACGAGATCGTTTGTCAATCAGCTGGTGAAGGAGTTGTAGCAAGCTCTCATCGGTGCTCCGCGCGGGAAATCGCGAACCGTGACGAGCGGCTGAAAGTTGATTCCAACAAGCCCTGAGCAGTCGCCAACTCTACCGGAGAGTTGGCGTTAAACGGCGAATCAGCCCTGCTTTGAGGGACGCGTGGCCAGCTCTGTCCCAGAGATGGCGTCCATACGGCGCAGCAACACCGTCTCCGATGTAGCCGGCTCTGTCCCAGAGACGGGGCGATACGGCGAATCAACACCTTCTCTGGGACAGAGCCGCCCACAACAGAGCTAACTACTTCTTTTTAAACAAGCACCGGTAGGCTGCTTGTTACCTTTGCACTATGGCCGTCTCGCTTAAACACTCAAATTTCCTGCGCGACTCGGGGACGAAAGCCTTCGACCGCGCGCACCGTCGGACTATCCGGTTCAACATCGGCAAGTACAATACGGCCGTGCAGCAAGGCATGACGTACTACACCGACCACGAGCTGGCGCGTTCGCGCGCTTCTTACGTCAAGGCGAACGTGCTGGCGAACCTCGATAAGTACCTCATCGAGTGGGAGCGCAACTTCACGGCGCGCGGCGGGCGGGTCATCTGGGCGCAGAACGCCGAAGAGGCCTTGCGCGAGATCGGGCAGCTCTTCAGCCGTCGCCGGGCGAAAATCGCGGTGAAGTCGAAGAGCATGAGCACCGAAGAGATTCACCTCAACGACTTTCTGGAGAAGAACGGCGTCGAGACCGTCGAAACCGACCTCGGCGAGTACATCGTGCAGCTGCGCGGCGAGCCGCCGTACCACATCGTGACGCCCGCGATGCACTTGTCGAAATCCGACATCGCGCAGCTCTTCCACGAAAAACTCAAAATTCCGCTCACCGACGACGCGCAGGAGCTTGTGCTCACTGCCCGCCGCCTGCTGCGGATGAAGTACACCGAAGCCGACGTAGGCATCACCGGCGCCAACTTCCTGCTGGCCGATATCGGCGGCATCGCCATCACTGAAAACGAGGGCAACGGCCGCCTCAGCACCACTTTCCCACGTTTGCACGTGGTGGTGGCGGGGATCGAGAAGATCCTCCCCTCGATAATGGACCTCGACCTTTTCTGGCCCCTGCTCTCGACGAGCGGCACGGGTCAGAAAATCACGGTCTACAACACGATTCTCAACGGTCCGCGCCAGCCGCAGGAAACCGACGGCCCTGAGGAAATGGTGGTCGTGCTGATGGACAACGGCCGCACCGAGCTGCTCTCGCAACCCGACCGTCGCGAAGCCCTCCAGTGCATCCGCTGCGGCGCGTGCCTCAACGTGTGCCCGGTGTACCGCAACATCGGCGGCCACACGTACGAGACGACGTATTCCGGCCCCATCGGCTCCGTCATCAGCCCGCACTTGGCCGGTATGGCCGACAATAACCACCTGAGCTTCGCGAGTAGCTTGTGCGGCGCCTGCACCAGCGTGTGCCCGGTGCGCATCAATCTGCACAATCTGCTCCTCCTCAACCGCCGCCAAAGCGTGCAGGAAGGCCACAACGGCCCCGGCGAAAAGCGCATCATCGGCCTCTGGAAACGGGCGATGCTCAGCCGCACCCTCCTCGATCTGACGCCCGCCCGCGTGAAAAACTGGGCCTTGCCGTGGGTGCTGCGCCAAAGCGGCTGGTCGAATCGCCGCGAGCCGCTTACCGTCGCGCCCAAGTCATTCGCGCAGCGCTGGAAAGCGGAACGCGGGAAGTAAGGCGGGGAGAGATATGATTGATGTGGGGATGTGAAAGATGTGGGGGATGTGAGTTGATATTGAAATCCAAGAACCAGCCTTGACGCGGGGCTCTGCCGTGTCGGCTATTTGCGGGACTCTGGCCCGCCACCCCAATCGGGCGAACCGTGCCCGGGCGGGGTGGCCCGGGGTAGTCGGCGCAAAGCGCCGCCAACCCCGGGCTGTGGAGTAGAACCCCGTTGGGGTTCGCATTGTGCATAGCATCGGG
>JANNMJ010000102.1:0-12239 GCA_031397815.1 Hymenobacteraceae bacterium
GGCGAGGAGCGCGAGCGCCGACGTTTCGACCTTCAGCGCCTGCCCCGTGGAGTGCGTCACCGAGTGCTTGGCGCCCGTCCAGGCGCCGTCGGCGCCTTGCTTGGCGTAGAGGGCGGTGAGCAGCGGCCGGGCGCGACCTTCTTCCTTGAGCGTGAGGAGGGCGTTGGCGAGGAGCGCGAGCTGATATGGGTCGCCGGAGGCGGTGGCTTTCTCGGTGGCGGCGGTCACTTCGGCCCCCACATCGCGGTAACCGGCTTCCACGAGTGAGTAGACGATGTAGGCATTCGTAATCTCATCGTCGGCGCGACCGAATTCGTCGAGGGCGCGGGCGGCTTTCTGGAAGCCACCGTGACCGTCGCGCCGCCCCATCAGCCAGCGGTGCGTGCGGTCGACCATCTCATTCGAAACCGCCGTCGGGCGGACGCGCCGCATATCGGCGAACTGGAGCAGGCCGTACGCCGTGAGCGCCTCGTGGGCGGGGGCGCCGCCGAACCATTCGTAGCCTTTATCGGGCGTCTCGAAGCTCGTGAGCTTCGCGTAGCCTCTATCGAGCAGGGCTTCCGCTTTCGCGATACTCGCCTGTGTGGCGGCATCGGGGCGGCGCTCTTGCCGCAGGTAATCGAGCACGAGGACGTTGGGGTAGCTCGTGGTAGACGTCTGCTCAAAACACCCGCTCGGCTCGCGCAGAATGGCGGCGATGCCCTTCAGCAAGTCAGTTTCGACGCTCGGAAACGCCGTCAGCGTCACCCGTAGCGACCCCGGCAGCGCCCCCGCCGCGTCCACGGTGTACGTGCGCTTGGCTTCGTTCCCCGAAAACGAGCGCGCCACCGGATACCCCGCGGGCAGCACCTCAATGGTTTGCCGGAACGCATCGCGCAGCGGACTCCCCTCATTTCCGAAGGCAATCCGTAGCTCCGTCGGGCCGGTCGCGGGGCCTTGCACCACGTAGCGCGCCGTCAGCGTTTGGGCGCCGTGCGGACTGATGGTGGTGGAGCCGGGCAGCGCCATTCCCACGGCGCGCCACCCGGCGGGCACGGTCACGCGGAGCGGGCCGGTGAGCGCATTATCCGTATGGTTGCTGATGACGACGGGCACGCCCACCGTATCGCCCAAAACCACATACGGCGCCACTTTCACGGCCAACGCAAGCGGCGGCTGCGTGAAAAACCGCGTTTCGGCTGCCCCAACGGTGCCGTCGGCGCCGAGGCCTTCCACGGTGGCGCGGTACGACGTCACGGCATCGGCGTTATAGAAGCTGATTTCGGCGCGCCCCGCCCGGTCGAGGACCACGGCGGGCTGCCAGTAGAGGGTCGAGCGGAAATCGGTGCGCTCGGCGTCCTGCGTAACCAGCTTGTCGTAAATCGGCGCTGCGAACTCTCGGGCCCGGTAGAAGCCGCCCGGCTGCGGCATCGGCTTGTTCGGGGGCATAATGGGCCACGGGCGGCGCTTCGGATTCGGAATCTCCTCATCGGCCAGCGCTTTTCCATCGATGACCTGATTCCCGACGGCATCGGCAGCCATTACGGGTTCGGCGGCCAGCACTTCTTCGTCGAGGGCGGGGGCGTCGGCGGGGGCGGCCATCACGGGCACTGGTGCGTCCACGGCTTCGGCCGCGCCTTGCAGCACCATTTGGCGGTCGTCTTTATTCATTTCCATCTCCATCGCTCGCTCCCGCCGCACGGCGCCGGGGGCCGCCATCGCCCGCATTCCCTCGTTGATGTAGTACTGCGGCGGCGGCGCGGGCGCGGTTTCCTGCTGGAGCCGCTCCCACGTATAGCGCCGCCAGCCGTGGGTGAGGAGCAACAAATCGCGCCCGATGGCGGCGTCTTTTTCCGCCGGGTCGAAATACCAGCGCGGCTCCCGGACAGGCGCGCGCAAATCGGCCTCAGCCAACAGCCACGACGCCAGCGTGCTCTGCTTATCGTCGGCGAAGGTGAGGTTTTGGTCGTCGACCACGCGCAGCGCCAGCGCCGCACCGCCCACGGCGAGGCCGCGCTCATCGGTCGCCTGAATCGTGAGCTTCACTTTCTCGCGCGGCGCATACCGCTCCTTACTCGGCTTGATGCTGATGCGGAGCTGCTTATCGGCATTCACGAACGCCAGCCGCTCGACGCGGGCAATTTTTTTGGCATCGAACAGCGTGAGCTGCACCACCCCGGCGGGCAGATCGCCGACGGGCAGACGCAGGCGTACCGTCTTGTTGGGGCGCAGCTCCACGGTGCGCTCGGCCACCACTTTGCCGCGCTGCACCACCAACAGCAGCGCCGTCTCGCGGACGGTCGCGGCGAGGGTCAGGGGCAGGTCACGACCGTCTTGGCGGTCGGCGCGAAGGGCGAAGCCGCCGGGCAGCGGCGCGGGCACGGCGAAGCCCGAATCGGCGGTCACGGGCTGCGTCAGGCGGATATGATACTGCCGCCCGACCTGCGGAGTCAGCTCAAACGCCGCCAACCCGTCGTGAATCGACCGAAACGTCGTCACGCGCCGGTTGTGCTCGTCGAGGACGTCGCCCGCCACATCCGCCGGTTCGCCAAACTCGTTCGTGGCGCGCACCGCCACGCGGCCCGCCAGACCGGTCACCAAATCGCCGCCTTCGGGCAGCAGCTGCATCCGGATGCGGTTGAGCACGATGGGCACCGCCCGCGCCACGCTTTCGGTCAGGCCTTCGTGCGGCACCAGCACAGTGAGCACGCCGTCGGGGGTGGTGAGGTTCTTCGGAAGCTGAAACCGGAGCGTCGCGTTGCCGTCGGCCCCGACTGTGGCGCGCTCCCGCACGGCTTCCACGCCGCCGAGCCGCACGAGCACCTGCACCTCGCGCCCCGCCAGCGGCTGGTTATCGTTGCCGAACGCGGTGAGCGTCGCGAGGACTTCATCACCGGGGCCGTAGGCTTTCCGTGGAAAATCGAGCTTGAGCTTGACGCGCGGCAGCGTCACGGCCTGCACGGTCAGGGTTTTCTCGAAGGTCGCGACGGCCGAATCGGTCTTGAACGCCGCCTGATGGTCGGTGAAGGCGCGGAGCTTGTAGAGGCCGCCGGGCATCGCCTCGGTCAGCTGGAAATCGCCTTTCGCGAGGCCGTTCTTTTCGATCTGAAGTCGAATCGTGGCATTCGGCGCCCCTTTCGGGTCGAGCAGCTCCACGGTCACGGCCCCGCCTTCCTTGGCGGGCGTCAGCAGCTCGCCTTCGCGCACAAAGGCCGTCAGCCAGATGGTTTCGCCGGGGCGATACAGCGTCTTGTCGGTCACGACAAACACCCGCTCATTCGGCACGCGCTGATTGAACCAGCCGAAACGCTGCTTCAAATCCTTGATAAATTCGGCAAATGGCCCCGGCCCGGGAGCCACGGCTGTGCCGACGGTGGCCAGTAAAAGCAGGGCGGCCAGCGGCAGGGCGAATCGGAAACGCTTCATCGGTAGAGTTCGGGAAAAAAGGTTGTCCCGCAGAGGATGTGCAAACAACGATTATTCCACACCGATAAAGTATGCGAATGAAAAAGATGTGAGGGATGTGGAGATGTGAGGGCGATGTGAGGATGGGCGGTATCCGGCACCGTCTCGGTGCCGGTGGTTGGGGCGGCCAGTAGGGGCGGATTCAGAATTTTCAGGGTCTGAATCAGGGATTATCGGTCCGAACGGGTAGGTTTACGGTAATTCCACCCGTAGCCGCTTTGCGCCATGTCGCTCCCCGTGCCTGCCGACTCGCTCTTCGCTTTTCTGACGCTCGCGACCACCGGCGGCGTGCTGGTGGGGCTGCGGCGCAGTCTGCACCTGTCGTACCTGTTGGCGGCGCAGAAGCGGCGCACGTACCGGACGGCCCTCGGCGTAGCGGCCGGGTGGCTGCTGCTGACGGCCGGGCTCGCTTTCAGCGGCATTTTGCAGGATTGGAGCGCGCTGCCGCCACGAATGGCGCTTGTCATCTTGCCGCCGCTGGTGGCGCTGGTGTTGCTGCTGCGGAGCCGCCGGGTGGGCGCCCTGCTCGATGTGCTGCCGCTGTGGGCGCTGGTGGCGCCGCAGGTGTTTCGGGTGCTGGTGGAAGTACTGCTGTGGCTGCTCTACGAACAAGGGCGGCTGCCGATTCAGATGACGTTTGAGGGCCGAAATTGGGATATCGTCGTCGGTCTGACGGCCCCGCTCGTGGCGTGGCTCGCGGCCCGCAAACCCGCCGGAATCGAGCTGGCGCTGGTCATCTGGCACATCGCGGGGTTGCTGATTCTGAGCAACATCGTGGTCGTGGCGCTCCTCTCGACCCCCAGCCCGTTGCGCCAATTCTGGAACGAGCCGGCGAATACCGTCATCGCCGATTTCCCGTGGGTCTGGCTGCCGGGCGTCCTCGTGCCGGTGGCTTATACGCTGCACGCGCTGGCATTACGGCAGCTCCTGCGCCGCCGAAACGTCGCCTGAGTCGCCTGAGTCGCCTGAGTCAATAACTTTTTCCCGCAGAGCCGACTTTTTCACCGATGCTCGTTCACTTCGACCCGGTCGGCCTTTTCCAGCTTTTCTGCCTCACGCAGGGGCTCACGACGGCGGCGTACCTCCTCGGCATCCGCCGCCACGAAGCGGCGAGCCGGTGGCTCGGGCTGCTGGTAATCGCTCTGACCGGACAGGTAATCGACTATTTCCTCAGCCGCAGCGGCATCTATTTCCGCCACAAGGAGCTGTATTTTCTGCCGCTGTTTTATTCGTGGGGATTCGGCCCGCTGCTGCTCGGTTACGTCCGCGCTTATTACGACCCGACGGCGCGCGTTTCCGCCCGGCATTTCCTGCCGGTGGCGCTACAGGCGCTGTTTTACCTCGTCCTCTCGACCCAATCGTTCGATACCAAAACGTGGTTTTGGCTGACGGTCCACAAGCCCGTCACGCGCTACGTCGAGCATTACGGCGCCGCCCTATCGCTGGCGGCGTATGTGTGGGCGGCGGCGCGGGTGGTCGGGCAGCACCACCACGCCCCGCGCTGGCTCTGGCGATTCCTGCTCGGGCTGGGCATTTTTTGCGGCCTGACGGCACTCGATCCGCTCATTAATTCGGCGTATCTACCCGCCGGAGCGCCCAAGTTTTACCTGAGCGGGTTGGTGCTGCCGGTGTTCGCGTATGGGTTGGCGCTGCGGGCGTGGGCGGCCGGACAAAGCGCTGCGAAGCAGCCGGACTTTTCGGTGGAAAAGATTTCAGGGGAAGAGATTTCAGTGGAAAAGCTCCCGGTGGAACCGCCCGCCCCGCGCGCCCCGGCCGACCCGCTACTCGTGGCGCGGCTGGTGACGGCGCTTGAAGTCGACGGCCTTTTCAAAGACCCCGACCTGACGCTCGACGCGTTGGCGCAGCACGTTGGGTTGGGGCCGAACACGGTGTCGCACCTCATCAATGTCGGGCTGGGGCAGACGTTTAATGAGCTGGTGAACGGGTACCGGCTCGAAGAAGTGAAGCGGCGGCTCCTGAGTCCCGACGCCGACCGCTTCACCGTCCTCGCCCTCGCTCTTGATGCGGGGTTCAACTCGAAGACCACTTTCAACCGCATTTTCAAGGAAAAGACGGGTTTAACGCCGAAAGACTACCGAAAGAAGTCCCAACCTACCCAACGGGACGACGCGCTTTCGGCCATTTGATAGGTTTGGGGCTTCTTTTACTCCCCTCCGCCTATGGCTTCCTTCCTGCGTCTGACCGGCGCCCACTTCCCCCAAATCCTCACGGCGCTCGTGCTCCTGACGGCCCGCGTGGCCCCGGCGCAAACCGCCGCCCTACCCGCCACCCGCGCCGCCCGCATCCAAGCCGTCGAGAACAGCTTGCTGCCGTACGTGCCCGTTCAAGGCTTGCCCGGCTGGAATCTCCTCGACCGCATGCGGCATCACCGGGTGCCGGGCCTGAGCATCGCCGTCATCCACAATTACCACATCGACTGGGTGAAAGGCTACGGCCTCGCCGACACGACCGCCCGCACGCCCGTCACGCCGCAAACGCTGTTCTCGGCGGGGTCTATCTCGAAGCTCGTGGCGGCTGGCGGGGCGCTGGTGCAGGTGCAGCAAGGGCGCCTCGCCCTCGATGCTCCCCTCAACGACTACCTCAAGGCGTGGAAGCTGCCCGAAAACGACTTCACCCGGCAGCGCCCGCCCACGTTGCGGCTGCTGCTGGGCCACCGGGGCGGCACGAGTCAATCGTCGTACTGGGGATTTGTGCCGTCGAAAAAGCCCCTTCCCACGGTCCTCGACATCCTCAACGGGCGCCCCAATGCCGAGACGCGGCCCGTCGTGGTCAATGGCGCGCCGGGCACCGAGTTCCGGTATTCGGGCGGCGGCTACCTCGCCGTGCAGCAAGCGATGACCGATGTGGGCGGGACTGATTTCGTATCCCTGACCCGCTCGCTTCTCTTTCAACCCCTCCGGATGAAATCGGCTACCTACGAGCAGCCGCTACCGCCCGCGCTGGCGGCCCGTGCGTCGTGGGCTTATTCAGCGAATGCGTGGTTCAAGGGCGTGCCGTACGTGTATCCGCAGCAAGCGCCCGCCGGGCTTTACGCCACGCCCACCGACATAGCGCGGTTTCTCATCGAAGTACAAGACGCGTATCGGGGGCGCGGCCGGGTGCTGACGCAGGCATCGGCCCAAGCGATGCTCACCCCGCAAGCCGACATTTCCTCCGGCACCTACCGCGAGCAGATGGGCGCCGGCGCGTTCCTCCTCCAACGCGCCGACCGCCCCGCTACCGACGACGCGAGCCGCTATTTCGAGCATACCGGCGTCAACGCGGGGTTCTTGGCCTATGCCCTCGCCAGCGTGACGGGCGGGAACGGCGTGGTGGTGATGATGAACAACGATGGCGGCTCCGCCGAGCTGGGCCGCGAAGTGCGTCGCGCCGTCGCGCAGGTCTACGGCTGGGACGCGTTTTTGCCGCCGCCGGTGCAGCCCGCAACCGTCGCCCCGGCCCTCCTCGACGCCTACGCCGGGCGCTACCAGCGCGGTCCGGAAGAAGTGCTGACGTTCAAGCGCGTCGGCAATCATCTGGAAGAAACCATCGACGGCACTCTGTCCGTCGGCTCGCCCATCCTCTGCTTCCCTGTGGGGAGTGCCGACACCATCGCCTTCACCGATTTCGTGGTGCGCGGCGTATTCCAGCGCAACGCCGCCGGGCAGATTACCGGCTTGCAGATGCCCGGCGGCGGCGCCCCGCTCCCCCGTCTCGCCCCCGACGTCCTCCTCCCCGGCGAGCTGATGCGCGCCGGGCGCCTCCCCGAAGCCATCGCGGGCCTGCGGGCGCTGCACCTCAACGAATCGCAAATCACGTATCTGGCCTATGAGCTGATAAACCGACGGCCCCAGCGCGCCCCCGATCTGGAAGCGGCTGAGGCCGTCTTGAAGCTAGCGGAAGAGCAGCATCCGCAAGCGAGTATGGTCTTCGCCCGCTGGGGCGATTTACACCTCCGTCGCGCCGACACCGCGCAAGCCGTCAGCGCCTTCCGCAAAGCCCTCACCCTCGACCCCACCGACACCGATTCTCAGGAAAAGCTCCGGACGTTGGCGCAGTAACGGGTTCAGGCGCTGCCTCTGCCTGACTATGGTGGCAGCTACTCCACCACCACCCGGCGCACCACGGGTGCCAGATTTTCGGCTTGTACGGTCAGCCAGTAGGTGCCGCGCGCCAGTCCGGTGGTCGATATTTCCGTCGAAGCGCCCCGGAACGCGTGGCGGGCTACCTGCTGACCGAGCACGTTTTGCAGCGTGGCCGTAGCGGTGGCGGTGGCCGTCGGGAGCGTCAGGTGCAGGGCGGAAGCAGTGCCCACGGGGTTCGGCCAAACTTGGAACGCGTTCGGGTTGGCGGCATCGGCCAAGCCGATTGGCGCGGCGCAGGTGGCAGTGAGTCCGAATGGGCCTTCCTGTTGGTCATACCCCGTCACGAAGACGTAGTAGGTCGCATTCAGCACTGAGGGGAACGTGACCGTCGACGGCGTCTGGCAGCTGGGGGTATCCGTGTCGTCGTTGCCGGTCACGCAGGTGTAGTTGCCGCAGGTTCCCCGGAACACGAAGAGTTTGGTATCGAAGGTGGTAGCGGGGTTGCAGGTAGTCACGGTCACCACGCCGCCGTTCCCGGTGAGGGTGTAGAACACGCCGCCCCGGTCGATGCCGATATTCCCGCACACCTGCGTTGGGTCGCCATCAGGGGTGGCGCCGATGGTGGTGCCCGTTACCATTGCGCCACACGCCAGCGGGAGCGCCGCCGAGCAGGCGTCATTCACGGGCGGCGGGGTGAGGGTGGTGAACGTGAGCGTATCAGTGGAGGTGCCGGTTGGCGGGAAACAGCTACTCAGAATGGTCACGCGGTAGGTCGTGGAAGGCAGCAGGCCGGTCAGCACCACTGGGGAAGCCGTGACGGTTTGCGGCGTCGTCGCGGGGACCGTCGTAATCGTGTAGCTCACCGCCGCCGGGCTGCCCACGAACGTAATGGTCGCCGAAGTGGAGCGAATCGCCACAGCCGCGAATTCCGATGGAACCCCACATTGCGGGATCGCCTCGGTAGTAAAATTCGCGCTGCTGACCGCTACCGACGTGCTGTTCGGCCCGCATTGGCTCACCACGCTCACCGTGTAAATCACGCCCGGCAGCAAGCCCGTCAGGCGCACCGGCGACGCACTCACCGTCTGCACCGACGTGGCCGGGAACGTGCTGACGGTGTAGCTCACGGCACCGGGAGCGGCCGTGAAGCGCAGGCGCGCCGTCGTCTGGGTCACGCTATCCACCACGAGGGCCGTTGGCGCGGCGCACACGCTGGCGCTGCTGATGCTGAAGTTCGCGTCAGAGATATCGAAGAAGTAATTGTCGGCAGCTTCCACCATCACGCGGGCGGTGGCGGTGATTACGTTCGGCACCGTGACGGTAGCCGTGCCGTTGTTGGGCACGGCGGCGCCCAGAATGGTGGGGTACGTAAAGCCGCCATCGGTGCTGAGGCGAAGGTTGACGAGCGCGCAGTTCACGCCGTTGGCGGTGGTCCCGGCAACGTTCCACGTGATACTTTCCGTGGAACCACCCGCCCACGTCAGGCCTGTGTTAGGCGCCGTTACCACGAACGGCCCGGCGGCGCTGGTCACGATCAAATCCACGTCGGCGCTCGACGTAACGCCCCCTACGATGCCCGCAGAGCCGTTATGCGCATCGCGGGCGGTGCATTTGAACTTGAGGGTGCGGTCGACTTCCGGCAGGTGCTCGCCGATATCGGTGGTGTTCGTGACGAGGTCGACGAGGCGGGGGAAGTAGCGCTTTGGGGAGGTGACGGGCGGGAACGAGCGGAAAATCGGCGGCGTCTCGTCGGGGACTTGCGGGGCGTTCGGGGAGCCGCCGGGACCGAGGTCCAGCTCTTCCCAGCTGAACGTGAGGGGGTCGCCGTTGGGGTCGTGGCCGTTGGCGGTGAGCTTGAATGGGGTGCTGATGGGCAGCGTCTTGCCGCTGGGCAGGCCGTTGACCACGGGCGGCGCGTTCCCCGTCAGGGTCAGCACCGGGCACGGCGTCTGGACGATGAAGGCGCGCATCTCCTCGAAGCTGCCGGCGTGAAACTGCGGGTCGGAGTGCGGTTGCAGGTCGTCGGTGTCGCAGATGCCCGCGTAGGCCATAATGGACGAGCCGGAGCCGGGCTCCCAAGCCGCGTTCTCGCTGCGGTTGCCGTTGCACGCGCCCGACTCAGAGTTGAACGGGTGGCTGCCGCTGAACTGATGCCCCATCTCGTGGGCGACGTAATCGATATCAAAAGAATCACCGACCGGCGAGCCGCTGCCCGTCACGCCGCGCGCCTTGAGGTCGTCTTTGCAGACACAGGCGTAAAACGCCATTCCCCCGCCGCCGGTACTCACGACGTGCCCAATATCGTAGTTGTTATCTCCGATGATAGAGTCGACTACCGGCTGATTCTCGTCGACCATCAAGCCGCCGTCGCTGTTCGTGTACGGGTCGGTGGCGCCGTTGGTGTAGATGAGGGCGTCGTTGTTCGGCACCAGCACCATCCGCACGGCCAGCTCCTTCTCAAACACCCCGACCACGCGGTTCACGGTCGTGACAATCGCGGCCTGCGCCGCCGCCACCGTTCCGCCGAAAAACTGCGTGTACTCGCCGTTCGCCGCTACCGCGAGGCGGTACGTACGCAACGCGCCGCCGCTCACGATTTCGGCCGGAGCGCCCGGCGGCGTCATCGCGGCCCGACGCTGGGCGGACGCGGCGAGGTCGGCGGGGGGCGGCGCAAAGCCGCACGCTTGCCGGGTGGCGCCGCTGCGGAGCATATCGCGCTTGAAGAAGCTCAGATAATGCTGCGTATCGCCGCGCCGGGCGGGGTCGATGTAAATGGTGCCGGTGGTTGCCGACAGAATCTGCGCGTGAAAACCGGCCGGCGTGACGTCGAGGCGCACGGTGGCGGTGCGGTCGTCGAGGCCGATGCCCGCGTACGTGCCGATGGCCGGGTAACGTGCCGCCAACGCGGGCGCCATCACGGTGGTGGTGGTGACGGCGAAACGGCCCATTTGGCCGTCGGGCAGCGGCAGGGCCACGGTCAGGGCGGCGCCGGAAGCTTCCGGAGGGGCGGCCGCCAACACGCGCCGGGCGGCGGCGACGTCGAGCGTCAGGGCGCGGCCGTGGCGTAAGGCACCGGATAAGGGCGTCGGGCCGGGCGCCGGGTCATCCTGCAACAGCTCGGCGGCGGCGCGGGCACCGGTTTGAGCAGAAACGGCCGTCGGGAGTAACATTCCTACAACGAAAGCTGCGGGCAGCCACGGGCGGAACAAGGAGGTAAAGGGCTTTTTCAAGCAGTAGAGGGAAGAAATCGACAGAAAAAAACGAGTGACATTGATCGGCAAGCCTATCTGATAGAATTGCCTTTTACAAAAGTAGTGATACTCTTTGCGGGCTGACAGCGAATGGAAGAAACCGCCCCGTGGTTACGGCGGACCGCCGAATTGCGGATGCCCGGCCATCCGCACGTACACGAACCTGAGAATTGCTCTAAAACTTCCGTTCTGTAACCGCAGAACGGCATTCTGTAACTGCAGAACAGCATTCTGTAACTGCAGAACGCCGTTCTGTGGAAGTTTTGCGTCCAAATTGGGGGGGATGGTGTAATCGGCTGGCAAGCCCCGCATCGTAAGCTGCGCGCTGGAGCACGTACATCGAGCGGAGAACCGCCCTAGCTTTGCCCTATGCACTTTTCGCTTCCTTCCCGCTCCTTCTTTTTCGGTGGTATTCTGTGCGCGGCGCTGGGGTGCGCCGGTCCTGCGCTGGCGCAATCGGCGGGGGCAGCGGCGGGGCGCGTGAAGCCCGTCGCGCCGCCGTCGGCTCTGCCCGACCTGATCGCCACTGAATACGCCTTCGCGGCGGATGCACAGCGGCACGGAATGAAAGTGGCGTTTTTGGCGTCGATGCACGACTCGGCGGTCGTGTTTATTCAGGGGAACCCCACTCCCGCGCAAGCCTACTGGAAACAACGTCCTGCCGACAAGCCCAACGAGCCGCGCCACCGGTGGGCGCCCGCCTTGGCGGGAATCTCGGCCGCGAACGATTTGGGGTACTCCACGGGGCCATGGCACCTGACGTCGCCGGAAGGGAAAGTGGTATCGAATGGCCAGTTTCTGACCATCTGGCAACGCCAGCCCGACGGCACGTTCCAATGGCTCCTCGACACCGGGGTGAGCAGCCCGATGACGCCCACCGCCCCGCCGCTGCCTGCCCCCGCCGACGTAATCACCGGCCCCAATGGCCTGACGGCGGCGGCAGGCAAAAAGCCGAAACCCGTCGATCCCCGCCGTCTGGATGAGCAGCTCTCGACCGCCATCGGCCGGAAGGGGATGCCGGTGGCTTATCAGGCGCGGCTCCATCCGCAGGCGCAGCTACTGCGCGAAGAAAAACCCGCGCTCAACACGCCGCTCTCGATCAAAAAGCAGCTCGCCACTGATACTCCGTGGCGCCTCACCCCCACCGGCAGCCGCGTGGCGGCATCCGGCGAGCTGGCGTATTCCTACGGCCGCTACCAGAGCATCGGCGGGGCGCTGCAAGGCGCGTACGTCCACGTTTGGCTGCTGGGCGCGGCGGGTTGGCAATTGTTGCTGGAAGCCAGCAGCCCGGGGCCGGTGCCGACGGGGAAGTAACCCCAACTTTTGCTTTGCGAGGAAGCGCGCGTGGCCAAATCTGTGCCAGAGAATGCGTTGATTAGCCTATTGTAGTGCGTTTGATAACAACAATGGGTCAGAGCTGGCCAAGCCCCAGGTGCAGCCCCCCCACGCGGTCACGTTG
>JANNMJ010000139.1:0-6682 GCA_031397815.1 Hymenobacteraceae bacterium
CGCCCCTACAGGCGGTTTCGGGAGGCGGTTTGGCAGTCCCAACCACCGGCACCGAGACGGTGCCGGGTACGTAGGGGCGCGGCCTTGTGCCCGCCCGCATGTGGCTGGGCTGCCGTTGCCGCAGCCGCCGTGCCGTAACCGCGTTCCCCACCCCGCCCCTTCGGGGCACCCCGCCCCCAAGGGGGCGGGGAGTTCGTTGCTAATGCGATGCGCTTGCGCTTGCACGTCAAACTCCCCCCCCTACCCAACCCCGCACGGAGTTCGGTCGTTAGCAGAAACCGCTGGTGGCGGTCCCTGAGAGGTATCGGGGGGCGAGCCAGCGGTTTTCTTTTGTTTCATCATCACTTTTCTTTTGATTATGAGTCTTTTCGGAAGCAGCAAGCTCAAGGGCAAGCGCATCGCTATCGTCGCAACGGACGGGTTTGAGCAATCGGAGCTGGAGAAGCCCAAGAAATTTCTGGAAGATGAGGGCGCGGAAATCCACGTCATCTCGCTCAAAAGCGGCTCTATTAAGGGCTGGGATAAGAAAGACTGGGGCGCGGAAGTGGCCGTCGATAAGACGATTCGGGATGCTAAAGCGGCTGATTATGACGCCCTCGTGCTGCCCGGCGGGCAGATGAACCCGGATATTTTGCGCACCGACGCCGACGTGATAGAGTTCGCCGCCGAGTTTATGCGGACCGGCAAAGTGGTGGCCGCGATCTGCCACGGCCCGTGGACGCTCATCGAGACGGGGTTGCTGCCGGGCAAGAAAGTCACGAGCTGGCCGAGCCTGCGCACCGACCTCATCAACGCGGGCGCAAGCTGGAGCGATGAAGAGGTGGTCGTGGACAAAGGGCTGATTACGAGCCGCAAGCCAGAAGACATTCCGGCGTTCAACAAGAAAATCGTCGAGGAAATCCTCGAAGGCACGCACGAAGGGCGCTAGGCGCTGACGTTTATCGGCTATGTGCCGATGTGGGCTACCGCCCCGCTGTTCGGCCGTAGGCTGCGCGGCGGGGCGTTTCTTTGTACGCGCAAGCCAGTTGGCGCTTCTTTCCATCCTTCGCACATACTTCTACCCGTGACACGTTTCCTGCTGATTATCTGCACTTGTTTTGGTCTGCTGACCCTCGCTCCTACTGCGGCGCGGGCGCAGGTTCACGGCGGCGTGAAGGCCGGGCTGAACCTTGCAACGCTTGACGGCGCGCTGAATCGGCGGTCGGAGGTGCGGCCGACGGTTCACGGCGGCTTGTACCTCACGGCGTGGGTCGGGAAGCACGTCGCGATTCAGCCGGAAGTCTTGTATTCGGAACAGGGGATGAAATTCGGCCTCACTCCCACCGCCACCGCCGACAATAAGCTCAAGATGCAGGTGCTCGACATTCCGCTCCTGCTCAAAGTATATCCGTTTGGCAAGCATTTTTATGCGGAAGTCGGGCCGCAGTTCGGGCTGCTCCTCGGCGCCACGGAAGAGCTGGTGAGCAACGGCGGCGCTAAGTCGGTTTCGACGGAAATCAAGTCGAAATACAAGAACAGTGATTACGCCGTCGTGGCGGGCGTCGGGGTGGAAGCGGGGCGGTTGCTGATTGGCGTGCGCGGCATTTACGGCCTCTCCGACCTGAACAACGACCCCGCGCAAGCCGCCATCCGCGCTGCGCAGGATTTGGGCGGGCTGCACCACCGGGTGTTGCAGGTGTCGGCGGGGATACGGTTGTTTTAACGAAGGAAAACCCCGCCTCTTCCCTTGCTCGACCGCGCCCTTTTCACGCTCCTCAACAGTCATCACGCGCCGTTTTGGGACGGCGTAATGGTGTACGTCTCGCGGCGGGAGTCGTGGTTTTCGGCGTATGCGCTGCTGGTGCTGCTGCTGATTCACGTGTACCGGAAGCGGGCGTGGCTGTTGGTGCCGCTGGTGGCGGGGAGCGTTTGGGCGGCTGATTTCATTTCTTCCGAAGGCTTCAAGCCTTATATCCAGCGGCTCCGGCCGTGCCACGAGCCAACGCTGGCGGACACCATCCGAATCGTGGAAACGTACGGCTGCGGCGGCATGTGGGGGTTTATGTCGTCGCACGCCGCTAACACGATGGCGCTGACGGTTTTTCTCGGGCTGACGCTCCCTCACCGGTTCCGGCTTTTCATCTGGCTTTTACTCCTCTGGACGCTCATCACCGGGTACAGCCGCGTGTACTTGGGCGCCCATTACCCCGGCGACGTGCTGGCCGGTTACGCCCTCGGCGCCTTACTTGGCTGGGGCGGGGCGCATCTTTACCGCCGGGCCGAAGCACGCTGGTGGCAGCACCTGCCGAGGCCATAATTCCTGACTTCCGCTGAACCTCTGCCCGGTTGGCAGGTTAGCAAGTCGCCCCATCAAACTCTCCCGTGCCGTTCGTCTTTCGCTTACTCTGTTTGATTGGTTTGCTGCTGAGTCCGGGGGGCGCAGCGGCGCAGGACGTCCGCGGACGCGTGCTCGACGCCGCCACCGCCCAACCCCTGCCGGGCGCCGTGGTGCGCCTCAGCACCGACCGCGCCATCGGAACCGTCACTGACCCCGACGGCGCTTTTCGGCTCACGCTGCCCACCGCCGCCACCGGGTCGCTCACCGTCGAGCTGACCGGTTACCGCCCCTTAACCGTTCCGCTTGCGGGCACCAATACCGCCCTCACCATCCGCCTGACGGCGTTGGCGGTGCGTTTGGCGGGGGCCGAAGTGGTAGGCCGCGCCGGTCAGCCCGACCCTGAGCGGCACGTCAAAGGCACCCAGCTCGGCGAGACGATTTTGCCCGTGGAAGCCCTGCGGATTCTGCCGGTGCTGTTCGGCGAAGCCGACCCCGTGAAGACCCTCGCCCTGCTGCCCGGCGTGCAAACCGGCGGCGAAGGTCAGACCGGCCTGTATGTGCGCGGCGGCGGTCAGGACCAAAACCTCACCCTCATCGACGGCGCCACGATTTACAATGCGGGCCATCTGCTCAACTTTTTCTCCGTTTTCAATGCCGATGCCATCAGCACGGCCTCGCTCCTGAAAACCCCTGAAGCGCGCTACGGCGGGCGCCTGAGCAGCGTGCTGGCCATTGAAGGGCGCGACGGTGAGCCGGATTCGCTGCATGTCCGGGCGGGCGTGGGGCTGGTGGCGTCGCGGCTGCTGGTGGAAGGCCCGATTGGGCGCCGCCGGATGGCCGCCGATTCGAGCGAAAAACCACGCCCGACCTTCCTGCTTGCCGGTCGGCGGACGTATATCGACCTGCTCGCGAAGCCGTTTCTGAAGAACGAGAACGGCGGCGTTCCTTATTATTTCTACGACCTGAACGGGCGCCTCGGCTGGCGCCCCACCGCGCGCGACCGGTTCAGCCTGAGCATCTACCACGGGTCTGACGACGGCTCGTTCCGCCTCGGCGGCGGGGCGTTTACGGCGGGTTTCGGGTGGGGAAACTCGGCGGCCTCGCTCCGCTGGCAACACTTTTTTTCTGACCGTTTGCGCCTGCGCGTCGGGGTGAGCGCCGTGGATTATCGGTTCCGATTCTCGTCGCGCTTCAACACCTACGAAACCCGTCTGCTGACCTTCGTCCGCGATTACACCGCGTCCACGGAGCTGGATTGGGAGCCGAGCGTGCGCCACACGTTCCACCTCGGCGTCAGCGCCACCGACCATACCCTGCGCCCGCGCGCCGGGGATGCCGGGACCGACGACGGCCAAACCTTCACCACCAGCCGGGTGCAGACCAAGTACGCCCGCGAAGGCGCCGTCTGGCTCACCGACGACTGGACCCTCTCCGACCGCCTCCTCCTTAGCGCCGGGCTGCGCTGGAGCGGCGCGCAGCTACGCGGACCATTCAGCCTGTATCGGTTCGATGTGACGGGCGCGCGCGTCCTCGATTCCACGTACACGCCGAGCGGCCAAACGGCGGTCGGGTTCCAGACGCCGGAGCCGCGCATCGCCCTCCGCTGGGCGCTCCCCAACGACCGCTCTTCCGTGAAGCTCGGGTACGCCCGCACGGCGCAATACGTGCATTTGGTGAGTCAGGCCACGTCGGCGTTGCCGCTCGATGTGTGGGTGCCCGCCTCGGCACAGGCGCCGCCGCAACGGGCGCACGCTTTCAGCGCGGGCTATTTCCGCAGCTTGGGGAAGGAGCAGGAATGGGAGTTTTCGGCGGAAGTGTATTACCGCCGCTTGGACGGGCAGCTCGAATACGCCGACACGTACGTGGCGGGGCCGGTGAACCGTGATATCGAGTTCGAGTTCGTCAGAGGAACCGGGCGCGCTTACGGCATCGAGCTGTTAGCGCGTCGCGCAACGGGCCGGGCGCGCGGCTGGTTGGCGTACACGCTCGCCCGCGCCACGCGCCGCTTCCCCGACCTCAACAAGGGCGAAATCTTCCCGTTTCGGTTCGATCAGCGCCATAACCTGAGCCTCGTCGGGAGCTACGATTTATCGGCGCGCTGGCTGTTCGGCGGCACCTTCACCTACGCCACCGGCCAAGCCCTGACGCTGCCGAGCCGCCGCTACGTGGTGGCCAACAACGTGCAGTTTCAGTACGGCGAGCGCAACGGCTTCCGGATGCCCGCCACGCACCGCCTCGATCTATCGGCGACGTGGCAACGCCCGCCGCACGCGCATTGGCGCACGCGGTGGCAGTTTTCGGTGTATAACGTGTATGGCCGCCGGAATCCGTGGTTTTATTACCTCGACCCGACCGGCGACGTCGGTTCCGGCAACGCGCAGCTAACGGCGCGGTCGGTGGCGCTATTTCCGCTGCCAGTGCCGGCTGTTACGTGGGAAGTGGAGTTTTAAGTTGATTTGATTTTGGTGGAATTACAAGAAGGTTTTAAGAGGAATTTGTCATTGCGAGGAGGAGGCTCTGCGACGACGTGGCAATCCTCGTTGGATTGGAAATGTGGCTGAGCAAACGCGCCTATCCTACGAGGATTGCTTCGTCGCAAAGCCTCCTCGCAATGACAAAAACTAATTGATTATTTCTGAACGACTACTTAATTTGATTCTCTGACGATGCGTATTCGGCCTCTTTACTCGGTTTTTTCGACTCTATTCCTCTTCACCGGCACGCTCGCGCTCATTGCTTGCGAGCGCACGGCGGATATCGAGCTACCGTCGGCGCCGCCGATGTTGGTGGTGGAAGGGTACATCGAGCCGGGGTTGCCGCCGATTGTGCTGTTGACCGAATCGGCGCCGGTTTTCGCGCCTTTGAGCGCCGCTTCCCTTGCCGCCACGCTCGTCCACGACGCCCGCGTGACGGTCACCACGGCGGGAGATTCCACGTTCGTGCTGCGCGAAATCGCCGCTGATTCGCTGCCGCTCGCTCTCCGGCAGGCGTTGGCCGAACAGGCGGGCCTGACGCTGGACCCCGTGACCGGGCGACTGCCCGTCCCGCTCACCTTTTACACCAGCATCCCCACGCCCGGCGAGCCGAGTTTGGTAGGTCGGGCGGGCCGCACGTATGTGCTCAACGTGACGGCGCGGGGGCAATCCTTGTCGGCTATCACCAGCATTCCGCACCTCGCGCCGCTGGATTCGCTGTGGTTCGAGCCCGCCGTCGATCCCACCCTCGCCGATTCCCTCCTGACGCTGTTTTACGCCTTCCAAGACCCCGATACCATCGGCAATGCCTCCCGGGCATTCACTAAAGTCAACGGGGAGCCGTTCTACGCCCCTACCCTCCAAAGCGCGTTCACCGATGAGTTCGTGAACGGTCGGCGGTTCACGTTTTCCCTCGACCGGGGTCGCCCCCGCGCCCAAACCATCGACGGCAACCGCGCCGTGCTGTTCCGGCGCGGCGATACCGTTACGGTGCGGTGGTGCGCTATCGACCAGCCGCATTTTCGGTTTTGGCTTTCCTACGACAATGCCCTCAACCTGAACGGATCGCCGTTGGCGGCGCCGTCGGTGCTGGCCTCCAACGTGCGCGGCGGCTTGGGCATTTGGGGCGGTTACGGCACAACGTATATCTCCATCGTGGCGCCGCAGTAAGGGTGGCGTTAGCCGCGTAACGTCGGCGTAACACACGGAAAGAAGAGGAACGGAAGAAGTTTGCGGCGGCGTCAGGGAGTTGGTTCTCCCGGCGAAATCAGCCGTTTTCTCTTTCCGAATATGCTCGCTCATCGTTACTCCGCGCTCCTTCCTGCTCTCGCATCGGCGTTGCTGCTCTTGGGCAGCTCGGCTCAGGCCCAAACCCACCCCACGCCGTTCGATTTCAGCACCGGCAGCGGCGCTTACACGCTGCCCGCGTGGGACGCCACGACGCCCGCCGGCACGTATCCGCCGAATATGGTTTTCCACCGATTCGGGGTGCAAAGTCCGACCGCGCTGGAAGAGCCGACCGGCGACTGGGTCTGCGGTTACAACCTGCCAAGCCGCCCGCGGGTGCTTGGGAAAGACTCGCTCGGCTTCTCGTTCCTCAACACCAGCTCGGCGCAGTACGACGATTGTGTCAGCGGCGGCAACGCACTTTCGACCTTCGTGGGAGAGGCCGTTTTGGGACTGGAAACCACCAACGCCACCGCCGTGCAAGTCCGCTGGACGGGCAGAATGTGGAGCAACCTGACGTACCAAGCCGGTCAGCAGGAACGGGTTTACGCCATCGGCTTGCAGTGGCGCGCCGGGGCTTACCGCGCCTTTGCGGATGTTACGTACGCCCACATTTAGTCGGCCGACGCCACCCGCACCACATAACGCGTGCAGAACGACGCCG
>JANNMJ010000145.1:0-14883 GCA_031397815.1 Hymenobacteraceae bacterium
GTGGCTTTTGAAAGTATCTGGGTAGCATTTGAAAGTATCAGGTTTCGCGTGGCGGGCTCTGTCCCAGAGACGGCGTTGATTCGCCTATCAACGTCATCTTGACGCCATCTCTGGGACAGAGCTGGCCACGCGTCACAGATAGGAATGCGCCGATTGAGGTAGCGGGGCTGGAGCCCCGCGAATAGCCCGCACGGGGCTGGAGCCCCGCGCGATTCAGTTTCGCGATTCAGTTTCGCGATTCGGCGATACTTCTGGGGCTACTTCAGTCGCACCCGGGTCGCTCCAAAGCCGAACTTCTCTTTCTGCGCTTCCTCGAAGAATTTGATGCGCGTATCGCGGCTCAGGGCGCGCTGGATTTCCTTCTTGAGCGTGCCGTTGCCGAGACCGTGGATGAAGATAATCTCGTGCATACTGGTGGCGAGGGCGCGGTCGAGGGCATCCTGAAAAGCGGCCATTTGGAGGCGCAGGGCTTCGGAATTGCTCACTTCGCTGGAAGGGGCGTCGGCGAGCTTTTCCAAATGAAGGTCAACCTCATGCGGGGGGGCTACCACTTTCAGATTCGCGACGGCCGGGGCGGAATTGAGGCGCTCGGCCAGACGGGCCGCGTCGATGGCGGGGGCGGCGGGTAGGAGGGGGGACGTGACGAGCCGATGCTCGGCGAGGCGGAACACGTAGCCTTCCTGCTTGACGATGGGCGCGGCTGCGCGGCTATTGTAAAACGTGCTGGCTTTGAAGCGGATACGGGCAGTTTCGAGGGCGTGAAGCTCCGTCGTGCCCGCCCGGTGGGGGAGGTATTGCAGGACCACGGCGGGCCACTGTTCGAAGTCCTGCATATGGACGTGCGCGAGCACCAGCGCGGCGCGCGGCCCCACGAGGCCGCTTTTGCGGCCGATGTAGCGGTCCTGCTTCTCTTCGCCGTAGGTGAAAAGCAGCTCATCATCAGAGTTATTGACGATTTGGACCGCCAACAGCTCTTCCGCCTGATGCGTAAGCACCAGATACGCGCCGATGACGGCGGGTGGGGCGGGCTTTTCCTTCGCTACAGGGCCGCCTTTCGTAGGCGCTGAGCCGGACTTGGCGGGCGCAGCGGCGCTCTTCGGCGAGCTGCCGGGTTTGGGCGGAAGGACGGGCGGCGGAATGGGCCGCGCGCCGAACGCTTTGGTTTCTTCGGGCGCAATCGGCACCACATCGGAGCGCCGGAGCGGGATGGTGAACTCGCCGTCGATGGCTACTTCGAGGACTTCGCCGCCGTCGAGGACGCGGGTGACGGTTCCTTCTTCACGGCCGGACATCAGCCGGACACGGTCGCCTACTTGGATCATGGGGAAAGGTAAAAGGGCTTGAAAGGCACCCCGTTAGGCGGTGCCCGGCTGTAGTTAGAAGTACAGCGGATGAAAACGAACGCCGCCCGTGGAGCGCACTTCGAGCGCGGGGGCGGGGAGGCGGATGATGCTCAGTACGTAAAACAGGCGGTGCAGGACTTTGCTGCGGGTTTTAATATTGAGCAGATGGAAATCGGGGCCGATGTAAAACTGGCGGTACGCGCGGTAACCGGCGGCTTCGTTCTGCGCAGGCTCGCCGTAAACGAGGTTTTCGGCGCCGTAGCCCACGGCGGCGTGGAGCCAACGCGGCCACCGCGTATCGGGGCCGAGGAAGGCGCCGACGTCGGCGGTGAGCCAGTGGGTTTGGCCGTTGTAGTCTTTGAGGAGGCGTTCGAGGGAGGAACGGCCGAGGGTGTTGGGGCGTAGGCGCGCGAAGGAGGTGAAGTGGGTGCCCATTTTCGGCCAGATGCGCGGCTCGTCCCACAGCGCCACCTGTGTGGTGAAGAGGGCGGTACCGATGACGTTGGCGCCCAAATCGGAGGCTGAGGCGCCGTAGCCGGGCGAGCGACCGTCGAAATACTCAATCGTGCTTTGCAGCACGATGCCCATGGGCGCGCCCCACCACAGCGCTTTTTTCTTCGATAAACCCGCCCACCGCAACGCATCCACCGAGGCGCGGCTCTCCTGAAAAGCCCCCCAAATGTGCCCGGCTTTATCGATTTGCGCCCATTCGCGGGAGTCGTCGAACCACCGGAACGGCTCTTTTTTACCGGTGTACCAAGTGGCGCCCAACGTCCCGACAACCGCCGCCGAGCCCCCGCCGATGCCGAGTGCCACGAGTCGCACGCGCCCTTTGGAGGGCGCCGGGCGCATCACGGTAGATTTGGTCGAGTCAGCAGCTAAATCGGGGTTTGGAGCGTCTGGGGAACGAACGGGCGCCGCATTTGGTATTTGAATCTGGGCGTGCGCGGTTACGCCAGTCAGCACCAGACTCAGTACGACCCCGAGCCCGGCCAGACCCTTCCATTTGGGGCGTTCAACGCAAAAACAGTTCAGCATCAGCACCGACAAAGCTACGGACCGGGGGAGGTGTGCTGCACGAAACCCGTTTCGCGCCCGTTCTTTACGGCCGGGTCTGATCCACACTTGCTTCTTACTTCGCTTAACACATACCCTCTTCCGCGTGATGCGTTCATTTTTCCTCGGCTGTTTCCTCGCTGTCGGTAGCGTGCTCAGCCTAAAACCGTTAACTGCTGATGCTCAGGGCGCAGCAGTCAGTACGTCGCCCACTTTTTTCAGGGAGACCGACCCTGTTACGATTACTTACGACGCTTCGCAGGGCAACGGCGCTCTCGCTGGAACGACGAGCGCCGTTTATATCTGGACGGGCGTCGTCACGGATCGGAGCACGAACAACACGACGTGGCGCCACGTCAGAAGCTCCAGCTTCAGCACCGCCGACCCGGCGGCCCTGATGGTGCGCTCCTTGACCAACCCGAATCTGTACACGATCACGTTCACGCCGCGCACCTACTACCCGGCGCCCGCCAACGAGACGATTCTGCGGCTGGCGATGATCTTCAAAACGGCGGATGGAACGGTGGTCGGCCGCAGCAGCAGCGGTGGCGATTTTTTCATCGACGTTTGGCAAGGGCAATATGCGGTGCGGGTTACCTCGCCGGTGCCATCGGCTACGCCGCAGTTTGTGACGCAAGGCGCCACGGTGAACGTGACGGCGCAGGCGTCGGCGGTATCGCAGATTGTGGTAACGGCGAACGGCACCCCCGTGACGACGGCCAACGCGACTACTTCCGCGACGGCGCCCATCACGTTCTCGCAGCCCGGCCGGACCGTCGTTCGCTTTGCCGGAACCGCCGGACCTGACCAAGCCGCTGACTCAGTGGTGTTTTTCGTGCGCCCGACCACCGTCACCACCGCTGCGCTGCCCGCCAGCGTGGTGCCCGGCAAGGAAGACGGCGTAACCTACCTCTCGCCGACCTCGGTTGTGCTCGTCCTGACAGCGCCGCAGAAGCAGTACGTTTACGCTTTGGGCGAATGGAACGGGTTTCAGCCCGAAACCAACGCCTTTATGAACCGCACCCCGGACGGCAACCGCTGGTGGGTGCAGGTTAATAACTTGGTGCCGGGGCAGGAGTATGCGTATCAGTTCCTCATCGATGGCTCGATTAAAGTGGCCGATCCGTACACGGAGCTGGTGCTCGATCCCGGTAACGACAATTTCATCAGCGCCCTCACGTACCCAAACCGCAAGCCCTACCCGACGGGCCTTACCACGGGCATCGTGAGCGTGCTTCAGACCAACCAAACGCCTTACGTCTGGCAGGCCACGGGTTATCAGCGCCCTAAGGAGACCGATTTGGTGGTTTACGAGCTGCTCGTGCGCGATTTCATCGCCCGGCACGACTTCCAGACCCTCCGCGATACCCTCGATTACATCCAGCGCCTCGGCGCAACCGCGATTGAGCTGATGCCGGTCAACGAGTTCGAGGGCAACGAAAGCTGGGGTTACAACGGCTCCTTCTTCTTCGCGCTTGATAAATATTACGGCACCCGCGACGCGTACCGTCAGTTCATCGACGAATGCCACCGCCGCGGGATGGCTGTCATTATGGATGTTGCGCTGAACCACCATTTCAGCCAAAGCCCAATGGTGCAGATGTTCTGGGACGGTTCCGCCCCGACAACCGACTCGCCGTGGTTCAACCGGGTGGCTAGGCACGACTTCAACGTCGGGTTCGATATGAACCACGAATCGGCGTTCACGAAGTACTTCGTCAAGCGCGTCATCCGGCATTGGCTGGAAGAGTACAACATCGACGGCTACCGTTTCGATCTCTCCAAAGGTTTCACCCAGCGCAATACGCTCGGCAATACCGGCGCTTGGGGCCAATACGACGCTTCGCGCATCGCGATCTGGAAAGACTACGCCGACTCGCAGTGGAGCGTGGATTCCACGTCCTACGTCATTCTGGAGCACTTTGCCGACAACACCGAAGAACGCGAGTTGGCCAATTACCGCCACGGTATGATGCCGTGGGGCAACGGGCATTTCGCCATGGCTGAGATCGCAAAAGGCAACGTCGCCAACTCCGATTTCTCGTACGGCCTTTCGTACCTCAACCGCGGCATGACCCGCCCACGCCTCGTCGGCTACGCAGAAAGCCACGACGAAGAGCGCCTCGTGGTCGAGAGCCTCACCAACGGCAACACGGCTCAGGCCGCCAACGGCTACAACCCCCGCACCCTCACGACGGCGCTCGCGCGGCAGGAGATTGTTGCGGCCTTCCTGTTGGCGATGCCCGGCCCGAAAATGCTGTGGCAGTTCGATGAAGTGGGTTACGACGTGAGTATCAACGTCAACGGCCGCACCGGCAACAAGCCGATTCGGTGGCAGTACTATCAGGATGCCAATCGGCGGAAGCTGTACGAAGTGTACCGCGCGATGAACCGGCTCCGGCAGCAGCCGGCGTTCGAGAGCAACACGTACTCTATCGCCGGGGCGGGCGCGTCGTTCCGCCGGTTCACGCTCACTTCGCCAACGATGAACGTTTACGTGTTCGCCAACCTGTCGGTGATTGCGCAAACGCTGACGCCCGTCTTCCCTACCGGCGGGATGTGGTACGATTACCTGCGCGGCGATTCGCTGAACGTCGTCGCCGGCACGGCGATGAACATGGTGCCCGGCGAATACCACGTGTACACGAGCGTCCGGCAGCCGCTGCCCGCTGGCTCCACTCTGTTAGGGCTTCGCGAAGACGTCAATATCACCGCCAAATCGGGCCTGACGGCACCGCTCGCGTACCCTAACCCGGCCACGCAAAACGGCGCGCTCAGCATCGCGTACGAGCTGCAACGCCCCGCCATGGTGCGCGCAACGGTATTCGATCTGCTCGGTCGTCCGGTGCTCACGCTGCCCGCGCAGCGCCAGGGCGAAGGTTTCCAAACCCTCGACTGGACGCCTACCGTCCCCGCCGGCACTTACGCCGTGCGCATTCAGGCCGACGGCAATCCGGCACGCATCGTCCGGATCGTGGTGCGCTAATAGTGCGCTAACGCAGGAAGATTTTTCCAACGAAAACGCCCCCGGCTGCAAAGCCGGGGGCGTTTTCGTTTTTTGAGTATCTGTTGACGCCTAAATCGACCCGTTCGGTCAGCTAGTCGACCAACGGCTGTCCGGCGTGGAAACGCACCAGATTATCGATTGGCGCCCGCACGATGCGGCCCATCGGCATCCCGTGCCGCCGGCAGCTCTCTTCGAGCGCATCGCGGAAGTTGTACGCCACCGAGCCCACACAATTGAACGTATGATCCTGATAACGAGGATATTTCGTGACGATGTTGCGGAAGAATGCCTCGAAACCGTCCAGCACGATCTCGCGGCAGTACGAGAAGTTGTTGTGGTCGTAGCAGAACTTGCTGAACGACGCCAGAAAGCGGTTCGGCAGGGGCTGGTTGTAGAGCCGGTCGAGGATCGAGTTGCGGTGTAGGTCGGGGTACTCGGTGTGGAAGGCTTCTTCCAGCCCTTTCGGGAGCTGACCGCGCAGCAAATCGCGCAGCAGCCGCTTGCCGATGTAAGAGCCGCTGCCCTCATCGCCGAGAAAGTAGCCAAGCGAGTCAACGCTGAGCGTCACTTTCTCGCCATCGTAGAGGCAGGAGTTGGTGCCGGTACCCAAAATCGCCGCGAAGCCTGGCTTCTGGCCGAGCAAAGCGCGGGCAGCGGCCAGCAAATCGTGCTGGATATCGACCGTGGCGTTCGGAAAAATCTGCCGCATCGCCCGACCAACAACTTCTGCTTTTTCCGCCGATGAGATGCCCGCGCCGTAGTAATGCACCTCCGTGATCTGCTCACGCAGGAGCGTCTCGGGCAGGCTCTTATCGAGCGAAGCCACAATGTTGGGCGTGTCCACGAAATCGGGATTATAGCCCTCAGTGTTGAAATTTACGCGATTACCAGCATCATCAAGCTGGCTCCAGGCGCTCTTGGTAGAGCCGCCGTCAGCAATCAGAATCATACGATAGGGGCAACAAGGGTCGGTTGTAGAACACGAAAGAACATGTGCCGCACCAATTTCTCCGCATTCCACCGCGAATAGCCTCCGCAGCTTTACCCGCTGATTACGGCAGATTTGCTTTTGCGAGAACTTCTGGCAATCTTTCGGCGCGATTTCAGGAACGAATTTCCTCCATTGTGAGTACTTCTGTTTCAGGCGAAACCGTCCGCGTAAGCGCCCTTTCCAGTGCAATCGATTCCGTAGATATTTTTACGGAAATGTTAGGAAATTGGGCGGCATACCGCGTTCTTTGTTGTCACCTTTTAAAAGTTTTTCCACATTTTTCCTCGACATGAAGAAACTTCTTACTCTGGGAGCTCTCGGGCTGATGTCAGCTTCCACGGCGCTTGCTCAAGCCCCAACTCTTGATGGGCGTATTTTGGCTTCGGAGATCGGGCCTGGCGCTGGCCAATACCAATCGATGGGTCAGTACACCAACCCACGCGGTTTCGGTGACTGGGGCTTGAAAGAAGCATACGTTACTGAAGACGCCAACTACCTCTACGTCGCTATCAAAGGGACTGTAGAAGGCAACGGCAACTCGTTCCAGATCTACTTCGACGTTCCGAACTTCCCCGGCGCACCTGCTTGCTCGCCACTTCCAGCTGCTCCAAGCGCATCCGGCGACCCAACGTCGTTCGCCGCGATGACCGGAACGCTGGATATGGAGACCGACGCCGGTGTTGCTTACCGCGTGAATGCCGGTGCTCCGCAGCTTGAGCTGTGCGATTACCGCGTAGCCGCTCCTGCTTCCGTTATTCTGGGTGCAATGACCAACGACGGCGCTCCAGGCACGTTCCTGATGGGCGCTGCCCGTGCAGCATACCTGAACTCGCCGGACGGAACGGTTCTGACGAACACCGACGAAGGTTTGGAGTTCGCAGTCCTCAAAGCTGCTTACCAGATGACGGCTGGTACCGCAGTGAAAGTATTCGTTCTGATGAACAACGGTGATGGCGGCTTCGCTTCCACCGACTTCATCCCGCAGGATCCTACTATGCCAGCAACGGCAACCAACCTCGGAACGGCTTTCGACCTTTGCGCGACCATTCCAGGCAACCAATTCGTCACCTACGTGATTGGCCAAGGCTTGGGCTTGAAGAAGCTGAACGCTGACCAAATCAGCTTCTCGGTTGCTCCTAACCCAGTAGATGGTGGCTCAGCTAACGTGGCTTTCACCGTGCCCGGCGTTCGCGCTGAGCAAGGCTCGGTCATCGTGACGGACCTGATGGGCCGTACGGTTGCTACGCTCGCTAACGGCTCTATCGCCGCTGGTAAGCAACAGTTCAACCTCAACACGACGAACCTCGCCGCTGGCCAATACATCGTCAAGCTGGTGCTCGGCGACAAGGTAGCGACGCGTAAAGTGTCGGTGCTCTAGGCTGAAGCTTCGGCTTTACAACTGCCTCGTTTAATGGGCGCTCCTCGGTTTCGAGGGGCGCCCATTTTTTATTCTCGGTTTCAGTCATTCGGAATATTTTGGGTGACTGTGTTTTAAATCGTTGGAAATAAATGGGAGCCGAACCCCGAATGTTCATCCAGTCATCAGGTCAGCGAGCCATTCCAGCTTCAGCTTGCGGCGTCTGCAGTCAATAGTGTGCGTTTGAGCGCGTGTGCGGCGTTGTGAGGGCGCCTCGTACGGCGAGGCAAGGAGGCGCGAGGCTACGTTAGGCAGGCATTTGCTCAATGTTGATGTTTACACGCCCGACGCTCCGCTGAACGAGCCTCTTCGTGCAGCACCTCTACTCGTGATAGATACAGAGCGGGAAATCCTTGAAGCTCCGCGGGATTATGAGCTGGGTAAGATGGGCGCTTTTGTCTAAGAGTAGCGGGTAATTAACCCAAGTTGTGGCTTGGACTGATGAAGTGACTCGCACTGAAGGGTCGCCATGCTCATACTCCGCAACTAGAGTTAATAAACCATAATCAGAATCCATAAAAAAGCCCCTCCCCGCAACGTGCGGGGAGGGGCTTTTTTTGACCTTAACCGGCTGGGTTAGTAGCCGGGGTTCTGAGTAAGTCCCGGGTTTGCTGCAACAGCTGAAGCCGGAATAGGGAAAATATCTCGCCCTGCCGGTAGGGCAGCTCCAGTAGGCACAGCGTTTTTGAACGTCCACACGTATGAACCACTGGAGAATTTTCCGAACCGAACCAAATCAGTCCGGCGGTAGCCTTCCCAGTAAAGCTCACGTCCGCGCTCATCAAGCAGGAATTGCTCAGTCAGCTCAGCATCAGTGATAGGAGCAGCGTTGGCACGAACACGTAGGTCGTTGATTCGCGCTAAAGCGGTCGAACGATCTCCACCGGCTCCGCCACGCACAACAGCTTCTGCATACGTCAGGTAAACTTCTCCAAGTCGGAGAAACGGCACATCCGTGTCAGACCAAAGCCCACCCGTAGCGTCGCTGTTTGGCAAGCCATCGGATCGGGTATTGGTCCACTTACGAATAGCAAACCCGTTTTGAAATGTTCTTAATTGTGCTAACGTGCGGATACCGAATGAGCCTCTGACAGCGGCAGTGTTGGGGTGGGAGTAGAACCCAGCGCGTTGGTCGGTAATGCTACCACTGACAATGGTGGCTGAGTCGCCCCATAAACGCACCAGTTCTGGTTTAGCCCGTTGCCCACCCCAGGCATTTTTGGTGCTCTTATTTGTCGATGCAAACGAAGAACCCATCGAACCGTTGATGATTACCGTCGTGCCACCGTAGGTCTGCGACTGTGCGCCATCGCAGTTTAGCGAAAAGATGATTTCGCGGCGCACATTCGGATTTTGCCCGTTATCACCGGCAAACAGGTTCATGTAATTATCAGCAAGCTGGTAATTACCACTTTGCATAACCTTGTTTGCGTAGGTAATGCAGTCTGTGTAGCGAGCCTGCCCAGTGTAAACTTGTGCGTTCAGGTACAAACGAGCGAGTATCGTTTGAGCGGCAGCTTGCGTGGCTCTGCCATAATACTGCGGCAGTTGAGCGGCTGATGGTGCTGGCAAAGTTGTCTCAACAGCCTTCAACTCGCTTTCAACGTAATTGAAGAGCTCTTGCCTTGATACTTGCTTAGGAAAGAAGTAGCCAATTGGATCTTCTTCCGTTACAAAAGGCGCAGCACCAAACATGTCGACCGCATGAAAGTATGCCATCGCGCGCAGAAAGCGCGCATCGTTTCGGTATTCGCGCGCCCGTTCAGCGTCAGCGCCACTTATTCCATAATCAGACAGCTTAGAGTCCGTCGTTTGCCGCAGATACTCGTTACAGAGATTGATCTCATAGTAAATGCGCGTGAACATGGCCTGCACAATCGGGTGCGACGCTGACCATTGCGTTTGTGCAAGTTCAGGAATGCCTGGGTCATTGAACCAAGCATTGGCGATCAAATCGGACCCGGTTTCTTGAAGATTCCAGTAAGAACGGTAGAAAGACGTATATCCTTCGTCGCCTGCCGTAATGTCCGGAACCCCAGCACCCGATTGACCAGTAAGAATCAGGCTAGCATAGAGCTTAGCCATGATTCGCGGATAGTTACTCGGGTCACGATAGACCTGCTCTGTCGTAAGCTCATTCAGTGGAGGATCCCGGTCGAGACTACAGGATCCGGTGGCGAAAAGCAAGGAGCTCGCCAACACTGCTTTCGTGGCGACTCGGGTAAAGCGCATTGTCATGGGAGTCGAAAAAGCGAAAAGATTAGAAACTTGCATTGATGCCCAGTGTGAAGACGCGTGGCCGAGGGTAGAAGTTTCTGTCGATACCACCAAATACTTCCGGATCCAGTCCGTCGTAATCAGTAATCAGGAATACGTTCTGCACTGCTAATGAAGCCCGAAGGTTCACACCACGGCTTGAAGTGGCAGTACCAGTAGCATCTGACCCTTTGGCTCCGAAGATCTGGCCGAAATCGTAGCTAAGAGTCACGTTATCGAGACGAATGAAGTCACTCTTCTGCAAGAAATAGTCAGAAAGTAACGAAGACTCTGTTCCAAACCCTGATTTGCTGATTTCGGAACTTACGTTGTTAAGCGACGCATTTTGCGTCACGCGCTGATAGAAGCCTGAGTTGGAGGCGACGTTGCGGTAGTTATACCCCCCCATTTGGGAGCGCATCGTGAAAGCCAAGCCAATCTGTTTGTATTGCAGGTTCGAGCTGAAACCCATAAACACTTTTGGCTGCCATTGCTTGCCGGGCATGCGGTCAGCCTCATTGATGACTCGCCGTCCACGTTGGCCTACAGTATCCACATCTACAAAAACTGGATTGCCTGTGGCGTCCACTCGTGGCTTGCCGTTCTCGTCGTATTCTTGCTGGTACAGGAAGAATACGCCAGCCGGGTGTCCCACCGCATTGATTTGAACACGGTTGCCGATACCACCGGAAATGTCGCCGGTGGCAAAGCCACGAAAGCCTGCTTTATCGCCGTTGATCAGTTTCGTGATCTCTTGTTGGTTGTGCGTAGCGTTGAGGTTTAACGTCCACTGGATGGTTTCTGTCTTAACGGGCACTACGTTGATACTAGCTTCAATACCACGGTTCTGAAGCTCCCCGATGTTTGCATCGAGACGGTCGGTCAGGTTAGAGCCTACTGGGAAATCAACGTTGGAAAGAAGGTCTGTTGAGTTACGCTCGTAAACGTCAATGGATCCGTACACGCGATTGTTGGCGAACCCGTAATCAATACCAGCGTTGTAAGTGGTGGTGGTTTCCCACTGAAGATTAGAGTTGTACCCGTTCGGCCGTGCGGTTTGCACGTAAATCGGCTTACCGTCTGAGTCTACGCCAATCTGGTAATAAGCCGTAGGTTCGCTAAAGCGGTAGCGCGCTAAGTACGGGTAGAATCCGCCCACGTCTTGTTGTCCGGTTTGGCCATAACCTAACCGCAGCTTGAGGTCAGATACTGAATTCGTGCTAGCCAGAAATTCTTCGCCCTTCACGCGCCAAGCAAAGCCAACTGCCGGGAAATACCCGCTACGGTTGTCGGGGCCGAAACGCGAAGTGCGGTCATTTCGAACAGTAGCCGTCAACAGGTAACGATCTTTCACGTTAAAATTCGCTCTCCCAAACCACGATAACAGCGTCAAGCCTTCATCAGAAGCAATGCTGCTGGTGAAGAGAGGGTTGATGAAATCCCCATTGAGCTTCCGGTTGGTTTGTACGGACGGCCGACGATAACGGAAATCTTGATACGAGTAACCGGCGGTGAAATCCAAACGCCCGCCGAAGCTTTCGAAGGATTTTACGTAGTTGAGATACGCATCTAACTGCTTGTTGTCCTTCCTCTCAGCAGATTCTGACATCAGCCCTTCCGTATTGAAATCGGAAGCGGCCGTAACCGGTATGGTAACAGTTCGGTTGCCGCGAGCAAAGTCATAGCCCAGGTTTACAACCGCCTTCAGATCAGGTAAGAACGGGAGTCGATAGTCGAACTGAACGTTACCGAGAGCCCGCTTAGTCGTTGAGCGGTTGCGGCGTTGTTCCAGTAAAGACACTGGATTACGGGTGGCATTGGTATTGAGCCTACCTGTGGTCTCAAGCCACTCGAAATAACCGCCGTAAGGCGCGTATTGTGGCAGGTCAGAACGAACAGGCTTCGTTGGATCGAAACCGATTGCAGCGCCAATGGCACCATCATTAGCTTCTAAGTTATCGTTCCAAGTCCCTTTCAGGTTTGCGTCAATACGCAATGCACCATCAAACAAAGAAGGTGTGACGCCAATGCTGACGGAGTTACGCCGAACGTTGCCGCCCCGCAGCGTGCCTTGCTGGTTCAGGAAACCTACAGACGCCCGGAAAGGAGTTTTTTCAGCAATCGAGCCTGTTAGGCTCAGATTGTTGTCAGAAGTGTACGCGTTAGTGAAAATTTCGTCTTGCCAATCCGTCGATTGGTTTGGAAACTGCCGCAAAATCCGCTGAGAGCCAGGGCCAAATACGCGATAGGAAGGCAAACCAGTAGAAGCTACGGAATCTTTTAACAAGTTGCGGAAATCGCTGGCGGATAGTACATCAACCTTGCGGTAGTTCTGCGCAACTGAAAACTGAGTATTGAAATTCAGGCGCAGCTTTTCGCCTTGGAGTCCTTTCTTGGTCGTAATCAAGATGACGCCGTTGGAGGCACGGGAACCGTAGATCGCAGTCGCCGAGGCGTCTTTGAGGATTGTGAAGGTCTCGATGTCGTTCGGGTTAATCGTGGATAAGACGTCAGGAGCGCCTTCAAGTCCGCGATTGTCAACTGCGACGCCGTCGATGACGATCAACGGATCATTCGAGCCGCTCAGTGATGAGCCACCTCTAATCCGAATGGGTGAGCCAGCACCGGGCGCTCCGCTAGGCGGCGTGATCGATACGCCGGCAATCTTGCCGACCACCAAGTTGGCAGGGTTGGTTACCTGTCCTTGCATGAATTCTTTCGTGCTGACAGTGGCCACTGAGCCAGTAACGTCTTGCCGACGGGCCGTGCCATACCCCACCACAACTGCTTCCGCCAATTGGGCGGCGTTGTCGGTCATCGATGCAGCTACGGTGGCGGAGGAGCCGTCTGTAACGCTTACTTGTTGGCGGAAGGTGTTCATCCCGACGGATGAAACCGCTACCGTGTAGGTACCGGCTGGCACCTCGCGAATCGTGAAGTTGCCGTCCACATCCGTGGCGGCTCCTTTGGTGGTGCCCTGAACCAGCACCGTAGCACCGATTACCGGCTCACCCTTGGGGTCGAGCACGCGACCAGTGATGGTGCCGCCACCCGTTTGGGCTAACGCAGGCAGCGCGGCGATGAGCCACGCCAGCACTCCTAGTAGTAGCGACCAGGAGGTAAGTGTTTTTCTCATACAGAGAATGCAAAAAAGTGGGTTAGAAACAAACAGCACGAAGCCCCGCTACCCTACCGGCAACGGAGAAGTTGAACTCACACAATGGAAACTAGGGGCACGCGCCCACCTAGTTGGAGGGCCGCTGGCAGAGCGGATAAGCCTTGAAATCGCACGCGAGGCAGCTCTAAAGTGCTGCCAAGTTATGAAATCATTAAACAGGCTCACAACAGGTTTCCAATAAATCATCTCAATCGATTGCTTTTTGCCAAAATTGCGAATCTGTTGCCAACTACTTGGTTTTTTTGCAAAAAATCCAATCAAGAGACCCGCTCCTCAAGATTTGGAAATTTGGAAGGGGATTCGCAATCGGTTACGAAAGGTCGGGGAGCGGCCGGTGGGGCGGCTAACCTATTCGAGAGGAAGGGCGTAGCAAGCGGAGGTCTCATCTTTTCAACTTGCCAAAATCAGATCGTATGAAAGCCCTTCGAATTCACGGTGTCCGCGATGTTCGGGTTGATGAAGTTCCGGATCCGGAGCTGAAAGACAACCGCGACATCATCCTGCGGGTAACATCCACCGCTATCTGCGGTTCAGATTTGCACATTTATAATGGCGGCTTTCCGCAGCCGCGCCCGATGACCCTCGGCCACGAGTTTATGGGCATCGTGGAGGAGGTAGGGAAGGGCGTGACGAACCTGCGCAAAGGCGACCGCGTGGTGGTGCCGTTCCCGATTGCCTGCGGCCAATGCTTCTTCTGCGATCACGAGCTGCCGGGCCATTGCGAAAACTCCAACCCCGACCATTACGGCCCCGAAGGCGGCGTAGTGACCGAGAAAGGCGGCGCCCTCTTCGGCTACACCGACCTCTACGGCGGTTACGACGGCGGTCAGGCGGAATACGTGCGCGTGCCGTACGCTGATTACGGCCCCCGCAAAGTGCCTGATAACCTGACCGATGAGCAGGTGCTGTTCCTCACCGATATCTTCCCGACGGGCTACTCGGCGATTGATTGGGCGGAGGTGAAGGGCGGCGAGTTCGTCGCGATCTTCGGCGCAGGGCCGGTGGGTGTGATGGCCGCGAAAAGCGCGTGGCTGCGCGGCGCGGGCCGCGTGGTGATTATCGACACGCAGCAATACCGCCTCGATAAAGCCAAGCAGACGGCTAATTGCGAGACGTTCTTGTGGGAGAAGCAGAAGGATGTGATCGATTTTATCCGGTCATTGACGCAGAACCGCGGGGCGGATGTGTGCGTGGATGCGGTGGGTTTTGAGCCGGACCGCGACTTGCTCGACCGTGCCAAAGCAGTCATCAACTTCGAGAAAGGGTCGGCTAAAGTGCTGGAAACGTGCTTTTCGGCGGTGCGGCGCGGCGGGGTGGTGAGCGTGGTGGGGGTGTATGGGGCCTATTTCGATAATTTCCCCGTGGGGCAGTGGTTCGATAAAGGCTTCAAGATTATGGGCGGTCAGGCACCGGCTCATAAGCACCTCGACAAGCTCCTCGGCTATGTGGCGGAGGGCAAGGTGCGGCTCGATGATATCATCACGCACCGCCTGCCGCTCACGGAGGCGGCGCACGGCTACGATATCTTCCGTCATAAGAAAGACGGCTGCGTGAAAGTGGTGCTGAAGCCGGGGATGTAACGACCCGGTCAGCAGCGCTGATTTCGTTGTCAGAAAATAGGAAAAGGCCGTCGGG
>JANNMJ010000203.1:0-2294 GCA_031397815.1 Hymenobacteraceae bacterium
GGGCCACTCGCGCCGGGCCACTCGCGCCGGGCCACCCGTGCCGGGCCACTCGCGCCGGGCCACCCGTGCCGGGCCACCCGTGCCGGGCCACCCGTGCCGGGCCACTCGCGCCGGGCCACTCGCGCCGGGCCACCCGTGCCGGGCCACCCGTGCCGGGCCACTCGCGCCGGGCATACGTCATCACCCCCCGCCCGGCGGCGGTCCAAACCCACCCGGCCGCATCCCGCCAGGCCGCCGCTCGCCGTCAGGGCCACGGTCAGTGGGGGCGGTGGGGGCGCCGGTGCCGCGCCGCAGGTTGTACGTGAACACCACCATCGCGTAGCGTTGCAGGACGGTGGTGCGCTGGTCTTCGAGGTACGCCTCGGTGATGGTGCGTTGGATGGCTTGGTTCTGCTTCAGAATATCGTAGACGTAGAGCTGGATTTCGCCGCGCTGGTTGGCGAAAATTTTCTTCCCGACCGACGCGTTCCAGAGGACGTAATTCTGATTGAAACCCGCCGTCAGACCCGAGAAAAGCTGGTGGCTGACGTCGGTTTTGACCGAAATTCCCGGCCCCACAATCCAGCTCAGGCGCAGGCTGCTCGTCTGGTTGACGTAGCGGTTGTTGGCGGTGGTTTGGAGGGTGTTGCTGACGCTCGTGAACGCCGTGTTGGAGGTAAGCGAGAAATCGAACCGCTCGGAGATGTTCGACGAGAGCGTCAGGCCGCCGCCCACCGACGGCGAGCGGGCGTAGTTCAGCCCCCCATTCACGAGGCCCGGCGTGCGGGCGTAAGTGGCGTTCGCGTTGAGGTTCAGGTTCGATTTAATCACCTTCAACGGCAACCCATAAGTAGCGAAGCTGCGCGCCGAATAGTAGCCGTTGAGGTTGACGGGGCGCGTGAGCTGCGCGCCCGCCGGGAGGGTGAGGGTGGGGGATATGACCGTCTCGCGCACCGCCACGGTGGTCTGGTTGGTGATGAAATCCTGCGTGGCCGACCCGCCCAAGAGGAAGAAAAACGACGTGCTCTTGTCGGGCTGCGACGCCGAATACCGCATAAACACGTTGTGCTGGGTCTCCTGATCGAGGGCGGGGTTGCCGGTGGTGAGCTGCAACGGGTTCGCGTTGTTCACCACTTCCTGCAGCTGCCCGATGCCGGGCGCGTTGGTGCGGGCGGTGTAATTGAAGCGGAGGTTTTTGTCCTGCCCGAACCGGATGCGGGCCTGCGCGCTCGGCAGGAGACGGTAAAACGTGCGGTTCACATCGGCGGCGCGCGGGTACGTCTGCTCGCCGTCGAGCTGGGCGCGCTGACCGGTCAGGCCGAAGTTGAACTGGAGCTTTTTGTCGTTGTACCGATAGCTCAGCCCGGCGCCGTGGGTGGTGTATTGGTTGGTGAAAACGTTCGAAAGCGGCTCGTTCAGGCGGTTATAGAGGCCGTTGAGGGTGTCGCGGTCGAACGTCTGCTTATCCGACGAGTTCGGCGCGTACGAGAACGTGTACGTGCCCTGAAGCTGGCTCTTGTCGGTGAGCGGCTCAGTGTAATTGAGGGTCGTGCCGATACCCCAACCCGACTGCGTGAGGTCAGCGCGCTGGTCGAGGGAGTAGCGCAGCGGAGTTTCGGCGCCGAGGATGGCGCTCGTGTCGGCTTGCAGGGTGCTCGGGCCGGTGCGGGCGTTGTAGGAGGGCGTCGCGCTGAGCGAGATGGTGCGTCCGCGCCGCGCAAAACGGTGGCTGAAAAGCAGCTCGCCGCCGAGATTCCAGCCGGTCAGGTCTGACCCGTAGAGGCTCCGCACGGTGTTGTCGAGGGTGTCAGTGCGGAAGGTTTGGCCGGTGAGGTTTGAGCGGGCATCGTTGATCTGCAACGACGCGCGCGGCGTAATCAGAAGGGTATTCGAGGAATCGAACTTGTGCGTGACGCGGAAGCTGAGGCGGTGATTCTGGTTGCGGTTCTCACGGTCGGAAACCTCTGAGTAGCGCTGGCCGAGGGTCTGCGGCAGCACGAACTGGCGCGCGAGGTCGGCGCGGGCCACGTTATCGGCATAGTTGAAGAAGTAGGCGCCCTGCACATCGGTCTTCACCCCGAATTTGTCAGTGAAATTGACCCCGGCGGCGTGCGTGGTGGTGATGCCGCCGCGCTGATTCACGAGAAAGTTGCCCACGGCACCGCCGCCACCACCCGGTCCGCCGCCACCCGGTCCGCCGCCGCCGCGTCCGCCGCGCCCACCGCCACCGCCGCCCTGGCTTTGGGTCGAGCTGATGACGCCGAGTAAGTCTTCGGGGCTGAAATTCTGCTCGTTCACGTTGTTGCTCTGCGCCA
>JANNMJ010000247.1:0-23597 GCA_031397815.1 Hymenobacteraceae bacterium
GCGAATCAACGCCATCTCTGGGACAGAGCTGGCCACGCGGGTAGGTCGGCGCCCGTCTCGGGTGCGGGCCAGAGGCCCGCGAATAGCCCGCACGGGGCAGAGCCCCGCGCGATTTCCGCGAATGGTGTCGGACAATTCTCCAAACCAAATAGCTCTTCAAATCCCCTGATTTTCAACCAATAATCCAACAAAAGCGCGACAAAGTCACGATTTTTTGAAGATAGGGTATTAATTTCGTCAGCGACGCCACGGCTTTTCGGCAACGAATCGGCCGTGGCGTTTGTCTTCTGCCGGATTCTGTGGGCTGCCTTTGCGGGTGATTCGGAGAATCTGACTCTTTTTCCGCTTCACCCATCTTATTGCACAATGGTTACTTCTATTACGCCTTACTGGCGCGCGGGCTGGCTGCGCGGCTTGGTGGCGCTCCTCCTCCTGTTGTGGACGGCCGGACAGGCGCCCGTTTTGGCGCAGAGCGTTACCAATTACACGTTCGCCGGGGGTACGCCGGGCGCGTTTACGCCGCTGGCTGGCGGCACCACGACCACGTTCACCGGCACCGTCGATGACGGCTACACCGGCGCCCTGCCTATCGGGTTTGCGGTGGTGCATAACGGCGTGGTTTATACCAGCTTCTCGGCGAGCACGAATGGCTTTATGGTGCTGGGCACGGCCCTGACCAGCTCCATCAATGGTAATAACCTCTCGTCGGGCGCCGCCCGGCCGGTGATTGCGCCGCTCTGGGACGACCTCAACCTTCAGAGCTTCGGCAACTTTACGTACCTCACGACCGGCTCGGCGGGGAGCCGCGTGCTGACGGCGGAGTGGCTCAATACGAAGTGGAGCTTCAACGCCCCCGGTAGCACCATCTCGTTTCAGGCGAAGCTTTACGAAGCCGATGGGCGCATAGAATTCGTGTATCGGCAGGATGCGACGAGCGCGTTGTCGGCTACGGCGTCTATCGGCATCACGGCGGTGGGCACGGGGGCGAACAACTTCCGGTCGCTCAACGGCACGGGGAATAACCCGACCGCCAGCCCCACCTCTGAAACCACGACCCTCAACGCCAAGCCCGCCACGGGGCAGGTGTACACGTTTACGCCGCCCAACACGGTGCCCGTCGCGCCCACAACCCTCACGTTCCCGGCGGTGAGCTACACGACGATGACCGTCGGCTGGACAGACAACTCGACCACGGAAACCGGATTCGGCGTTCTGACTTCTACCGATAACGTGACGTTCACGGCGGCCGGTAACATCACGAGCACCACCAGCGCGGGGACGGGCACCACCTACTCGCTGCCGCTTACCGGCCTGACGGCTGGTACCACCTATTTCGTGCGGGTAGTGGCCGTGACGGAAGGGCGCGCTTCCACGCCGCTCAATGGCATGCAAGCCACCTTGGCGCCCATCACGTTCAGCGGCACGGCGTACACCATTGATAACGCCAGCCCCACGAGCGGCACCAACTTCAACAGCTTCACCGACGCGTTTGCGGCACTCAACTTCGGCACCGTTACCGCCAATACCACGATTAACGTGGTGAAAAACGGCGGCGGTTTGGCTACGTATGACGAAGCCCCGCTGCGCCTGACGCAAACCGGCACCTCCGGCGCGACTATCACCTTCGTGAGCGCCCCCGGCAACCCGTCGAACCCCATCGTGCGCGGCACGACCGGCACGCTGAACGCAACGGGGACGGGCGGCGACGCGATTATCCGCCTCGTGGGGTCGGATTACGTGACGTTCGACGGCATCGACCTCACCGATAACCCCGCCAACGTCACCGCCACCACGCGGATGGAAAGCGGCCTGCTGCTCGACGGCTTCTCCGGGACGAGCGGCTGCCAGAACAACGCGTTCCGCAACGCCACCATCACGCTCAACAAGCTCAACGCGAACACGCCGACTGGGGTGCAGGTATCGTCCAATGCGGCGAGCGCGGCGGGTGCGAACTCCAACAACAGCTTCCGTAACCTGACCATCACGAACGCCGCGCGCGGTTACTCGCTCAACAACGGCAGCAACTCGTTCCCCGACCTCAACAACAGCATCGACGTGACGGGCGGCGGCACGAGCTTGGTGTACGACCTCGGCGGCGCATCTGCCGGGCCGATTCAGGGGGTGGAGCTGGCGAACCAGAGCGGCGTGCAAATCAAGAACACCACGTTCCGCGATTTTGCCGCCGCCGTTTCGATGTACGGCATCGGCTCGGCCACCGGCACCAGTACGTCGATGACCGTGCAGAGCTGCCGGTTCTCGAACCTCGTCAGCACCGGCGGCACGGCTACGGCGGCCATCTACGTGACCGCCCATAGCACCTCGGTTGCTGGCGAGATCAGCGACTGCCAGATTGCGCCTATTGCACCGGCTACGGTGGCGGTGAGCACCAACAACGTGAGCACCGTTTTGTACGGTATTCACATCATCCAAGGGCCGTTCAGCATCCTGCGCAACTCGATCAACTCGATCAGCCAGACGACTGCGACCGGCACCGGCGCCAACATCGTCGGGCTGAACCTGACGAGCACCTCATCCAACTATACCGTGGCGCGCAACGCCATTCACTCTATCTCGCAGGCCACGGCTAGCGGGAGCTGGGTGGCGGGGATGGCCATAGCGGGATCGGTGTTGAACGCCTCGAACAATTTCATCTCGAACATTCGCTACGACCGCACCAGCGGCTCAACGGGCGTGCGGGCGCTGGTGGTATTGGGCGGCACCACTGTCAACCTCTACTACAACACGGTTTACCTGACCGGCACGGCCACCGTCACCAACCACAACTCCGCCGCGCTCTACCTGCCAACCAATTCAGGCACGACGGTCGATTACCGCAACAACATCTTCTTCAACAACTACACGGGAGCCGGGGGCACGGTCAGAGCAGTAGCAATTGAAAAGTCCAGCCCACTCGTCAACAACCCTCAAATTGCGCTGACCAGCAACAACAATCTGGTCTTCGGCGTCTCGGCCCTTTACAACAACAGCGGCACCCTGATTGGCACCGGCGCGCCCTCGCCCGCCGCCCTCACTGCTTACCGCACCTACCTGAACAGCGCGCCCGGCGGCGGCTCCCGCGAATCAGCGGCCGTGACCGAAAGCACCACGCCATTCACTGGCCCCACCGACCCGCACCTCACCACTGCCGTCAATACGCAGGCCGAAGCGGGTGCTGTGGGGATTGTGGGTTTTGAAGACGATTTCGACGCCCTCAACACCCGCCTCGCCGCGAGCTACCCGAAGGTCGGGACAGTGAACGGCGGCGGCCAAGCGCCGGACATCGGCGCCGATGAAGGCGATTACAAGCCCCTCGACCTCACCGCGCCGATGATCGTGGTGAATACGCCGCTCACGAACACCGTCAGCCTCACGGCGCCGACGCTCACCAACGTCAGCATCACCGACCCAAGCGGCGTGAACGTGACGGCCGGCACCAAGCCGCGCGTGTACTATAAGCTCAGCACCGACGCCAACACCTTCAACACGAACACCAGCGCCACGGCGGGCTGGAAGTATGTGGAAGCTACCGGCACCACGTCGCCGTTCAGCTTTACGCTGGATTACGCGCTGCTGCCGTCGGCGCCGGTCGGGGGCAACACGATTCAGTACTTCGTGACGGCGCAGGATTTGGCGACCGTGCCGAACGTCGGCATCGACCCGGCGAGCACGTTTGCCGCCCTACCCGCCAGCGTCAACCTCACCAGCGCGGCCTTCCCGATTGGCGGCACGCCGTTGCAGTTCTCTATTCAGGAGAGCTTTTCGGGGACGATTAACGTCGGGCCGGGGGAAACGCTCAATGGGCAGCCCCTCGTGAGCCTGACCGCCGCTGGTGGCCTGTTCGCGCGCCTCAACGCCGGCCTGCTCACGGGGAATCTGACGGTACTCATCACCGGAAATATCTCCACCGAAGACGGCACCAACGTGCTGCGGACGCTCAATGAGCTTCCGGCAGCGTCGGACTTCACCATCAGCATTCAGCCGAGCGCCGCGACGGTGCGCCTGATTACCGGCGCCGCCAACAGCATGGGGCAGGGCATCTACCTCACCGGCGCCGACCGCGTGACGTTCGACGGGCGGTTTGCGGGCGCGGGGAAATACCTGCAATTCCGCAACGCGAACACGGCGAACGGGGTGTTCCTGCTGGAACAGGACGCGACCAACAACGTCGTGCGCGACTGCCTGATTGAGAGCGGGTACACGGCGTTCGCGCGCGGTGCCGTCACGTTCTTCAACTCTGCCAGCTCCAACGTCAACGGCGTGACGGCTGGCGTGACCGGCAACGACAGCAACTCGCTCCTCAACTGCGAGATAACGGCGGTGAGCGGCGGCAGCTTGGCGCAGGCGGTGTATTCGTCGGTGCCGAGCGTGTCGACGGCCAGCAACAGCAGCAACGTGGTGCAGGGCAACAGCATCACCGGCTGGAATACCTACGGCATCTTCACCGCCAACAGCACGGGCGGCAGCTGGACCATCAGCGATAACTCGTTCTTCAACCCCGGCACCATCACCGCCGTGAACACCTCGACCCAGCTCACGGCGATTAGCCTGCGGTTCGCATCCAGCGCCACCGGCACCGTGGTGAGCGGCAACTATATCGGCGGGACGGCGGCGCTCGGCGGCGGCACGGCGTGGGTCAGCAGCGGCACCAGCGCCATCATCAAGGGCATTCAGCTCGTGACGGGCGCCACCACCAACGCGCCTGGCATCTCCATCGACGGCAACTTCATTCAAAAGTTCAGCATCACGGGGGGCGGTTCGAGCGGGTCGTTTATCGGGATTGATGCCGCGCAATCGTCGCTCGACAACACCTCGTACACCATCACCAACAACACGGTGAGCGACGTATCGAGTAACTCGATCCAGAGCAACGGCCTCGGCACCACGGGCCTCATCGGCATTGCGGCCACCACCAACGCCACGGCTTCCACGGCGCAGCTGATTTCGGGGAACACGATTTTCAACCTGAACCTCGCCCCTGCCACCCTCAGCACGACGAACATCTACGTGACGGGGATTCAGACGCGCGCCTCGTCGACGAACACCGGGACCATCAGCCGCAACCGGGTGTACAACCTCACCAACACCGGCACCGCCACCACGGCGGGCATCATCGGCATCGGTCTCAACGGCGGGACTTGGACGTTGGCCAACAACCAAGTGAGCCTCAGCAACACGAGCGCCACCGTGACCAGCCCGACGAATACGCCCATCGTGGTCGGGATTTCGGATAACGTGTCGCTCATTTCCACCGAGAATCACTACTTCAACTCCGTGCGGATTAGCGGCACCGGCGGCGGCACCACCAAGTCGTACGCGTTCCGGCGGAGCGGCACGGCCACGAGCCGCCTGCGCAACAACGTGTTCGTGAACGAGCGGACCGGCGGCAGCGGCAACTTCGCGGTGGGCGTGCCGAGCGGCACGGTCTTCACGGGCGGGTCGCGGAATTTCGACGCTGATTACAACGACCTCTATTCCGCCAACGCCGCCCAAACCGCCGAAAACAACACGACGGCGCGGGATTTCGGCCAGTGGCAAGCGCTCGGGGCTGACATCAACGGCAAAAACGTAGACGTGAAGTTCGTGGCGGAAGCTTCCGGCGACCTCAACCTCGACCCCACCACCAACTGCCAGCTCGATAACACGGGCGTAGTGGTCACGGGCATCAACGGCGAGTACGAAAACGCCGCCACCACCCGCACCACCACTCCCGACCTCGGCTCCGACGAGTTCACCTACGCTCCCCTCACGGCGAGCATCGACCCGCCCGCCTTCGCCTGCACCGCCACCACCGGCAGCGTGACGATTAACGGCGCGAACGGCCCGTGGACGGTGGTTTACACCGACGGCATAACGCCCGTCTCGACCCCGAACGTGACCACTTCGCCGTTCACGTTCCCCGCAGCGCTCGGCTTCACTTACACCCTCGTGAGCGTGACCGATGCGTATGGCTGCGCCCTGAACGTCAGCGGCTCGCTCACCACCACCACGACCACGACGTGGACCGGCGCCGCCGATTCCGATTGGTACAACCCCGCCAACTGGACCGCCTGCGTGCCATCGGCGACCATCGACGCGGTGATTCCGACCGGCTTCACCGTGAACCTCAGCAGCGGCACCGGCGCCACCCGCGACCTCGACGTGCAGGGCACAAGCGTACTGGCGGTGAACACCACCGGCAACCTCGAAGTCTACGGCACCTTCACGCTCGCAACGGGCACGTCGTATCAGCCGACGGTGGGCACCACCACCTTCAAAGGCACCGGCGCCCAGCCGATTCCGGGTGCCGCGTACGCGAGTCTGGCCGTGGAAGGCACCACCGCGAAGCCCCTCACCGGCGCCGTAACCGTGGCCAGCACCCTCGACCTGACGAGCGGGCTGATCGACCTCGGCAACTTCGATTTATTGCTGACGAACGCCAGCTCCTCGGTGGTCGGGGCTAGTCCAGCGCACTTCTGCGTGGTGAGCGGCACGGGCCGGTTCGGTTTTGCGCAAGTCGGCAGCGGCGGCGCCAGCCCGGTGACGTTCCCCATCGGCACCACCATTTCCCCCGGTGATTACAACCCCGTCACGCTCGCCAACACCGGCACCCAAGACACGTTCTGGGCGCGCGTGACCGATGTAACGCCCGTGAACCCCGCCAACCCCGTGCCCGCCGGGCCGCGCGTGGTGAAGAAAACGTGGGACGTGGCCGAGGTAACGGCCGGTGGCTCCAACGCCACCCTCACTCTCGCGTGGGATGCTTCCGATGAAGGCTCCGCCTTCGACCGCGCCAACTGCGGCATCAGCCATTTCACGGGCGGCATCTGGGATTTGCCGACCGCTTTCGTGGGCGCTACCTCGCTGGGCGGCACCCGTTACGCCGTGAGCCGCACGGGCCTCACGAGCTTCTCGCCGTTTGCGGTGGAAGACAACAGTCGGCCACTCCCCGTGGAGCTGGCGCGGTTCGCGGCGGCCCGGAAAGGCCAAAACGCCGAGCTGACGTGGGCGACGGCCTCGGAGAAAAACAACCGCGGCTTCGACGTGCAGGTATCGACCAACGGCACCGATTTCCGGACCCTCGCCTTCGTGGCGAGCCGGAATCCGAACAGCCCGCAGCTCCTCTCCTACTCCTACCTCGACCAAGAGGCCGGGAAGAGCGGCGTCCGGTTCTACCGCCTCAAGCAGATCGATCTGGACGGCACCGCCACCCTCAGCTCCGTCCGGAGCGTCACGTTCGACGCCGTGGCCACCGCCACCAGCGTGGTGGCTAGTCCGAACCCGTTCAGCGCCCGTCTGAGTGTGCAAGTGGTGGCGCTTGCTGCCGGTACCGCCCACCTCTCGCTCGTCGATGCGCTCGGTCGCGAAGTCCTCAGCCAGCAAGTGCCCGTTGCCGCTGGCCTCAACACGCTCACCCCAAACCTCACCAACGCATCGACTCTGACGGCAGGCGCCTACATCCTCCGCGTCACGGTCGATGGGCAAAACTTCCGCAGCCGGTTGGTGAAGGAATAAGCGCTGCTCGTTCCTAAGAATAGAAGCGCCATAAGACCGGCCCGCTCCGAAGTTTCGGGGCGGGCCGGTTTGTTTTTGAATCAATCTGAGGAGAAACGAGAGAAAAACCTCGTGACATAGGAGCTAGGTCACGAGGTTTTGGAGCTGAGTCACGAGGTTCAGGAGCTAAGTCACGAGGTTTTGGAGCTAAGTCGCGAGGTTTTGGAGCTAAGTCGAGAGGTTCAAGAGCTAGGTCGCGAGGTTCAAGAGCTAGGTCGCGAGGTTTTGGAGCTGGGTTGCCCAACACAGCAGCCAAATCACAGAGGCGAAAAGCCTGACAACAGAAATATCGCATCCCCCCTTCCACTACTGAACAGGCGCCCTTCCACCTCCCGCCAATCCGCCGCGCCTGCCGACCTTTGCCCCCTTATGACACCAGCCGACCTATTTGCGCAGCTCGCCGACCACCCCGTGGTGCGGCGCGTGGCGTGGCTCGGCTTCCTGAGCTGGGTCGCGGCCCTGACCCTCACGGGCTACGTCTTCGGCCTGACCGATGGCTTTTTCGGGCGCTTATTCTCCGCCACGCTCGTGCTGTGGCTGCTCGCGCTCGGCACCACGTACGGCATCCTCCCTCTCATCAGCTGGCTCACCCGCCGCCTCTCTGACACCCCCGACCGCAGCGACCGCCGCTCGTCGGGCAAGCCGCGCAAGCCTAGCGGCGGCACGCCCAACCGCAACGCCAACCGGCCGAACCCTAGCGGTTCTACTGCTGCTCCGGCGAATAAGTGGCGGTAGTGGGAGTGGAATGAAATTGATGTGCCCCCGCCCCTCCCAAGCTGGCGCGCGTTTGGGTCGACCGCAGGTCGAACTAACGCGTGTCTTACCGGGTGGCGCGTCTGTGACGCGCGTTCGCGTAAGCGAACAACCGACGTAGGATTAACGCGGGTTGTTCCCGATTCAATGTGGCCAAACTGCCGTTGTTCGTCGCGTTCCGCGCCGGTGCGTCACAGACGCACTCCCCGGCTAGACACGCGTTCGCTCGACCTGCGGTCGACCCAAACGCGCGCCAGCTTGGGAAGGGCGGGAGGATTCAAGAGCTATGGCTGACTGAAAGCAGCCCCCCCCTACAACCCCACATCAATCTTCGTCCCGATGTGCACCTCGAACAGCACGTAAGTCGGCTTCTGACTGATAGTGCCTTCGAAAGCGAAGGTGATTTTCTTCTTGCCATTAATCATCTCGATGATTTTGGCCTTGTTTTCCTCCGAAATCGGCAGGTTCGTTTCGGCACCGCTTCCTTGGAGAGCGGCGAAATCGAGCGGGCCGACGGAAGTGATCGTCGTCACCTGCGTGGGCGCGTCAGACGGGTACATTTTCCAGCTGCCGGAGCCGGTGGTGCCGGGTGTCCAGCGGAATTCCTTCACCTGAAACCCGAGCTTCTCGACGACCACCTTCTTGATTTTCTGCCGATTGTCGCGCACGTCGGCGTTGGCGTCCGGGTCGAGCTCCTGCGTCCAGATGCCGCTGGAAGGGTCACCCGATTCGAGGTTGACTTCTAGGTTCGATTTGAGCTGCACATCGAGCGTTTTCAGCACCGGGTCTTTTTCGCAGCTCGTCAGCACCGACGCGCCGAGCAGCAGCGCCGCAGTGAGAATCGTGGAAGGGCGGAAGGAGAATGCAATAGCCATTGGATGGGTAAGCAAGTGCGTGAGCAGGTGAAGCGGGCCAGTGAACGCGCGGCCCTCAGCCGCATTGGTTTCCCGAAAATACCAGCCTAGTATCTGAGCATCAAACCATTTCTCCACGAAATCACATCATCGTGTGGGCAAACCGTCGTTTTCGCTTGACGAACGGGAGCGAAAGCAGCCTAGATTCCCCGCCCCCTTGGGGGAGGGGTGCCCCGAAGGGGCGGGGTGGGGTAGGCGGTTGGGCAATGCGGCTGAGCCAACGCGGGATTGGGTTCTCATGGCGGGCTGTATCTGCGTGTCCACCCCGGCCCGGCCCTGCGGGGCACCCCTCCCCTCCGGGGCGGGGAGTTCGGTTGCTTCGTCCTACTCACCCCGCCCAATTCTTAATTATTAATTACTAATTATTAATTAGAAACCCCCGCCCCTCCCCAGCGGTTAGGCAGGGCCGTACTTTCGTCCCGTGCTGCCTCCTGCTTCGCCCCGCATCCTGATTATCACGCCGCCGCTCACGCAGCTCAACACGCCGTACCCGGCTACGGCGTACCTGACGGGTTTTTTGCGCGGGCGGGGGTTTGCCGTAGAACAGGCCGATGCGGGGTTGGCGCTCGTGCTGCGCCTGTTCTCAGCGGATGGGTTGCGGCGGGTGTTCGATGCCATTGAAGGCGGGGATTTTGAGCTGACCGAGAACGCGGCGCATATGCTACGCCGACGGACGCGGTATGAGCGCACGGTGGAGCCGGTCGTGCATTTCCTTCAGAACAAAGACCTGTCGCTTGCAGCGCGGATTTGCGGCGGCGGGTGGCTGCCGGAAGCGGGGCGGTTCGGACAGATTGCTGACCTTGATGTCGCGTTCGGCACCCTCGGCCTCACCGACCAAGCGCGGCACCTCGCCACGCTCTACCTCGAAGACCTCGCTGATTTAGTCCGCGAAACCGTGGGGCCGCAGTTCGGACTGGCGCGCTACCACGAGCGCATCGCCCTCACCGCCACTTCCTTCGACCCGATTCACGCCGAGCTACAACGCCCGCCGAACCTCGTGGATGAGCTGCTGCTCGAAGCCTTCGCCGAGATTTTCCGCACGCACTCGCCCGACGTAGTTGCGTTCACGGTGCCGTTCCCCGGCAACTTATACGGCGCGCTACGGCTCGCGCAGTGGGTCAAGCATCTCGCCCCCGCCACCAAAACGCTGATGGGCGGCGGCTACCCGAATACTGAGCTGCGCGGTATCTCGGAGCCGCGCTTCTTCGATTACATCGATTACCTCACCCTCGACGACGGCGAGGCGCCGTGGCTCCAATTGCTGGCGCACTGGCGCGGCGAAGTGCCCGAAACCGCCCTGCAACGCACCTTTCTCCGCACCCCGGCGGGCGAGGTGGCGTACCGCAACGGGGCGCTCACGGCCGATATTCCGCATCGAGAAATCGGCGCACCCGATTACGGCGGCCTGCCGCTCGGCGACTATTTATCGGTCCTCGAAACGCTCAATCCGATGCACCGGCTGTGGTCGGATGGCCGCTGGAACAAGCTCACCATCGCGCACGGCTGCTACTGGAAACGCTGCTCGTTCTGCGACGTGACGCTCGATTACATCGGGCGGTTCGAGCCCGCGCCCGCCGAAATCCTCGCCGACCGCATCGACGCGCTCGTGCGGCAGACCGGCCAAACGGGGTTTCACTTCGTCGATGAAGCCGCGCCGCCGCTTCAATTGCGCGATTTGGCGCTGGAGCTGCTCCGGCGCGGCACCGAGATTTCGTGGTGGGGGAATATTCGGTTCGAGAAAACCTTCTCCCCTGACCTCTGTCGCCTGCTCGCCGCGAGCGGCTGCATTGCTGTCACGGGCGGGCTGGAAGTGGCTTCCGACCGCCTGCTGGCGCTCATGGAAAAGGGCGTGACCGTGGCGCAAGTGGCGCGGGTGGCGCACGCGTTCACCGACGCGGGCGTGCTGGTTCACGCGTACCTGATGTACGGCTTCCCGACCCAGACGGCGCAGGAAACGGTGGATTCACTGGAAGTAGTGCGGCAGCTATTCGCGTCGGGGGCGCTGCAATCGGGTTTTTGGCACCGCTTCGCGATGACCGCCCACGCGCCCGTCGGTCTGAACCCCGCGAAGTATCAGGTGCAGATGACCGGCCCCGAACCCGGCGGCTTCGCGTGGAACGACCTTCACCACACCGACCCCACCGGCGCCGACCACGACGCGTTCGGCCCCGGCCTCGCGAAGGCGCTCTACAACTTCATGCACGGCATCGGGCTGGATGAGCCGCTGAGCTTTTGGTTCGAAGGCCAACGCGTCCCACGCAAAACCGTCCGCCCCGACCTCATCGACACCGCCCTCCAAGAGCTGGAGAAGCCCGACGCCGCCCGCGTGCATCAGCAGCTCGTGTGGCTGCACCCCGCCCCCACCCTTGCCGTCGGCGAGCGCCGCCGCAAGGGCCGCACGATGGAAATCGGCACCCTCACGCTCCCCCTCCCCACCACCGACGAAACCGTCGACGCGCCGCCTGTGGTAGCACAGTGGCTGCACACCCAGCTCACCGCCCTCGCCGCCGACGCCTTCCGCACCCGCACCACCCTGCGTGACGTAGCCGCCACGTACCCAGCAGAAGCGGAGTGGCCGTGGGAGCAGCTTCTTATTTCGCCAACGTGGCGGTCGGTGCGGGCGGCGGGGTTGTTGTTGGTTTGAGGATGGGGGCGCGAAGCTTCTCTACGCGTGGCCAGCTCTGTCTCAGAGATGGCGTCAATAGGGCGAATCAACACCGTCTCTGGGACGCGTGGCCAGCTCTGTCTCAGAGATGGTGTTATACATCGAATCAACACCGTCTCTGAGACAGAGCCGGCTACGTCGGAGATGGCGTTATTCAGCGAATCAACACCGTCTCTGGGACAGAGCCGGCTACGTCGGAGATGGCGTTATCGGCGAATCAACGCCATCTCTGAGACAGAGCTGGCCACGCGCCACTTATTCGCTACTTCCCGCCCATTTCAACATCCCACCGCCGCAGATTCCCGTTCTGACGACCTTTGCAGCCTATGCGTCTTTCTACTCTGCTTCTGACCCTTGCGCTCGGCGCGCCGCTGGCGGTGCGCGCGCAGGATGCCACCGTCCCGCTCGACGCCGATACGTATCGGCTGATTGACCGTTATGCCATCCGCAATGGCGGCGCGGTGCCGGGCTTGCACACCAGCCTCAAACCGTACGGCCGCACCCAAGTGGCGCAGCTCGCCGAGGCGTTGGCGGCTGATTCGGCCGGCCGGTTCTCGGCGGCTGACCGCTTCAACCTGCGGTATCTGCGGCGCGATAACTGGAACGCCTCCACCCACCCCGCCGAGCTTTCGGCGAAACCGGTGCTGCGGTATTTCTACGAGCGCCCGGCGGACCTCTATTCGGTTCAGACGGCTGATTCGGCGTTTACGCTGCGCGTGAACCCCGTGCTGTACCTCGGCGGCGGCACCGGGACGGGCGGCGGCACGGCGGGCCTCAACGTCAATACGCGCGGCATTCAACTCGAAGGGACTATTGACCGCAAGCTCGGTTTCTACACCTTCCTAGCCGATAACCAAACCTTCGCGCCGGACTACGTCGACAACCGCATTCAGCGCGATAGCGTGGTGCCGGGCGAAAGCTTCTGGAAACGGTTCAAGAACACCCCGACCAACGTCGGCGGGTACGACTTCTTCACCGCGCGCGGCTACCTCAACTACGCCGTCACGAAGCACATTTCGGCGCAGCTCGGGCACGATAAGGTCTACATCGGCAACGGCTACCGCTCGCTTATTCTGAGCGATTATGCGCCCGCGTTCTTCTTCCTGAAGCTCAACACGCAGGTCTGGAAGTTTCGGTACCAAAACCTCTACACCGAGCTGACGGCGAATTATGCCGGCGCGAACCGCGTGTTCGGGAAGAAGTATATGGCGCAGCACCATTTGAGCTTCGCGATTACGCCGCGCCTCAGCATCGGCGTGAGCGAGATGGTGATTTTCGGGAAGCGGTCGGGCGGGTTCGAGCTGCAATACCTCAACCCCATCATCTTCTACCGCGCCATCGAGCAGGGAGTGGGGTCGAAAGACAACTCGCTCGTCGGGGCCGATTTCAAATGGAACGTCGTCGATCGCGTGCAGCTCTACGGGCAGCTTCTCTTGGATGAGTTTCTGTTGAAGGAAATCAAGGCGCGCAACGGCTGGTGGGCCAACAAGCAGGCGGTGCAAGCGGGCGTCAAGTACATAGACGTGGCGGGCATCTCGAACCTCGACTTACAGGCGGAAGTCAATTTCATCCGCCCGTACACATATCAGCATCAGGATTCGCTCACCAATTACCAGCATTATCAGCAGCCGCTGGCGCACCCCATCGGCGCCAACTTGTGGGAGTTTATCGGCGTGGTGCGGTACCAGCCGAATATTCTGCCGCGCCTGACGCTCCTCGGCAAAGCGATTTACACGAAGTTCGGCGCCGATTCCGCCAACACTAACTGGGGCAATAACGCGCTGCTGCCGTACGTGCCGCACCCGCGCGAATTCGGCAACACCACCGGTCAGGGCGTCGGGGTTCAGCAGCTCCATTTAGACCTCACGGCGTCGTACCAAGTCGCGCATAACCTGTTTATCGACGTCAAGCAGGTCGTGCGGCGCGGGTACAGCTACAACCCGCTCCCTACCGCCGCCGCCACCCGCACCGATAACCTCACGTCGGTGGCGCTGCGCTGGAATATCGGGCAGCGGCTGTACGAGTTTTAGCGAATCCTCACCCCCGGCCCCTCTCCAAAGGAGAGGGGAGCTGTCTTTCGCTTCCCCTGTTCCACTCGCGGCGGAACCCCTTCCGCCGTGCCGACCTTTGTGCTCTCTTATGATTCACTTCCGCGAATTCACTCTTGCCAACGGCCTGCGCGGCATCGTCCACGAAGACCCCACGTCGCCGCTGGCGGTCGTGAACGTCCTCTATAACGTCGGCGCCAAGGACGAAGACCCTAATCGCACCGGTTTTGCGCACCTCTTCGAGCATCTGATGTTCTCGGGGTCGGTCAATATTCCGTCGTACGACGAGCCATTGCAGCTCGTCGGCGGCGAGAACAACGCCTTCACCTCGCAAGACCTCACGAACTATTACCTCTCGCTCCCGGCGGCAAACGTCGAGACCGGGTTTTGGCTTGAATCCGACCGCATGCTCTCGCTCGCATTCTCGGAGCAGGGCTTGGATGTGCAGCGCAAAGTGGTGGTCGAGGAGTTCAAGCAGCACTACCTCAATCAGCCTTACGGCGACGTTTGGCTCAAGCTCTACCCGGCCGCCTACACCACGCACCCCTACCGCTGGCCGACCATCGGGCAGGAAGTCGCGCACATCGAAACCGCCACGATGCCCGACGTGCGCGCCTTCTTCGCGAAGCACTACGCCCCGCAAAACGCCATTCTGGTGGTGGCCGGCGGCGTGACGTATGATGAAGCCGTGCGCCTCGCCGAGAAGTGGTTCGGGCCGATTCCCGGCGGCATGCCCTACCAGCGCCACCTGCCGCAGGAGCCGCGCCAAACCGAAGCCCGCCACTTGGAAGTGACGGCCGACGTGCCCGCCGCTGCCCTCTACAAAGTGTGGCATATGCCCGGCCGCGCCGATTTGGCCGGTTATTACCCCGCCGATTTGCTGAGCGACGTCCTCGGGCGCGGGAAATCGTCGCGCCTCTACCAAGCGCTCGTGCAGGAGCGGCAGCTTTTCACCGGCCTCAGCGCCTCCGTGAGCGGCACCATCGACACGGGCTTGCTCGTGGTGAGCGGCAAGGTGCGCGAGGGCGTTTCGATTGAAGAAGCCGCCGCCGCCGTGGTCGCCGTCATCGAGCAGCTCCGCGCGGAAGGCCTCACGGAAGCCGAGCTGAGCAAGGTTCGGAATCAGGCGGAATCGTCGTTGGTTTTTGGGGAGATTGAGCTGCTCAACCGCGCCATCAACCTCGCCACCGCCAAGCTCCTCGGCGATGCTGATTTGGTCAATTCTGAAGCCGACCGCATCCGCGCCGTCACCGCCGAAGCCGTGAACGCCGCCGCCCAAGAAGTGCTCCGCCCCGAGAACTGCACGACGCTGTTTTACCGAATGGCTGCCGTCAGCACCGCCGACACCGACGTGGCCAGCTCTGTCCCAGAGATGGCGTAAACCGGCACAAACCGGCACTTCCCCTTACTACTTCCCAACGCCCGCGCTGCCCCAGCGCGGGCCACGCAGCCCCGATGATTCAAGAAGAAATCGCCAAGCTCAAAGCCGAAATCGAGCGCGCCGACCTCAAATCGCGCGAGCAGCTGGAGACGTTTCGCAACACCTTTCTCTCGCGCAAGGGCCGCATCGCCGACCTTTTCGACAAGCTCCGCGACGTGCCCGCCGATGCGCGGCGGGCCGTCGGGGCGGCGCTCAATGAGCTGAAAACCGCTTCCCAAGAGCGCCACGATGCCCGCCAAACCGAGCTGACCGAGGAGCCGCAAGCGCCCACCGGCCCCGCCACTGACTTCACGCTCCCGCCCGTGCCGCACACGCTCGGCACGCGCCACCCGTTGGCGGTGGTGCAGGAGCAGATTGTCGATATCTTCTCTCGAATCGGGTTCACCATCGAAGCCGGGCCGGAGATTGAGGACGATTGGCACAACTTCACCGGTCTCAACTTCCCCCCCGACCACCCCGCCCGCGAGATGCAGGACACGTTCTTCGTGCAAATGCCCGCCGGGCAGGAGCCGAAGCTCCTCCGCACCCACACGAGCACCGTGCAGGTGCGCGTAATGGAGACCCAGCGCCCGCCGATTCGGGCCGTGATGCCGGGCCGCGTGTACCGCAACGAGGCCATCTCGGCGCGGGCGCACCAGCTTTTCCACCAAGTGGAAGGCTTGTACATTGACAAAAACGTCTCCTTCGCCGACCTCAAGCAGACCATCTATTACTTCCTCACCGAGTTCTTCGGCGCGGACGTGAAGATGCGGATGCGCCCGTCCTACTTCCCGTTCACGGAGCCGAGCGCGGAAGTCGACGTGTCGTGCCAAATCTGCGGCGGCTCCGGCTGCAACATCTGCAAATACACCGGCTGGGTGGAAGTACTAGGGTGCGGGATGGTCGACCCGGAAGTATTGAAAGCCTCCGGCATTGACCCGGAAGAGTTCAGCGGCTTCGCCTTCGGGATGGGCATCGAGCGCACCGCGATGGGCAAGTTCACCGTAAAAGACCTGCGCCTGTTCACCGAGAACGACGTGCGGTTTTTGCGGCAGTTTGAGTCGTTGTAGTTTTTGATTTTTCTCCCACGAATGACACGAATTTTTGCACGAATTTTAACACAGATTTTTTAACTGAATTGGTAAAATTCGTGTCAAAATTCGTGTAATTCGTGGGAAATCCCGCAAGAAATCACATCATGAAAATCGCCATTATCGGAGCGGGGACAATGGGGCAGGGCATTGCCCAAGTTTGCGCCCAAGCGGGCCTCGAAACCGTCCTGTTCGACATCAACGCCGCCGCCGCCGAGCGCGCCCACCGCACGGCGCAGGAAACGTGGACGACCCTCGGCAAGAAGGGTAAAATCACCGCTGAAGCACAGGCGCAGGCGGAAGCGCACCTCACCGTCACCACTAACTTCGACGACCTCGTCGCCGATGTACTCCTCGAAGCCGTCGTGGAGCGGTTGGATGTGAAGCAGGAGCTGTTCCGGCAGTTGGCGGCGCAGAACCGGCCCGATACGATTTTCGCCTCGAACACGTCGTCGATTCCGATTACCCGTATCGCCGCCGGTGTGCCGGGGCCGGAGCGCGTGGTGGGGCTGCATTTCTTTAACCCCGCCCCGATTATGAAGCTCGTGGAAGTGATTGCGGGGGCGGCTACTTCGGAAGAAGTTGTGCAGAAAATGGTGGCCCTCACCGAGCGCCTCGGCAAAGTGCCCGCGCGCGTCCGCGACTCGCCGGGGTTCATCGTTAACCGCGTCGCCCGGCCGTATTACACCGAGAACCTGCGGCTCTTGGAAGAAGGCGTCGCCCCGCTCGAAACCCTCGACGACTTACTCGAAAGCGCCGGCTTCCGAATGGGCGCCTTCCGGCTGATGGACCTCATCGGGGTCGACACGAACTTTTCGGTCACCTCGTCCCTTTTCGAAGCCTTCCACTACGAAGACCGCTTCCGCCCGAACCGCATTCAGCAGCAGAAAGTCGATGCCGGGCATTGGGGGCGGAAAACCGGCAAAGGATTCTATGACTACCCAGCCACACCCGAAACGGCGCGTTAACCGGCTGCTGGCGCTGGCCGGAGCCGCGTGTGGCGCGCTGGCGCTAGCGGTCGTGGGGTGCGGCGGGCGCGAAGACCCCAGTCCCGCCCTCCCCATCACCCCGACGAACATCCAGATCGTCCTCTCAAACTTCGAATACCGTGACCTCAGGAACGACCGTGGTTACGTGAAAATCAAGGGCGGCACCTACGGCATCATCGTTTACCGCGAAAACGCCAGCACGTACCGCGCCTTCGAGCGCCTCTGCCCGTATCAGCCGCAGCTCGACTGTGCGCTGGTCAGCGTCGACGGGTCGAGTTTGTTCATGCGCGACTCGTGCTGCGGCACCCAGTTCAACTTCAACGGCGAGCCAATCGGCGGTCCCGGCGCCCGCCCGTTGCAGCAGTACACGACGGCCTTGGTCGGCGGCACGCTCTACATCACCAACTGACCGCCCCGCCGAAACCCGTTTTCTAAGAGATTTCGGCCCTTTCGGAGATTTTTTTCCGCTTAAGCTTGCGCGGAAAAGCCGTTCCGCCCTACTTTTGTACTCCCAATCGAACAGCGATTGGGCATAACCGCTTCCTTAGCTCAGCCGGTTAGAGCATCTGACTGTTAATCAGAGGGTCCCTGGTTCGAGCCCAGGAGGGAGCGCATAAAGGCCATTTCCGGAACGGGAATGGCCTTTTTTTATGCCCTGCCTGCAAGATTGCCTGCAAACTTCTCGGCGCTGGGGGTTTGCGACCCCTCTTGTCAGCGGGTAGCTTTTGATGTGGAAAGACTGGGTAAGCGCCCGTTCCGGCGCATCGAGTTGGGGCGGGCGCAGCTGGTTAACTAAGCCGCCGATGCACTACGCAATCATTACCACCGCTCCCCTCGGTTGGAGCTTGGTATACACTAACGCGTCCGGTCAGCTCATCAAACAGCTGGTATGCGCGCCAAACGGCACGTTTCCGCCATCACATACTCAGCAGCTGCTCAAGCTGCCTGGAGCGTATTAGGCACTTCTGAGCCAGTGAAACGCGATTCTGAGCTCTGGGCCAATTGAACAAATCGAGAGTACCTGTTCTGACTGCTCAAAAAGTGCCTCAGTAATTCACAGAGTGCCTAACACGCTCTAGGGATTTTCACATAGAAGCGGGGGGGGGGGGGAATTACCCTAAGCCTTCATGTGTGTGTGTGTGTGTGTCAGGACACCATCACAGGAATGGATGCGCCCGCCCTATTCTAAGCCCCCTACGGGCCGCTTGAAGGTCTGCCAAAAGGCCTCGTGGTACGACTTTCCCTTGAACATTAGCTTGGATTCGTAGTCGGCGTTCTCGTATGTGATGATTTCCACTGGGGCCGTGCGGAAGGCGTAAAACTGTACGCTGATGCCCGAGCGCAGGTCGTGGGGCTGCCGAGTGAGGGGATTGGTGCCCTCCTCGGCCCACTCCATGAAGGTGTTGGCGAGGGCGTACTTGCCGTTATCCTGCGGCTGGTAATACGCCACCTGCCGAATCTGGTGCTTGTGTACTTGCAATACTCTCTGAGCCGACTTATTCCCCCGCTCCTTCGAGAATCGGCGGGTGTTGGCGTTGAAGATGGCCGTGTCCCGCTCCCACATCAGGTCGCATTTGACCACTGCGTAATCGGCCGCGTTGACATAGATTTTGCCAGTGTAGGCGCGCACCCACGTCGAGCCCGTCACCGCCCGAGTTTGGCGCTTGGCCATAAACGACACCACGTACACATCGGCACCCCGGTGGCGTTCGACCGGGCCGAGAGACAGGTTGAAATGCTTCAATTTTTTGGGATTAAACACAGGGTTCAGCTCCAATACGTCCATGTTGGTAATCATACCCACCGACTCGTTCAGGTACATGGAATGTGCCATACCGATGCTGTCCCGCTTGTTCCATTTGACTTCCTGCAAGGCTGCGTTTAAATATTGCCGCTCGCGATAGCCATTTTTGTTGTACACGTTGCTGACGTGCTCAACGTCCTGCACCAAGGTATCGCGATTGGTGGCCACTGACCGGCCGTACACGCGCATGTTATAGTCCTGTTGGACATAGTTAGCGGGCATCTGTTTTAACACCTTCTTCATAATGGTGCGGGCGTCCAAGCGCTCGGCCGTCACGCTGACCTCGGCCAGGGCGTAAGGTTCGGGCACGAGCTGCACCTGTACGGAGCCGGCGGGCACGCGCACCTGCTGGGTGCGGTAGCCCACAAACGACACCTGCAACATGACTTCGGCGGCTGCGGGCACGGCGAGCGAAAAAGCTCCCTGCGCGTTAGACACGGTGCCCACCGTAGTGCCCGCCACCTGAATGCTGGCAAACAACACTGCTTCCCCGGTATCGGCGTCGCGGACGGTGCCGCCGATGGTACGCAGGGGCCCGGGGCGGCTGCCCGCGACCGACAGGCCAGCGGCGGTTGCGCGGCGAACCGGGGCGCGGGGCGACGAGGCGCGACCCGTCGAATCGGAGCGACTAGCCGCAGTTGGCCCACTAGCCGCGTGCGTGGGGGTCACGACCCGCAGAAACAGCAGGCCATCGAATACCGCGCTCCAGTTACCGGTAAGGGGCTTGTATTCGCCCAAGGCCACCGACGTGGCAGCCGCCTCGCCGAAGCTTTCGCGCAGGTTCAAGAAGCCGTAGGCGGGCGGGCGGGCCGCTAGCTGTGCCTCAATGCTGCCGGCCACGGGCGCGGCCACGGCGGTGGAGTCATAGCCCGGCAAGACCAGCGGGTGAAAGTACCCACCGGCCGTGGTGATGGCCAGCAGGTATGCGGCCTTAGGGTAGTGCTGTTTGAAGTGGCCACCCATCGGCGTGAACCGCTGCAGGGCGTCATCGGCCAAGACGGCGGGGCGGTTGGCAAAGTGTGCGGAGGCGCCCCAGCAAATGATTTTTTCGGCGGGGTGCTGGCGGGCGTAAAACAGCAAGTGCTCGGCCATCTGCACGTCGCGGGAATTGCTGTCTTCGACCCGGAAGGTTTCGGCCGTTTTGGCGTTCGGGTCCCGTTCCCGGTAGTGCCGCCCCTGTTCGAGCAGACCGGCTAGGCACTGCACCCAGAACTCCGCTTCGGCCCGGCGTTTGGGCTCTTTGCGGGCAATGACTTGCAGCTTCTGAGTGACGAGGCGGCTGGCGACAGCGTAATCGGGGTAGGAAACGCTGGGTGACCAAAAGAAATAGTCGCCCATGAATGAAATGCCAGCTTCCAAAAGCTCGTAGACGTCTTCGTTCAGGTCCACGGGATGCACAAACCGTTGCAGTTCGTCTACCAGCTCGTCGGTGTAGTCGCCGCCGCTCAGTTGCGGGTCGAACCCGGCCACACGCATTTTGCCAGTCGCCAAGAAGTCCAGCGTGGGCTGAAACTCGCGGGTGTCGGTCCACACGCCGAAAATGCCTTGTTTCAAGGCGTGCCGGGCGTCTTTACCCGCGTCGATAGCCCGCTGAGCTTGATGCATTTCGTAGAAGCCGCTCTCAAACGCTACGGTGGTGAAGCCCATGCGCTGCTGCAAAAACCGAATCAGCCGGCCCTTGGCCGCTGTCACGTTGCCCTCGCCGTGCGTCGGCTCGCCCAGAAAGACCACTTGCGCATCCCCGATTTCTTTTGTCAGAAATTCCAGGTCCTTGAAATCCGTATCGGTGGGATCAATGGTGCATACCGGGTAGTAATTTAGGGAGGGCGCTGCCGTAGGCTTCGTCTGAGCGTGGGCTAAAACAACGGTTAATAGAAGGCCGATAGATAAGCAGAACCGGGAGATAATCATGAAAACAAAAACAGCAGCAAGAATAAAGGGGAAATTAATGAACAATGCAATTAATAGTACTGCAAGACGTGGTCAGCAAAGAACGCAAAAAAGCCTTGGCTATTGCCTTTTTTGTTACAGAACATTTTCCTGCTCGACATTCGCCTCGCCGCCCTACTGGTTAGGCGAATGTGTTACCCAGCGGGCTACGCACCCTGTAGAAGCTACTGAAAATGGCCTGGCGCAATCCCCTCCCCCCCCCGCAGGGTAAACGCATAGAATGGTTCTAGTGTGGGCGTCTGAATCCGTTCGAGGCCGTATGTTCCATGCCTTATGGATTCATTAGACCTGCCCTCTTTCTTAGCCGACTTCGGCGCCCTTTCCGACCCGCGAATCGCGCGTCATCGCCGCTACGCCCTGCTTGAAGTGCTGCTGCTGTGCGTGAGCGCGGGGGTCAGTGGCTATCAGGAGTGGCAGGCGATCGTCGATTTCGGCCACACCAAGCTCGCCTGGCTGCGCCAGTACCTGCCGTTTCGCCACGGGATTCCCTCCCACGACACGGTCAATCGGGTGCTGCGTCTGCTCGATCCGCGCGCCTTCGAACGGTGTCTGCTCCAGTGGAGCAGCCGCACCCTGACGCTGCCCAGCGGCACCCACGTCTGCCTCGACGGCAAGCGCCTGCGCCGCTCGGCCACGGCGAGCGAGCAGCAAACGCCCCACGCCGACGGCGGGCGCTCGGCGGTGCATCTGCTCCACGCCTGGTGCGATGCGGCGGGGCTGTGCCTGGGGCAGTATCGCACCGATACGGGCAGCGGCGAAGTGGGGAGCGCGCCGCTGTTGCTCGAATTGCTCGAATTGCTCGACGTGCGCGGCTGCGTCGTGAGCGGCGACGCGGGCTTCACCACCCCCGCCTGCGCACAGGCCCTCCAGCAGGCCGGGGCCGACTACCTGCTGGCGCTCAAAGCCAATCAGCCGACTCTGCTGGCCGCTACCGTCGCCGCTTTTGCCGCCTGCCCGACGGCGCCTGAACCCGCGCCCGTCGAAAAACCCCGGCACGGGCGCCGCGAAACCCGCACCGCGCGGGTGCTGCCCGTCACGGCCCTCGACCTGCCCGACGCGAGCCGGGCCGCCTGGCCGGCGGGGCAAGCGGTGGTGGAAGTCTGCGCCACCCGCACGCCGCTGCGCAGCGGAAAAGGGAATACCGAAACGCGGTACTATCTCACCAGTCTGGCCGCCGCGCCCGCCCAACTCGCCCAACTCGTGCGCCGGCATTGGACGATTGAAAACCGCCTCCACTGGGTCCTCGATGTGGTGATGGGGGAAGATCAGAGTCGGAAACGGGCCGGTCGCGCGGCGGCCAACTACGCCGTCATTCGCAAATTCGCCCTTAACTTCTTGCGCGCCCTGCCCGAACCGATGAGCCTCCAACGACGACAAAATCACTGCGCCCTCTCCGACGAATACCGCCATCAATGCCTCGGATTTTAATGCGTTTACCCCGGGGTAGCCCCCCCCTCCGCGCACCCCCAAACAGGGGGGTAAGGCGGTAGCACCGGGCGGCAGGTAAGGCCGACCTTTGTGGTTCCTTATCCTTGGCAGTACTGTTACTGCCACCCTCATCACCACTCCTATGCTCCCTGCTTCCGCCCCCGCCCCTATCCGGGTGGCCCTGATTGAAGACGACCCGAGGGTGCGCGAGCTGCTGCGCAGCTACCTCTGCCGGCAGCCGGAGCTGAATTGCGTCCTCGTGGCGGGGTCGGTGGAAGAGGCGTTGGCGGAGCTGCCCGATATGGTGGTGCTACCGCAAGTGCTCCTCCTCGATATCGGCCTGCCGGGGATGAGCGGCCTCGATGCCCTCCCGCTCTTCCGCACCCGCTTGCCCGATACCGAAATCCTGATGCAAACGGTCTTCGAAGACCCCGACCGCATCTACCTCGCCCTGTGCCGGGGCGCCGGGGGGTACGTGCTCAAGAACACCCCTCTCCCCGAAGTAAAAGCCGCCATTCTGGAGGTGATGCGCGGCGGTGCCCCGATGAGCCGCTCGGTAGCGCGCAAGGTGCTGGCGCACTTCAAGCCCACCCCATCCACCCAATCCGATTTGCTGAGCCAGCGCGAGCGCTCCGTGCTGGAAGGCTTGGTCGATGGCCTCACGGAAAAGCAAGTCGCCTCCCGCCTCGACCTTTCCCCCCAGACCATTCACGGCTACGTCAAGCAAGTGTACCGCAAGCTCGAAATCAACAGCCGCGCCGAGCTGATGAAGCGAGCCAGCCGGGGGGAGCTGTAAGGGGGATGTGGAGATGTGGGGGGATGTGGAGATGAGTTAGGAATGAGAGCAGAATCGCGCGGGGCTCCAGCCCTATGGCTTATACACAAGTGCAAAGCCGAATATAAGGCACACTCTTCTGCTCGCTTGGCTAGTGCATTTGCAAGCTCTAGAGCCACTTTTTCCGATCAAATATCAGAAACAACATAGTCTTCTGAATCAACCGAAAA
>JANNMJ010000251.1:0-2820 GCA_031397815.1 Hymenobacteraceae bacterium
GTGGCTTAAGGCCTTCGTGTTAGAGCACCCCTCCTTTAACGGCACCCGGCTGGAAAACGGCTCGGCGGGGATTTTCCTCGGTACCATCTTCGATGGCACTGGTCTGAATTTCACGGGGAACGAGTTCGGCTCGAAAACCGCTTTCACGGCCTTCCCAGCGCCGGATGCCGCCGACGGTCAGTGCGGCATCGAAGTATCGGATGTCCCGGTAGTGGCCGGTTCCCTGACGGTACAAAACAACCTCTTCCGGAATCTGGCGCAGGGTGTTAATGCTTTCAACTCCCGGCTTCCCGACATGGAAGGCAACCGCTTCGAGAACTGCGCCGTGGGCCTAACCGTGCGCAACGATCTCTGGCCCCAGTGTAACACCTTCCGCCGCGTTGGGACGGTGACGGGCCGCAACGTGGGCTTCCGCGTGCCATACGGGTCTGAGCCAGTGTTTTTGGGGGAATTCGACCAGATTTTGCCGCATACTTTCACCTACGTTGAGGTTCCTAAAAACTTGTTTTTGGGAACCCCGCCAACAGGGGCTGGTAACGAATTTATCTTCTTACTCCACGATGTGCCGAGTGGAACGACACCGACGTGGCGGCCTACGTATATTGCTTTCTCCAGAATAGGTCCGGGTACCACCGTAAATACGCCCACAGAAACTCATTATCATCTGCGCGCCGACCTGCAAAGCGCAAACTCGAGCTTTAACATAGACGTACTCTCTTCAGATCCTGAATATGATGACGGTCTCGCTTGTCCGGGTAATGTTGGATTTAACCCTAACCGGGCTTCGCACACAGGACTGGCATTGCAGCACATTCGTGCTCAATGGACGGTAGAACAGAATGTGCCAAACCCAGTAGAGCGAGCGGAAACTTCGATTGCTTATGCCCTAACTGGAGCTTCCAGCGCCGAGGTAACAATTCTCGACCCCATTACGGGACAAGTGCTACTTCGGCGGGAGCTTGATCCGACCTCCCACGAGGTGCGCTTGGATTTGAGCCGTTTCCAGTCCGGGGTGTATGTGTACCGGGTCATAGCAGATGGACATTCGGTGGCGAACCGGCGCTTACTCATCGGGCGTTAAGCCTAGCATAGCAATGGATAATCTTCGTTCTTCGTACCCCCGGCCGCACGGCTGGGGGTACTTGTTCGCCATCTTGGGACTTGTACTAGCAAACGCTAGCCAATTGTCGGCTCAGCGCACGTTGCTGTGGAATGACTTCTACAATTCTGGGGGGCAGGATTGGTATTTTCGTTCCGTCGTGAAGACGGCCCCGAACCGCTACTTTAATGTAGGCCCGGCCGACTCTATGTCGCGGTTAGGACCAGTGCCGGAATATTTCCGGCGCCCGTGCATTGCCGTGACCGATAGTATGGGGATTAGTACCCTACATATCTATCGCAACATTGAGGGCGGTAATTTCTGGGGGGCAGTAGATGATCATCAGGGAGGAGCTTATGTTTTTACCGATTTCTATGTGAACCAGATAGGAGTTGGGTACCAATTTGTCCGGCTGGATTCGGCCGCTAATCTGATCTGGCGTCGCCGTATTCCCGCTCCCTATGTGAGTTTTACCCCGCATAATACCCAAGTGCTGCCCGATGGCTATCAATTGATTGGCGCCCGCTATACCGGCGCATCTAGCCACTGCGCTGAAGTAGTGCAGTACGACGCCCGTGGACAACTTCAATGGTCACAAGTGTTCGGGGGACGCTACTCGGAAGCCTACGATGCTGTTCGGCTCGCGAACGGCGCGACTGCTGTTCTCAGCGGTCAATATGTCGATCAACTCACCTACCCACTGGCGTTTCGGCGTGACCACTTTATTCAGTACTTTGACGCCTACGGCGATTCGCTCGGCCGTGCCCAAGTAGGCTGGCCGGGCTATCGTGACGTGGGGAACGCCATTGTCGCTACTACCGATGGCGGCGTGGCGTTTGTTGGCTACCGCTATGCGCAGAACAACGCACCCCGCGAGGGCGTCTTTATCAAGCTCGATTCTCTGGGACGGCGCGAATGGTATTATCTGCTCGTGCCGTCGCAAGGAAGCAATGCCTTAGCCGCCGAACTCAAAGGCGTACAGGAGATTGCCAATGGGCATTTCGTCGTGATGGGGCGTGATTATGGGGCTCCATTGATGCTCATGCTGGCTCCGCCCGCCACGCCCACCGACAGTGTCGGGCGGGTACTCTGGCAGCACATTACGGCTCCGCTTACCGTCGCCAACGATTGGGTTTACGAACCCAACGGTACGGCGTATTTAAGTGGGTACGGCTACCGCACCGCTGGCCAGCCTTTTTCCGACGGCACCGCCCAACGCTGGAGCGGCCTGCCGCGCCCCGTGCAGCCCGAGCTCTGCGCCCGCCCGCCGGTCTTCGGGCAGGCGCCGACCCACGGCCCGTTCGTGGGCAGCACAATGAGCTTCTCCCTCGACCCGCTCACCACCCACCCCGGCCCGCGCTACGGGGCCGTGAATCTGGTGCGCTGGGAGTGGGGCGACGGCACCCCCGCCGACACGGGCTGGACCGTGAGCCACACGTTCACCTCGCCCACCCCGGTACGAGTGCGGGTCTGCGCCACCAACAACCTCTGGTGCCAAACCTGCGCCGACCTCTACCCCCTCGGCCCGCTCAGCGTGCGCGAGGAGCGCGAGGAGCTGGCCGCCAGCCTGAGCATCTTCTCCAACCCGAGCGCCACGGGCGTCTTCACCGTGCGGGCCACCACTGCGCCCAACGCCCACCTCACCGTCACCGACGCGGTAGGGCGCTTGGTGTGGCAAGGCCCCGCCACCGGCCCCGAAACGCGGCTCGACCTAAGCCATC
>JANNMJ010000253.1:0-2824 GCA_031397815.1 Hymenobacteraceae bacterium
GTGGCTTAAGGCCTTCGTGTTAGAGCACCCCTCCTTTAACGGCACCCGGCTGGAAAACGGCTCGGCGGGGATTTTCCTCGGTACCATCTTCGATGGCACTGGTCTGAATTTCACGGGGAACGAGTTCGGCTCGAAAACCGCCTTCACGGCCTTCCCGGCGCCGGATGCCGCCAACGGCCAGCGCGGCATCGAAGTATCGAATGCCCCCGTGGTAGCCGGTTCCCTGACGGTGCAAGACAACCTCTTCCGGAATCTGGCGCAAGGCATGGATGCCTATTACGCCCAACTCCCCGCCATGGAACGCAACCGCTTCGAGAACTGCGCTGTGGGCCTGACCGTGCGCAACCACCTCTGGCCTCAGTGTAATACCTTCCGCCGAACCGGCACGGTGACGGGCCGCAACGTGGGATTCCGCGTGCCATACGGGGCTGAGCCGGTGTTTATGTTGACGCCTGATCCAGTCACTGGCGCGTGGGGATACTATATAGTTCCTAAGAACTTGTTTGTGGGCACTCCGCCAACAGGCGTTGGTAACGAGTTTATCTTCTTGCTCCACGATGTGCCGAGTGGAACGACGCCGACGTGGCGGCCTACGTATGCTACCTTCTCCGGTATCGACTTAACCCCCGGCGCCACCACGCAGAATACGCCAACTGCCACGTATTACAATCTAAGAGCGGACTTTCAGGCTAATAGCCCCAGTTTTGCATATACCGGAGTTGTCAATCCTGTCCTTTATTCGAATACGCTAAGATGTCCGGGGCTGGTTGGATTCAATCCCAATCGGGCGGCTCCTGCGAGTACGAGCGATGAGAACAATGATCATCACTGGACAGTCGCGCAAAACGTTCCTAATCCAGTAGAAGGCGGTGAAACGATTATTGGCTACGCACTGGCCGGTGCAAATCACGCGGAATTGCTGATTGCTGACCCCATCAGCGGGCAGGTTTTGATGCGAAGCGAACTCAGCCCCAAGCAGCAAGCGATTGCGATTTCGGCCAACAGCCTACGACCGGGAGTGTATATCTACACAGTGATTGCGGATGGACAGCGAGTGGCAATACGGCGGTTGTTGATTGGTCGCTAGCCGCTATGAAATCCTTGTTGAAAGGTTTGGTATTCCCTCGGCCAACTGGCCGAGGGAATTGGTTATCGCTACTGATAGTGCTGACAAGTGTCTCACTGCCCGCGCTCGCTCAACGAAGGCTGTTGTGGAATGACTTCTACAATCCGGGACCGCGCGCGTGGTATTTCAACTCCGTAGCTCGGTTGAAAATTAACCGCTATTTGAGTGTTGGCTTCAGCGATACGCTCATTGTGAATAGTATTGAGCAGCGCCCTGGGTTGCTGATTACTGATAGCTTGGGGCAACCCATCCGCCAGTGGGTGCTAAGAAGTATTAATGCTGGGCAGGCGTGGGGAGCCGTCTCCGATAGACAGGGAGGTGCCTACGTCAATGCCTTTCTGATGTCGGGCTCCACAGTCACTGGTTATCAAATTCTGCGCTTGGACTCGACAGGGAATACTGCTTGGCGGCGGCAAATTCCTTACCCATATGTCAGTTTTCGTCCTGCCGAAACACAGCCTACGCCTATTGGATACCAGATCACTGGCGCTCGTTTTGTGCCGATCCCTAATCTGCCGTCAACCCAACGGGCGGAAGTAGTGCAGTATGATGCGGGTGGCAGTCTATTGCAATCGCACGTCTTCGGGGGGCGCTATGCGGAAGCCTACGCGGCTGCCTCATTAGCGAATGGGGCGATGGCGGTACTCAGCAGCCAATCAGTTGATCAGCCGTATACCAGCGAATTTGCCATTGATCACTTCGTTCAATATTTAGATGCCTACGGCGATTCGCTCGGCCGTGCCCGGGTAGGCTGGCCGGGCTACCGTGATGTGGGGAACGCTATTGTCTCCACCACCGATGGCGGCGTAGCGTTCGTCGGCTACCGCTACGCGCAGAACAACGCGCCCCGCGAAGGCGTCTTCATCAAACTCGATTCTCTGGGGCGGCGCGAGTGGTACTATCTGCTCGTCTCTTCGCAGGGCAGCAATGCCTTAGCCGCCGAACTCACGGGGGTGCAGGAAGTCGCCAACGGGCATTTCGTTGTGGCCGGGCGTGAGTACACGGCGCCGTTGATGCTGATGCTGGCCCCGCCCGCTACGGCCACCGACAGCGTCGGGCGGGTGCTCTGGCAGCAAATCACGGCCCCCCGCACGCTGATTAATGATTGGGTCTATGAACCCAACGGCACGGCTTACCTAAGTGGCTATGGGGCGCGGGTCTTCGCTCAGCAAGAGTATGATGGCGCCGCCCAGCGCTGGAGCGGCTTGCCGCGCCCCGTCCAGCCCGACCTCTGCGCCCGCCCGCCGGTCTTCGGGCAGGCGCCGACCCACGGCCCGTTCGTGGGCAGCACAATGAGCTTCTCCCTCGACCCGCTCACCACCCACCCCGGCCCGCGCTACGGCGCCGTAAATCTGGTGCGCTGGGAGTGGGGCGACGGCACCCCCGCCGACACAGGCTGGACCGTGAGCCACACGTTCACCTCGCCCACCCCGGTGCGGGTGCGGGTGTGCGCCACTAACAACCTCTGGTGCCAAACCTGCGCCGACCTCTACCCCCTCGGCCCGCTCAGCGTGCGCGAGGAGCGCGAGGAGCTGGCCGCCAGCCTGAGCATCTTCCCCAACCCGAGCGCCACGGGCGTCTTCACCGTGCGGGCCACCACTGCGCCCAACGCCCACCTCACCGTCACCGACGCGGTAGGGCGCTTGGTGTGGCAAGGCCCCGCCACCGGCCCCGAAACGCGGCTCGACCTAAGCCATC
>JANNMJ010000022.1:0-10878 GCA_031397815.1 Hymenobacteraceae bacterium
GCGAATAGCCCGCACGGGGCCGGAGCCCCGCGCGATTCCATCCGTGCGATTCGCGCCACTCAGTGCGGCCCAACTACTCCTACTTCCGCGCCTGTCCCGACCCCACTTCCAGCGCCCGCAGGCGGTCGGCAAGGCTTTCCAGAGTGGCGGTGGTTTGGGATTTGTCGGCGGCGGCGCCAGCTTTGAGGGCGGCGTTCTCGGCTTCGAGGGCGGCCACTTTGCGGGCCAGCTCCTGGGTGGCGCTTACGTTGAGGGTGGTGAGGGCGTCGTAATCGACGGAGCGGAAATCGTCGACGAATTTGCCGTAGACGAAGAGGCCTTCGGCGTAGGCTTCGGTGCTGGTGAAGCGGATGGTGTGGGCGTCTATTACCGTCACGTCGGGGTTTAGCTCGGCGTTGGCGGGGGTGTAGAGGCGCATGCGGCCGCCGGTGGCGGGTAGCTCGTGGGGCTTGGCGGTGGTGACGGTCACGAGCCCGTTGGCGAAGCTCACGCGGGTGGCGCGCTCATAGACGTTCGGGAGCGCCTGGAACGAGCGGCTGACGGCGGTCGGGAGCACGGTTTCGACCTCTTGGGCAATCACCTTCTTGATGACACCGGGGGTGTTGTTCACCTGATCGATGTACGTGTAGTCGGTGATGCGGAGGCGGTTGAGGAGGGCGAGATCGGTGGCACGGTCCGAGAGGCCGACGATGTTTTTGATGCGCCGGTCGGACGTGGTGTTGAGGTTGCCCGCCACGATGAAGCCGCTCACCCACACTTCGCCGCCCTCGAAATAGGCGGTGGTGGGCTTGCTGCCCGACATATTGCTGATCGCGTTGAACCCGCTGCCTTGGTTGAAGAACGACGCATTGCCGCTCGCGACGGCGTTGGAGGCGGCGCCCTTGACGTGCAGCGGCGCAATAGGCGAAGTGGTGCCGATCCCGACGCGGTCGGTGTTCGCCTGAATAATCATCGCCGTGTTGGAGCTCGCGCCGACGCTGAAGCGCAGTCCACCGTTTTCGATAATGCGCGAGGTGTAATCGACAGAGGTATTGACCGCGAAATCCAAGTACGGCGTGCCGCCGCCGCGCACTTCAATGTTGGCGTTGCCGCTTGCGCCACCCGACAGGAATACCCCGCCGACGCTCGGCGTACCGGCTTTCTCGGCCGTGCTTACGCTCAAGCCATTGACGAGGGTCGTGGTGCCGATGCCGACTTGGTTATCCTTGTTCCAGCTGAGGATGGCGCGCGAGCCGCCGTCCTTGGTGCCGAGCATCCCGCCGGTGAAACCGTACAGCACGGGGCCGTCGGGGTTGGCGGTGCCCCAGAGCTTGCCGCCGCCGTACCAGCCGAGGCCGTGGTTGGCGTCGCGAAGCAGCAGGTCGTAGGTCGAGTTGATGAGGGCGGTGCCGTTGACTTCGAGCTTGTAGTTGGGCGTGGGCGTGCCGAGGCCGAGGTTGCCGTTCTGCAAGAGCGTCATCAGCGTCGTGTTGACGGTAGAGGCGGCGTTGTACGTCGCCCACTGGAACCGCTTGTTAGCGATGGCGGGCACGCCGAACGTGAGCGCTTCGGATTCCATAAACAACCCCCAGCGCCCGGCGCCATTGTAGTTGCCGCTGCTGAACACGTCGTAGCCGCGCGTGATGAGCGGGCGGTCCTGCCCGTTGAGCACCACGCCGAGGCTGCCATTCACGTAGGCGTTGCTGCTGATGGTTTGGGTGCCGCTCACGGTGCTGTTGCCGCCTACCGTGCTGTTGCCGGTTACGCTGCTGGTGCCCGCCGTGAGCAGGCCGCCGACCGTGCCGCTACCGCCGACGTTGAAGCTCGCGCCCGTCTGGGTGGTCGTAGTGTTTTGGATGAAGTTGCTGGTCAGCGCGGCCGTGGTCTGGGTGGTGCCGTCGGGGAAGATGAGGCCGTTGCCGGTGGTGCTGATTTTGACGTTGCCGTTGACTACATCGAGCTTCTCCGAGGGAGTCGCCGTGCCGAGGCCCATTTGCCCGGTGGGCAGCACGGTCAGGAGGCGGGCGCCGTTCGGGGTGGCGACGTAGCTTTTGAAGGCCCAGTCGGTGAACGGGTCCGACCAGAACCGTCCGCCCGCGTAGGGGTTGTTACCGCCGCCGTCCCACCAGATGTTTGAACCCGCCGCCGCGGTCAGCCGGAAGGTGTACTGCTGGCCAGCCGTCACGGGCACGGGCGTGGTCAGCACGAACTGCTGGAAGCCCGCATTACCCACCTGCTGATACGTAACGGCCTGCGAGCTTAGCAGGGCGCCGCTGATGCCTTCGCCCGCATAGATGCTCAGCTGACCAGCGGCCGCAGGATTCCCGACGCTCGGCCCGACACTCGGGTCGAGCTGAACCAGAGTCCCCGTGATGCCCGCCGTAAACGACTGCCAATTGTCAACTACCGTCGCGCTGCCGTTACGGATGAGCTGCTGCTGATCGAGGGTGGTGGTGGTGGCGCCGCTGGCGCCCAGCACTTCAATGCCGCCGGGCATCCCGTTGGTACCCACCTGCAAGGTGCCCTGCACGCGGGCGGTGCCCACCACGTCGAGCTTCTGGCCGGGGCTGCTGGTGCCGATGCCCACGTTGCCGCCGTTGTAGTAGTAGTTGGTGCCGCTCACATCCCACGCCCCGCTGATGTTGGCGCCGTCGAGGGTAGGCGCGGGATAGTCCTGCGGCAGCGAGATGGTCAGCGAACCGTTACCGGAGCTGACGCCAGCGATCAGCCGAGTATCGGCGGTGCCCGTGGGAGTTACCCACGACGAGCCGCCGCCGCCGCCGCTGCCCCGCGCGCCGGAGCCGCCGTAGAGGCCGCCGCCGCCCGCGCCGCCGCTGAAAAAGTCGCTATCGCCGCCCAGCCCCAAGCTGCCGACCACCGGCGCCGCGCTATACCCGACCGGCTGGCCGCCGCTCTGCTGGGTAGCACCGCCGCCGGGCGTGCTGCCCACGCCGTTGCTGCCATTCGGCGCGCCGCCGTCGCCGCCGATGTTGCCCGTGATGTAGGCCGAGCCGCCGCCGCCGGCCGCTACCACCAGCCGGTTGGTTAGGGCCGTGCCGCCGCGCCGTAGGTCGGTGGCACCGCCCCCGCCGCCACCGCCGCCCCGCGCGTTGCCGCCGCCGTTCCAGCCGCCGGGTCCGGCCCCGTTGCCCGTATTGAAACCGCCAGTGCCGCCCACGTACACGTTCAGGGTTTCGCCGGGGGTTACGGTCAGCACGGTTTGCGCTTGAGCGCCTTTACCGCCCGGATAGACATTGTTGCCGATCACGAGCGTGCCGCCGACGGCGCCGTTGGCCGTCACCACCACACTCGTCACGCCCGCCGGAATGGTGTACGTCTGCACCGCGCCGGTGTAGGCGAACGTGGCGAGCGCCGTCCCCAGCGGGATGCCCTGCGTCACGGTGGAAGTCGCTTCCCACTCGGTGCCGTTCCAAGTGTTTATCTGATTCGTGGTGGTGTTGTAGATGATTAAGCCGGCAGCCGGGCTGCCGATGTTGTTGCGCTCGGTCGCGGTCATGCGCGGCGGCAGGAAGCCCTGCGTGGTGCTCGTGACGGCCAACGCCGCCGAGGCCGGAGCCGCGCCGCCCACCCCTACGCCGCTCCCGGGGCCGACGAGTAGCTGCGGAGTGACGCTGCCGCCCGCGTGGAAGCCCAGCCCGCTGCTGCTCGACTGGATGCGGGCGCTGAAATCAGACGGGAGGTCGTTGGCGAAATCGAGGTACGGGGCGCCGTTGGCGCTGCGCAGCTCGATGTTGGGGTTGCCCGTGGCGCCGCCCGACAGGTACACGCCGCTCGCGTCCGAGACCGCCGCCTTTTCCGGAGTCCGCACATGCAGGCCCGCGCCGGGGGTGGTGGTGCCGATCCCGACGTTGCCGTCGCGCGTCCAGTGCAGCACGGCTTGCACGTTGGTGCCGTTCCAGACGCCGAGCTGCCCGCCCGCACTGCCGTAAAGCTGCGGCCCATCACTGCCGCTGCTGTAGCGCAGGCCGTGGTAAAAGTCGGAGGAGGAGCGGAGCAGGAGGGGGTTGTCGTTGAGGGCGAGTATGCGGGTGGCTTCGTGGTTGCCGAGGTTATCGGCGATGCTGCTGACGGGCGCGGCGCTCAGGTTGCCGCTGTTGTCGGTGGTCACGATCTGCGTGCCGCCACCCGCGAAGCCGCTCACCCGCATCAGTCCGGCGGTGGTAATCCGCAGGCGCTCGACTTCGGCGCCCGCCGTGCCGGTGGTCATAATCACTTCGCCGCCCTCGCGCCCCGCCAGAATGAGGCGCTTGCCGTTGGACCGCAGCACGGCGTCGCCGGTCTGGGCTACATCGGAGTACTGACCGTTGCCATTCGCAAGGGCCAGATTCAACGAGCTGGTAGCGTTGCTGATGCCCACGCCCACCGGCGAAGTGGCGGTCAGCTGAATGCTCCCGTTGACAATCTGAAGCTTCTCGGTGGGCGTGCCGCTGGTGCCGAGGCCGAGGCGCCCGCTGAGCGTTACATCGCCGCTGTTGTCGATGCGGATACCGTTGGTGTTGCCGGGCGCATTGCTCAGCCAGTTGCCGTTGAGGCCGACGTTCGTAGTAGCAATGTGATTGCCGAGGTTATCACCGGCGACATTGATGAAGTTCGACGCATCCAAGGCGGGCGCCGCATAATCCGGTACGGGCGTGAGCGTGACGGAGCCATCCCCGCCGCCCGTAGCGGTCTCGGTCAGCACCAGCGTGGCATCGGTGGGCGTGATCCACGACGACCCACCGCCGCCGGCACCGTCGCCGAAGTACGTGTTCCCTTGAATCACGACCGACACGCCGCCGCCGTTGCCGCCGTAGTAGCCGCCGCCGCCGCCGCCGCTGAAGTAGCTGTGGCTGGCGCCGCCTTGGCCGAGGCTGCCGGGGCTGTAAGCGGCACCGGGGCTGGCGGAGCTAGGGCCGGGGCCGGTCTGGGTACCGCCCCGCCCGCCCGCGACAGAGCTCGTGCTGTTGAGGCCGGAACCGCCGGTGGGGTAGCCGCCCGCGCCGCCAACGCCTGTCAGGCCAGCAGCGCCGCTACCGGCACCGGCACCGCCACCACCACCCGCCGCCGTGAGAAGGCGGTCGGTGAGGGCGGAACCGCGCCGCACATCGGAAGCCCCGCCGCCGCCGCCGCCGAAGGTGCTGCCGCCGTTCCCGCCGTTGCCGCCGCCGTTGAAGCCGCCCGTCGTACTCACTCCCGCGCCCCCTACGTTGATGGTCAGGGTCTCGCCCGCCGTCACCGCAATAGACGCCTTCAGCCGACCACCCGCCCCGCCCGGCGCAGCGTAACCCTGCGTCACGCTGCTGCTACCGCCCTCCGCGCCACGCGCATCGACGATGAGGCGCGACGTTCCCGCTGGCACCACATAAGAGTAAGTACCGGGCGTAGTGTACGTCCCGACCACGATGGTCCGGGGCGGCTCATTGAGAAGGGTTTCGGTCCAGGTGACGCCGTTCCAGGTGTTGAGCTTGCCCGTGGTGGTGTTGTACACGGTCAGGCCCGCCGCATCGGCGCCCGGCGCGATGGCGTCGCGCTCAGGCTGCGTCATGCGCGGCGGCAGCAAGCCCTTGGTGGTGCTCTTCACTTCCAGCGCCGCCTTGGCGTGGGGCGCAGTGGTGCCGATCCCCACCTGCGCCACGGCAGGCAAGAGGCTACCAAAAACCAACGCCAGCACCGCCAGCGACCGACCGAAAACGTGAGAGGAGAAGTGAGGCATAGGGCAAACGCAATGAGCGCCGACCGGCTCGGTGCCAATCAGCGGTACAAAGGTCCCGGCCTAGGACACGCGGCGGTAGCGCATAACGATGCGACAAAGGAGGGGCGGGGAGGGTTGCGCGGCGCGGCGTGTAGCCCGGGGTAGTCGGCGCAAAGCGCCGCCAACCCCGGGCTGTGGAAAAGAACCCCGGTGGGGTTCGCATCACGCAATCAATCGGGGAACCCCAACGGGGTTCTTCTCCAAAGCCCGGGGTTGATTTCGCAGAAATCTACCCCGGGCACCCACGCTGGCGCGCGTTTGGGTCGACCGCAGGGAGACCTAACGCGTGTCTGACCGGGTGGCGCGTCTGTGACGCGCATTCGCGTCAGCGAACAACCGACGTGGCATTGGCGCAACCTGTTTGAGGTGACTATACCGCCGTAATTCGTCGCGTTCCGCGCCGGTGCGTCACAGGCGCACACCCCGGCTAGACACGCGTTAGCTCGACCTTCGGTCGACCCAAACGCGCGCCAGCAGGATGGATGTGGGCCGGATACCCCGAAGGGGTTTTATCCTTGAAGCCCGGGGTAGCCTTCGGCAACCCCTTACTTCCGCGTCGACCCCACCCCCGCTTCCAACGCCCGCAACCGCGCCTCGAAGCTTTCGGTGTTGGCTTCGGCGGCGGTGGCGCGGGCTTTCAGGGCGTCAATCTCAGCGCGCTGGGCGTCGATGAGCTTCTGCTAGTCCTGAATGGCTTGCACCAGTAACGGCGTGAGCTTGCCGTAATCCACGGCCCACATGTTCGTGACGGTGGCGCCGGTGTCGCCTTCCTTCACGGCTTCGGGGTAGATGCGGAAGAGGTCTTGGGCGAGGAAGCCGGTGGTGCGGTTGGCCGCGGCGGTGCCGATGAAGTTGTAGTCCTTCACTTCGATCTTCAACAAATCGGGAAGGCCGTAGTGGGTGGGGCGGATGTGTTCCTTGAGACGCTTATCCAATGCCGTGTTATAGTACACCGTGTTGTTCGCCACGTTCGCGCCGATGGCGCCGATGGTGCCCGTACCGGCCTTATTGAAGATGATCATCTCCGAGCAGGTGGCGCAGGCGGGGTTGGTGGCGGGGATGTTGATGGTGATGACGCCGGTAGGGTCGGAGGCGGTGGAAGTGAGGATGAGCTGCTGCGCGCCGCTGCTCTCGATGTCGAGCTTGGCGTCCGGGGTGGTGGTGCCGAGGCCGAGGTTGCCGTTATCGATGAACCGCGCCCACTCCGTGATGACGTTGGCGCTCGTGGCGCTGCCGAAACGGATGCCCGCGTACACGTTGCCGCTGCCCTTTTGGTTGAGGAGCCACGTCTCGCCCTCGCCGAGCGAGCGGTTCCACTGGAGGTACGCCCCCTGATTGCTGATGCTCCCGAAGCCGCGCGCCAGCACGCTGTTACTCACACTCAGATCCCCGCTCTGCGAGAGCGTCATCAGGCTTGTCCCGACGGTGGAGTTGGCGTTGTAAGTCGCCCACTGAAACTGCCGGTTGGCGATGGCAGGTACCCCGAACGTGAGGGCGCTGGACTCCATAAACAGGCCCCAGCGTCCGGCACCGGAGTAGTTGCCGCTGCTGAAGGCGTCGTAGCCGCGCGTAATCAGCGGGCGGTCCTGCGAGTTGAGCACTACGCCGAGCGGGCCGCTTGCGGCGATGTTGCCCACCACGTCGAGCTTCTGGGCCGGGGTGCTGGTGCCGATGCCCACGTTGCCGGTCGCGCGGTACACGTCGGACCCGTTGACCTGCCACGGCAGGTTCACGAAGTTGCTGCCATCGAGAATAGGAGCCGTGGTGACCGGTGCTGGCGTCAGCGTAATAGAACCCGCGCCGGTACCCACGCCAGCGGTATACGTGGTGTTGGCGGTAGTGTTGACCAGCACCCACGACGACCCACCACCCGCGCCCCCCGACCCACCGGCACCGCCGCCGTAGTAGCCGCCGCCGCCGCCCGTGAACAGCGTCGACGCGGAGCCGCCCTGCCCGAAGGTGCCGTTGCCGACGTTGTTGTACCCGGTGCCGCCACCCGTCTGCGTGGCCCCCTGCCCGACCTGCAAGCCGCTGCCAGCCGCGCCGTTGGGGGCGCCGCCGGCGCCGCCCGCCACTCCCGAGGCCGCGCCGCCGCCACCGGCCGCCACCACCACGCGGAAGGTGGTAGAGGTGCCGCGCCGCACATCGGACGCGCCGCCGCCGCCGCCGTTCAGCTCGTAGGCGTTGCCGCCGCCGTTATAACCGCCGCCGCCGGGGGTATTGGGCGTAGCCGAGGCGGTGCTGCCGATGCCGCCGACGTACACGTTTAGGGTTTCGCCGGGGGTTACGGTGAGGGTCGTCGTGACGCGGGCGCCCGCCCCGCCGCTGGCGCCGGTGCCATTGTTGCCGCCACGGCCGCCGATGGCCGTCACGGCCAGCTGCGTTACACCCACCGGCACCACATAGGTCTGCGGAGCGCCGGTAAAGCCGAACGTCTGCGTGGGCGGCTGGTAAGAGTCGATGACCGGCTCGTTCCAGGCGCCGCCATCCCAAGTGCTGAGGCGGTTGGTGGTGGTGTTATAGATCACGAGGCCCGTGGCGGGGCTGGCGATGGCGTCGCGCTCGGTGGTGGTCATGCGCGGCGGCAGGAAGCCGCGCACCGTGCTGCGGACTTCGAGCTGCGCCGAGGTGGCGGGCGTCGGGGCGTTGATGCCCACCGCGCCGAGGAGCGTCAGGCTGATGCCGCTGGTAGCGCCCGTCGATTGCCGGAGCAGGTTCGAGCCGAGGTTGATGCTGGTGGTGGCGGTGTGGTTGCCGAGGTTGTCGGCGCCGGAGGGCAGCGCGACGGTGTTGCCGCCGCTGATGGTCAGGTTCTGACCACTGACACTGAGCTGCTGGGCGTCGGTGCTGGCGGGCAGCGTGACGGTGTTGCTGCCGCTGATGGTCAGGTTCTGACCACTGAGCGAGAGGCTCTGGATTTCGTTGGTGCTAGACACATCGGGCAGCGTAACGCCGCTGCCGCCGCTGATGCCGAGCGTCGAGCCGCTCAGGCTCAGGTTTTGCAGCTCGTTGGTGCTGGAAACGTCGGGCAGCGTCACGCCAGCACCGCCGCTGATGCCGAGCGTCGAGCCACTCAGGCTCAGGCTTTGCAGCTCGTTGGTGCTGGAGGCATCCGGCAGGGTCACGCCGGTCCCCCCGCCGATGCTCAAGCTGCTGCCGCTGAGCGAGAGGCTCTGGTTGTCGGCGTCGGCCACGGAACCGCCGTTGGTGAGGCTGATAAGGTTACCGCTCTTGGTGATCTGCTGATTGTCGGCGTCGACTACCGAGCCGCCGTTGGTGAGGCTGATGAGGTTGCCGCTCTTGCTGAGCTGCTGGGCGTCGGTGTCAATGCTGGCGGGCAGCGTGACGGTGTTACCGCCGCTGATGGTCAGGCTCTGGCCGTTGAGGCTGAGCTGCTGAGCGTCGGTGTCGGTGTCAATGTTGGCGGGCAGCGTGACGGTGTTGCCGTTGCTGATGGTCAGGCTCTGGCCGTTGAGGTTGAGCTGCTGAGCATCGGTGCTGGCAGGCAGCGTGACGGTGTTACCGTTGCTGATGGTCAGGCTCTGGCCGTTGAGGTTGAGCTGCTGGGCATCGGTGCTGGCGGGGAGCGTGACGGTGTTACCGTTGCTGATAGTCAGGCTCTGGCCGCTGAGGCTGAGCTGAGGAAACGTACCCGGCACGTTCACGAAATTGGCGCCGTCGAGCACGGGGGCAGCGAAGCTCGGGTACGTGATGGTGAGCGAGCCGTCGGCCGAAGTCCCAGCCACGCCGTAGCTGATGCCGCTGCTACCCGTAGGCGTCACCCACGACGACCCGCCGCCCCCGCCCGCGTTGTACGCAGCGCCGCCGCCGCCGTAATACCCACCGCCCCCGGCGCCGCCGCCTGCCCTGGCGTTCCGGTAATCGCCGCCGATGTTGGCGTTGGCGTTACCGCCCGGTCCGCTCTGGGTGCCACCCCGCCCTCCGGCGAAGAAGCTGATGGGGCCATCCTGGCCGTTGCTGCCCGTGGGCGCGCCACCGTTTCCACCCGCCGACTGGCCCGGAATGTCGTTGTAACCACCGCCGCCGCCGCCGCCCGCCACCAGCAGGCGGTTCAGCCCGACGGCATCGGCCGTGGCCGTGGCCCGACGCAGGTCGGTAGCGCCGCCACCGCTGCCGCCGACCTCATCGCCGGTGCCGCCGCCGTTGTAGCCGCCGGGTGAGGTGCCGACGGAGGACGCACTGCCTTTCCCCCCAACGTACACCGTCAGGGTTTCGCCGGGGGTTACGGTGAGGGTAGCCGTCACGCGGCCACCCACGCCGCCCGGCTGACCCGGGGCGCCGCTCCCGGCGCCGTACGGGTCTTGCCCGCCAGCGCCGCCTTCGGCCGTTACTTGCAGGCTCGTCACGCCCGCCGGTACTACGAAGGTCTGCGGGGCGCCGGTGTAGGCGAAGCTGCTAACCGCGCTGCCCACCTGCTCAGTGGCGCTAAGGGAGGCGTCCCAGCTCGTGCCGTTCCAGGTGTTGAGCTTGTTGGTAGTCGTGTTGTAGATGACGAGCCCGGCCGTGGGCGCGCTGATCAGGTCGCGCTGGGCCTGCGTCATACGCGGGGGCAGGAAGCCCTTGGTGGTGCTGCTCACCGACAGCGCCGCCGAAGCCGGCGCCGTACCACCGATGCCCACGCCGCCGCCCGTTTGGGCCATCGCGGGTAGCAGGCTCCCCAGTAAAAAGCTCAGCAGCAGGAGCGGCCGGCGAAACGGTCGGAAAGTAAAATACACCATAAGGAAAGAGACGAGACGAGAGTCAGTAGCGCCACCCGCTCAGCGTAACGGGCATCGCCACAAAGTTCCCGGCCCACTCCACGCAGCGATAGCGCATAACGATGCGACAACGCCACCCTTCTGGTCGACTCGGGTTCGCTCGATTCACGAAGACGAATTGCGAAGGCTGCCCCTGTGCATGATCCCGGGGTAGATTTCTGCGAAATCACCCCCCCCCGAATCGCGCGGGGCTCCGGCCCCGTGCGGGCTATTCGCGGGGCTCTGGCCCGCACCCGAGACGGGTACGTAGGGGCGCGGGTAGCCCGGCGCGGCGGGTAGCCCGGGGTAGTCGGCGCGGAGCGCCGCCAACCCCGGGCTGTGGAGAAGAACCCCGTTGGGGTTCGCGTGATGTGTTCAATCGGGGAACCC